>CAYTUB010000105.1:7219-10288 GCA_964441145.1 uncultured Acidimicrobiales bacterium
ACATGGCCGGCCAACCGGCGGCGCTACCACTGCTGCAACACGCGCTGACGGAACTCTTCGACGCTCGCCAGCACGGTGTGATCGCCGCGTCGAGCTACGACAACCTCGGCGGAGTCGCTGGTGCACTCGCCAAACGAGCCGACACGATTCTGAGCGAGCTGAGCGAGCCAGCCCAGCGAAGCGCGCAAGACGTTTTCGTCAGACTGGTGACCGTTCAAGCGGGCTCGGCCGACACACGCCGTCGTACGCTTCGACGTGAGCTGATCGATGTTGCGGGTCCGCGAACCGAAGAAGTGCTCGCGCTCTTTGGCAAGCACCGTCTCCTCACCTTCGATCAAGACCCCATCACCCGAGCCCCAACGGTGGAGATCGCGCACGAGGCGCTCATCACCCGTTGGTCGACCCTTCAACGCTGGGTCGACGACGCCCGCACGGCGGTGCAGGCTCAGCGCCGACTCGCCGAGTCCGCATCGGAGTGGGCATCGGCTGGCGAAGACCCGGACCTCGTCCTCACTGGACCTCGTCTCGCAAACCATGCTGGATGGCTCGCTTCGTCACCCGTACCGCTCACTAGTCTCGAACGCCGATATCTCGAATCGTCAGAAGCCGCCGCTGAGCAGGCGTTGGAAGTCGAACGAAAGCGAGTCAGTCGGCTCCGTCAGCTAGTGGCGGTGGCGGGAGGCGCTTTCGTTATCGCCGCGATAGCAGCGATCATCGCCCTATCGCAGCAGCGAGAAGCCACTGAAGCTGCAGAGGTAGCGGAGGCCCAGACGGTTTTGGCCGAGGAGTCGGCGAGGACCGCCGATGTCGAGCGCATGCGTGCGCAGGCGGTCGCGGAGGTCGATGTGAACCCTCCGTTAGCTGCACTCCTTGCGGTGGAGGCGTACGGCATCGACGAGTCACACGTGAGCGCAGGAGCGTTGCAACGGGTGTTGACGTCGGTTGATGGGCGGCGGGCGGTGCTCACCGATGGCAACGCGGAGTATGGGGGAACGAGCGTCTTCGTGGAGGAGGCGAACATCGTTGCTTCGTCGGGACGCCTGGGACTCGACGTGTGGGACGTCGACGACCAGGAGCTCATTTTGCGACTCGAGGAAGAGTTCATCGAATTCGACATCTCTGATGACGGCTCACTGCTCGCATATCAGGCCGTCGCCCTACCCGAAATGCAGCTCGTCGACGTGGCGAGCGGGGATGTGCTTGGGGCTGTTCCAACGAGGGGCTGTGGCCTGATTTCGATGTCGCCCGACGGGAGCCATGTCGCCGTAGCGCGTGAGGAGAGCGAAGATCTCCAATGTCGAAACCTGCCTCGCTGGGTCGAGATTTGGGACATCTCCGACCCGCGCAACCCGCAGCTCGAGCATCAAACGTCCGGGGCCGATCTACGGCAAGTTTTCTGGAGCCCAAGCGGCGAGTACCTCACGATGAGCGGGGACGGTTTGGTGCAGTACTGGGATGGGGCGACCCATGAGGAAGTTTGGGCCAATGACCTCGCGATTCCGGGCGTGCCCGTGCCATCGGAAATGACAGGCACGCTGTTCCGAAGCGACGGCGGCTCCGTCGTCGTGGGCGTGCTCCCGGGTGCGGGCGTGACCGCGGGTGGTATCGCCTTGTTTTCGTTCGACACGGCGTCGGGCGAACTGCTCGGCGAGCCGCTTTCCACCGCTGGGTTGGGGTCGATGAACTGGTTCGACGAAGAAGAGACGCAGATGGTCGGTACGTTCTGGCCGTCGGGCGCAGCGGTCTTCGACTTGGAAGCGGGTGAGGTCATCCAGCCTGCGCCGATTGATAATCCCAACGCCGCAGCGGTCTTTATCGATCATGGCCGGGGACGACGTCTGGTAAGTGGCTTTGTTGGCATCGAGATTTCGTCTCTCGATGGGACCAGCGTGCTCGAACGGCGCGTCGGTCTGACGCCATTCCAAGCCGAAATCAAGGAGGAAGTTCTCGGGCAGTTGTTCGCTTCCATATCGGGTGACGGGACGCGCGCACTGGTGTCGGTATTCGATGGTTCGGCACGGTCTCCGATCGTCGAATGGGACCTCACCACCGACCCACCCACCATCGTGGCCGAAAGCGGCCCCGGCTTCGCGTTGAACACCGGAGACTCGACGGTGACGTTCTTGTTTAGCCCGGAAGGGGTCCTCGTCACGGTCCTGGATGAGGAGTTCGAACCGTTGGCGCCACCACTGCTTGCCGAGCAAGCCGAACGAGGCCCCGTTGGGGTCTGGGCGGCGAGCTCTGACGGTTCGACGCAAGCCGCGTGGCGCTTTGGTGCCTCAATCTTCGACATCTACGACACCGAGTCCGGGGAGCGCATCCACGAGTTCTCGATTCCGGGTAGCGAGGACGGCGCCATGGGATCTGCGCTCGGGTTCATGAGCTTGTCGGGAGATGGCGCCCACTTCGTCGGCTCGTGGGGAACTGCCGATGGGTCAAACGTTTGGGGCATCTTCGACACCGATACTGGCGAACTCGTCCACTCCGGCGACGGGACGCGATTCGATCGTCCTGACGCCGCTGGTACCACGCTGTATGCACGATCACCCGACAGCTTCGTGCTCGAGCGCTTCGACATCGAAACGCTCGAAGAAGTTGGCCCGCCCCTCGTGGGCCACACCTTGCTGCTCGAAGCGATTCGAGACCAACCAGGAAGCGACGTAATCGTAACCCAGGCTTCGAATGGAAACGTTCGGATCTGGGACCGCGAAACCGGAGACCAGATCGGCCGGGAGATTGTGATCGGACGTCAGTCAGCTGGTACCGAGATAGCGGCTAGCCAAAACGGCGAGTTGGTCGGGATCGTGCTCGACGAGGAGTTTGCCCTTTGGAACTACGACCTCGACTCTTGGCCAGGCCTCGCGTGCGACCTCGCTGGCCGCAACATGACCCAGAATGAGTGGGACGACTTCGGGCCACTGGGCGAGGAGTATCGGGCGACGTGTCCCCAGTTCCCACCCGGGAACTGATACGCAAAAACCGTTGAATAAAGTGGCTTGCAAGTTCCCTGTAAGACCGAAGCAAGAGACGAGAAGTTCCGAAACGGGGCGCCGATCGCGGAGCACTTCG
>CAYTUB010000106.1:0-10194 GCA_964441145.1 uncultured Acidimicrobiales bacterium
GGCTGAACCGACGCTTCTAGAGGCGACCGATGTGGGCTCGTCGTCGGCAACGAGGGCGAGCGCCTCGACCTCATTCGCAGGGTTGACGCCGTCGGCCGAAGTCTGCGAACTTGACCCACATGCGCCCAAAATCAACACACTAAAGACGATCCCCGCCAAACGTTTCTGCATACACGATGGACTCGACCTGTTTTCTAGTCGCCTTTAGAAACTACATATCCCTGAGACCATAAGCGAGCATCCAACATCTCACTACCCTTCGGCGGCGGCTTGGAGAACGTCGTCGGGCATGTCGAAGTTGGCGAACACGTCCTGGACATCGTCGAGGTCGTCGAGTGCGTCGATCATGCTGAGCACAGACTTAGCATCGCTTGGATCGGTGACCTCGACCGTTGACGTGGGCAGCATCGTGAGATCGGCGCTCTCAAAGGCGATCTCGCTCTCTTCGAGTGCATCACGAAGGCCGTTGAGGTCTGTTGCTTCACACGTCAGGCGCCATGTGTCGCCCTCGTTGACGAGGTCGTCTCCGCCGTGCTCAAGCGCGACCAACATGATCTCGTCCTCATCGATCTCGCCGCTCAAGATAATGACGCCTTTGCGTTCGAACTGCCATGCAACGGCTCCGGGTTCAGCCATCGAACCGCCGTTCTTTGAGAACGTAGAGCGGAGATCGGCTCCGGATCGATTTCGATTGTCGGTGAGCACCTCGACATAGAGCGCCACTCCCGCCGGGGCGTACCCCTCATAGGTGATCGACTCGTAGTTCACGCCCTCAAGTTCGCCCGTACCACGCTTGATGGCTCGTTCGATCGTGTCGAGGGGAACAGAGGAATCTCGGGCCTTGCGATACATCGTCCGAAGACCTGGATTGGAATCTAAGTCTCCGCCGCCCAGTCGCGCCGCGACCTCAACCTGTTTGATGAGCTTGGCGAACAGCTTCGCCCGCTTCTTGTCGGCAGCACCTTTTTTGTGCTTGATGGTTGCCCATTTGGAATGACCAGACATGTTTTCTCCTGGAGATCGTGGATCTGACCTTACTATGCGACCGTTTCAAGAAAGAGTCGATGTATGCGGTCGTCCTGTGATAGTTCGGGATGGAAGGCCGCCGCCAACGCGTTGCCTTGCTGCACCAAAACAGCGTCGCCACGGGCCGTTGCCAGCACGCTCACACTCGGGTCCATGTCAACAATTCTTGGGGCCCGGATGAAGACGCCGTGAGCGGGGCTCGACAGGCCAGACACGTCAAGCGAGGTCTCGAAGCTATCGACCTGACGTCCGTACCCGTTGCGTTGCACGGTGATCCCGAGACGACCAAAGCTGCGTTGATCGGCGCGCCCGTCTTGCACTTCATTGGCGAGCAAGATCATGCCAGCGCATGTACCAAATACGGCCATGTCATCGTCGAGACGTTCGGCGATGACATCAAAGAGCCCTGAAGACTCCAAGAGCTTGGACATCGTCGTCGATTCACCGCCCGGCATCACCAGCGCATCAACACCGGCCATGTCCTCTGGAGTCCGAACCTCACGCGTCTCGGTATCGAGTCCGTGGAACTTGTCTATATGGGCAGCAAACGCGCCCTGGAGCGCAAGAACGCCGACGATCACCAGCCGCGGTCTTCGTATTTCACGTCGAGTTCGTCCATGCCAATGCCCGTCATAGGGGCCCCGAGCCCCCGGGAGACCTTGGCCAAGATGTCAGCGTCGTTGAAGTTCGTCGTGGCCTCAACGATGGCTCGCGCTCGTGGTGCAGGATCGGCACTCTTGAAGATGCCAGATCCTACGAACACGGCCTCGGCGCCGAGTTGCATTGCTAGTGCGGCGTCGGCTGGCGTTGCGAGCCCGCCAGCGCAGAACATCGGAACGGGAAGCTTGCCGGTTTCGGCAATCTCACGAACGAGCGGAAGCGGCGCTTGGAGGTTCTTGGCCCAGTTGAATAGCTCCGCTTGGTCGGCCTGCGTGATCTTCCTGATATCGCCAAGGATCGAGCGGAGATGGCGAACGGCTTGCACCACATCGCCGGTTCCTGCCTCCCCCTTCGAGCGAATCATGCACGCTCCCTCGGAAATACGACGCAACGCTTCGCCGAGGTTGGTTGCCCCACACACGAACGGAGCGGTAAATGCCCATTTGTCAATGTGGTGCGCTTCGTCGGCTGGGGTGAGAACTTCGGACTCATCGATGTAGTCGACCCCAAGCGATTGCAAGATTTGGGCCTCAACGAAGTGTCCAATACGAGCCTTTGCCATCACGGGGATCGTGCAGACGGCCTGGATTCCCTCGATCATTTCGGGGTCGCTCATTCGAGCTACTCCGCCATCTACGCGAATGTCAGCGGGAACGCGTTCGAGTGCCATAACCGCCGTTGCGCCTGCGTCTTCGGCGATCTTTGCTTGCTCAGCGTTGACGACGTCCATAATGACGCCGCCCTTGAGCATTTCTGCAAGACCGCGCTTGACGAGTTGTGTTCCGGTTGCGTTGGGCGTGGTGTTCTCAGCCATCGGCTCATACTACCGAGATGAACGGCTCACAGACGATTGAAATTGTCGATTGAAATTGTTAGCTACGTTGTGAGCTCAACTCGCCGGTCAGCCGCCATTTAGGATTGCGTCTGCCGCCGCCCGGTTGAGGTTGGAGTTGCTACCCGATGGTGCGAGCGCCACCCATGTCTGACCGGGTGCCAATCCAATAGTTTCGCCATCGTTGGTTACCAGCGTGTAGGCGTCTCGCTCGAAGCCACGATTCCATCGCCCCTGGACCATACGACCGTTGGAATACACCACTACCGGCCCCTCACCAACGGTGACCGCATCGATGGATTCTGCATCAATTTGGCTGGAAACGTACGCCGTCGTCAGGATGACGACGTTCTGTGGAGCGATCTCAGTACCGTCGCGGTTGAATGACTGAATACCCGCGTCGAACCGCAAATAGCCAGCAACATCCTCATCCCAGATGAATGCGGAGTCGTCGCGGGCCCTGACGAGCACTCCGCCAGCACGCTGGCCAAGCTCATCGAGATTGTTGCTGTAGTCGAAGATTGGGTTTGGTGCTTCACCGCCTTCGGCCTTGTCTAGCAATGCAGCGGTGTCGACCACGAGGTTGTTCGGTGCGGTGAACTCTGTAATTCGTCGAAACTCTGGATCGCCGAACTCGTTGCTCGCCCTAACCAGAAGTCCGTCGTTTTCTGCGGTCCGGAGCTGGTCATTCACGCCATCGTTCGCGCCTGAAATTGCGAAGACGGGGTTACCGAGGTTCGCGACGATCTGCACATCGGAGGTACGCCCAGATCGAACAGATCCAACCTCGGTCGGCAGCGAAGAGTGGAATACCGCTGCGAATCGAGTGGCGTTGACTTCGATTCGCTCTTCAAAGATGATGTCTGCCTGATCGAGGCCGAGGAACGCGTCGCGAGCGACGGTGTCGTTGTTCGAAACCTTCACGACAACGGCCGAGTGGTCGTTGGGGCCGTTCGGGGCAGGTTCGCCGGTTAGCGGCTGTATGGGACCGCTAGGCGCTTCGGTCGTCGTGGTGGCCTCCACCGTGGTCGTGGGGGCTTGGGTCGTGGTCGATGCCGTCGTCGCTGGAGAGGTGTCGGCCGCCTGATCGAGCGACTCGTCGTCACCGCCACACGCAGCGGCCACCAGCGCAAGCGCGCAAAGAAGGGCGAGCAATCTAAATAACTTGTGCATTACAACTCCCAGAGGACTTCGATTCGATGGTCGAGCGGGACGCGCTGCCCCTGCGGTGGCACAAGCCATGCAGTTCCGAGCGCTTCACCTCCCACTATGTCTGTCGACCGCCCGTCGATTTGCTCCAGTGCTGAGCGTAGCCCTGGTGGGTACCGGGTGAGCCCAACCCCCGATAGATCAAACGCAAGGACGCCGGCGTCACCGGTCCCCCATTGCCGTGCCTTGTCACGCTGAAAGCCCGTGATAAGCGGAACAGCCGAGGCTGCGTAGGTCTCGTAGGTCACGGCGCCAGATGACAATTTTGCTAGGCCGTGTGCGACGACGCCCTCGAGTTCGATCAGATCGAGCGTCTCGAGCAATCCCGTCGTGGCGACCAGTGCCGGCTCCTTGCCATTGATCGCAGCGAGATTGCATGCCGGAGTTTCGACGACCCAGAGGTTTGGATGGTCGATTCCACTTTGCAGGGTGAGGTTCTCGACCGTGCTTCGGAACCGCTCACCCTCGAGCTGGCCTAAGTTTCGGGCGCCAAGTCGAGAAAGCACCGACCGGTCTGCTCGGGAATAGAAAAACCAGAAGACGAGAGCTGCAAGCGGTAGCGCGATCAGGAAGGCGGGCCACCAGAAAAACCCGATCACTATCGCAACGAGCAATGCCGCTGCGACAGGGAGAGCAAAGATGGCAAGAATTCGGAAGGGCAAGACGACCTCTAGCTTTGGTGCGAGATCATGATACTTCGGGTACCGAGCCGACAGGCCCTATGGCTCACAAATCCCGAAACGGGGTACCGAGCAAACGCGAATAGGCGTCGACGTAGAGATCTGCGAGTCGAGCCATCGAGAAAGCCTGCACCCGCATCGATCCGACCTCCACCAGTTTCGACCGTTTCTCTGGCGATGTCAGCAGTTCATGCAACTGCGTCCGAAGCTCGCCAGCATCTCCGGGGCTCACCAACGTTGCGGCCAGTGCCCCATTTGGGCACTCGATCACCTTTTGGTAACCGGAGAGCGCCGATGCCACAACAGCGGTCTCCGCTGCCATTGCCTCGAGCAGAACAACTCCAAACGACTCGCCGTGAAGCGAGGGGGCACAAAAGACATCCGCATGACGCATCCGTCGAACCTTCTCGTCGTCGTCGATTTCTCCCAACCACACAAGGCGGCTGTCGCCGCCGTGACGCCTTTGCAGGTCGTCGGTTTCTGGGCCAGAACCAGCAATCCACAGCGCGCACGCCAGGTCGAGGCCTGTCATTGCATCGAGCAATACCGAGAGCCCTTTGCGGTCTTCGTGCCTCCCGAGAAACAAGATTGTCGGCACTGGATTGGAGACGACGGGCTCGCTGCGAAACCGCTCGACTTCAACACCGTTAAATGCGCGCTCGAAGCTTCCCCCAAGCGATTCTTGGGCCAGGGCTTCGGCATCATCAGAAACGGCGAAACGAAGATCGATTCGATTCGCGCCACGCGAAGTCAGAGGCTTGAAAACTCGGTAAGCGCGGCTGGTTCCTGCAGCGTGAAAGGTCGCGACGATCGGTGCAGGTTTGACCAACATGGCCGTCATCGTCGGGCCGGGTGCCATCGGCTCATGGAGATGCAAAATGTCGAACTCTTCGTCGCGCAGAGCACGCATTGTTCGCAGTTGAGCGGAAGGGTCGGGAGCGAGGGGAACAATCGAGCCGTTGGCCCCGGTCGGCACAGAGTTTCCGAGTGGGGTCACGAAGGACTCGGGCGGAGGTCCATCGCAGGGCCCAAGAACTCTGACCGAGACGCCGCGTCGGCGAAGCGCTCTACCGAGCGAGAGGATTTGGTTTTGCACTCCCCCCGGGACGCTTAGCGAGTACGGGCTGATCATGCCGACGCGCATCACAACCCGACATAACGTTCAGGTATTGGGCGTCCCAGCGCTTGAAAGTCACTCGGCCAGTTGGGCTGAAGCAAGTGCCATTGTTCAGGCGCCGCCTTGATAAGCGCTTCTAGGTCGTTGGCCATCAATTGGGTCACGCGCTGCACGTCGTGACGAAACTTTCCCTCACGCTCCGCCGGCACGGGTGCCATCGCGTGAGCAAAGTGATAGTCGTCCTCGAAGTACACGGCGGTCGGGATGAGTTTTGCCCCGGTGCGCAAGGCCAACGTTGCGGGGCCGGCGGGAAGAAGCGTCTTCTCGCCGAAGAACTCGACCGCGACGGCAGATACATCCCCGACAACTCGATCGGCCATCAGGCAGGTCACTCGGTTCTCATTCAACGATCGGACCACTTCTGGACCGGCTTGGCCGTCGGCGGCAATCACGCGGTAACCGATCGACTCTCGGTACTCCATAAACCAATCGAAAAGCTCCGGCGGTTCGATGGTCTCGACCACCACGGTCACCGGCAGTTGGTGCTGGGTCGCCAACCAGAAGCCGGCCCATTCCCAGCCACCGAGATGAGGCAGGACCAAGAGTGGGCTGGTGTCGTCATCGTCAACGGCCTTCTGGATGTGCTCAAAGCCAACGTAGCGAAAGCCCGCGTCGACTTCGCTCGGCGACAGACTCGGAAGCCGGAAGCTATCGACGTAGTAGCGGCCATAGCTGGCCAATGCACGGCCTACAGCCTGTCGACGCTGTGCCTCACCAGACATTGCCAGACCAGCGCGTTCGAGGTTGCGTTCAAGGATGAGCCGACGGTCCCCCGCCAAGTTCGCGCCGATCTGGCCACCGAGCGAGACCGCGCCATGAGTGAGTCGGGTCGGCAGTTTCTCCGCCAGGAATGATGCAGCTTGGTAGAGCTCAAGGGTCGACGGTCGCAGCGAGCGCACTATTCGAACAATCCCCTGTGGCTCGGTAGCTAACTAAGGGCGATCGCGCGGACGCCAGCGATTTGCGAGCGGCTCGCGAGTTGTTCGGCGTGATTCTCTCGCACGGCGACGAGCGAACGTAGAAGGTGGAGGAGTCGGGCGGTCGACGCTGGCCTGCTTCCACACTTTGAAGAATCGTTGCAATGCGGTGATGGCAGTGAGGACAAACATGATCCACAGCACGCCGATCAGGAGGCGATCGTCAAAGGTTCCCAAGAACAGGCCGATTCCGAGAGCGATGAAACGCTCTGCTCGTTCCATCAGGCCGCCCTTGGCGTCGAATCCCAACGATTCGGCTTTAGCCCGCTGGTAGGAGGTCATGATTGCGAGGCCCATCACGGCCACTGGCAACATGTGGATCTGGCCCTCGCGGAACTCCGACAGATACCAGGCAACGCCACTAAACAGCAGGATGTCGCTGAGTCGATCAGAGACGGAATCAAAATATGCGCCCCGAGTCGAAGACGTTCCTGCCGCTTTTGCGATCGCCCCGTCGAGAAGGTCGGGAAGACCGGTAGCGATCATTAGCACGAGGCCCCAACCCAAATGTCCTGAGCCGATGACGACGGCGGCCGCGGCCGACATCGATATACCGAGCAGGGTCATCATGTCAGCGGTGACGCCTACAGATACGAGCGCTTGGCCCACCGGCTGAACGCCTCGGTCCACCTGCTCTCTCAAGTTTCCGTCAAACATTTTCTGTACAGCCTCCGCGAGAAGTTGTGGACAGGTTAGCGGTCTAGCACGTCCCCCACCCTGTGGCTAACATCTCGCCATGGACCGATACGACCAGCTTGAACCAAAGGCACTCGTGGCATCGATCAACTCGATGCCACGGCGTTGGAAGGAAGCAATGTGGGTTCCGCCAGAAGAAAACATCGATGATTACTTCTCTGTGGACACCGATAAAGGCTCTGTGGCGGAGCATATGGGTGCAGCGATCGCGCAGCTGCGCGTGCTGCGCGGAGCCATCCGCACGACCACCTACAACGTGCCCGAACCTCTCGAACCAGAGGTTCTGACCGCAGTGGCCAATCAGGGGTCTGGTCCATGGCCTAAAAACGCCAAGAGCGGTTTGGCTGAACTCGGCGAAGAGATCGAGGCTCTCAAGGCAGAGTTGGATCTCATCTCGACTCGCGACTGGCAAAAGACCGCCCCCGCTGGAGACCGGTCGATAACCCTGATGGCGTTAGCCCAAGGAACGACCCGCGTGACTGCCGACCGTTTGTCGATAGCGGAACGTCTCGTTCGCTCCCTAGCTGACTGACAGGTTCGCCTAGACCTGTGGTTCGAGCGCTGACCAGTCCTCGGGGTTGTCTTCAACCAGAGCGTTGATCACTTCAGCGTCGACGCCGTCGACCATGACAAACCCGCGGCTCTTTGGCGGCGATTCGTTCGAGTAGAGAAGGATTCGCCAGGTAGGGCGGCTGCGTAGACCGCGCCAGGCCATCTGTGCCGAGGCGTGACCGACCGGGAATCCGACCGCTTTGGTCGCCTCGACGAGTGCGTCTTGTTCGTCGACCTCGAGGTTCCAGCCTGCTTGCAGGTGGTAGATGCCCACGAGTGCGATTGCGATCGCTGCGAAGACAAGGCCGTTGTTGAGTAGCGGCGATGGGTCGTCCCCTCGCAAGAACCAGGCGACGAACACGCCCGCAGCGATCAGCAGGTACAGCACACCTGGGATCCGGCGCTTGGAGTTGTTGGGGAACAGATACGGCCCAACGAAGTCGACCGCGTTTAGATCCTCGGGTAGTTCATCGACGTAATCGTCGTCGACTTCGATCTCATCAGCAGGGGTTTGCTCACTCACGCTTGCCAGCTTAGAACCGGCAGCTGATTTCGGTGCAACGCGATGAACGTTAGGAGAACAGAACCGGCGAGTCCTAGACCCTTGCAAATAGGCCCTCTAGCTTCTGGCCGTGTTTCACTCTTCCCGATTCCGCTTTCTGACCCTCGTGCTTATGGCTGCCCTTGCCTTGGCGGCTTGTGGTGGCGACTCCAGCGATAGTGCGACAGCTGGCGGCGCGGATCCCGATGACGTCGAGCTAGAAGAGCAAGACGGCGAAGAAGACAACGGGGACGCGGTAGCCAGCGACGAGGCGGCGGAGAACGCAGACACGACCACAGCGGCGCCGGAAACGACCACCACCGCACCAGAAACCACAACCGCACCAGAAACCACCACGGCCGCACCAGAAACCACAACCGCAGCCCCAGAGACCACCACGGCCGCACCAGAAACCACAACCGCACCAGAAACCACAACCGCAGCCCCAGAGACCACCACGGCCGCACCAGAAACCACAACCGCACCAGAAACCACGGCCGCACCAGCACCTGACGGCGCCGTGCTCTTTGCCTCCAACTGTGCGAGCTGCCACGGAGCAGACGCCGGGGGCAGCTCCAGCATCTCCATCCAAGGGTTCCCCGAAGCGAGAACCGAAGCAGCAACCATCAACGGGCTTGCACGAATGCCCGCATTCCCTGACCTGACCGCACAAGAGGTTTCAGCGATCGCTAGCCACGTAGGCGGCCTCTAGGCCACAGTGAGTTGGAGGGCCCAGTGGTTCGATCAGCACGGTGAGTTTCGGCAAGCTTTTCGCGGCGATCGTCATCGCCGCAGTCGCCCTCACGGCGTGCGGCACCACCTCCCCCGCCACTGCGCCAGCCGATGCTGAGGCCGTGGAGGATGAGCCTGTCCCGACGACCACCGCGGCCAACCCTGCGGCACCCGCTCCCGATGGCACCGCGTTATATGAGTCGAACTGTGCGCGATGTCATCAAAGTGACGGATCGGGGCGTATCGGTCCAAACCTTCAAGGCGTGACCCTCACCGGATTCGTCGAGCGCGTCGTGCGCACTGGCCCCGGCCCGATGCCTGCGTTCCCGCAGTTGAGCGACGCCGAGGTCGCCGCCATTGCCAACCACGTCGTAGACAACCTGTAGCCCACGTGAATTCTGGCGATTTCCCGGGGTGAGCTGGGTTAATGAGGCCAGGCCTGGCTGAGGCGTTGCCAGCTATCGCTCAAACTCTCTGGGAGTACTCGGGCTTCCGCGATGCTGGTGAGAAAGTTGGTGTCACCAGCCCAGCGTGGCAGGACATGAACGTGTAGGTGGTCCGGCACGCCCGCTCCCGATGCTCGACCGAGGTTCATGCCAACGTTGACGCCATCGGGCGAGTACTCGGCCTTGACGGCTTCGACACCCATGCGAACGCCTTCCCAGAGCTCGGCAAAGGTCTCCGGCGGGAGATCCTCCACGTTCTGCGCCGCGACTTTGGGTAACACCATGAGGTGCCCGGATGTGTAGGGATACGCGTTCAGCAGCGCAAACGCGTGCTCACCTCGCCACAAGATGTACGTGACATCATCGGCTAGACCCGACTGCTCGATGCCCTCAAAGAGGGTCAGACCCTCCATTGGACCCCGCGCCCGTTCGTCATCGTCGGCTTGGATGTAGGGCAGTCGCCATCCCGCCCACAGGCGCGACATCTGTTCTCGTCCCGCGAGCGTGTTGTCGATGTCGGCGGAGTCGGTCACGACTTTGATTCGACTTCACCGGCGAGTTGCTCGATGAACGTTTCCGCTGGCACGTCACGATCGACGTCTTTGACGCCGCGCTTGTTGACGCCGACGGTGTTGTTGGCGACGTCATCATCGCCAACGACCAACA
>CAYTUB010000107.1:0-10153 GCA_964441145.1 uncultured Acidimicrobiales bacterium
GTCTTCCAGCTCTGCAGTCTCGTTGGCGTCCCAGCTTGATCGAGTCGGGTTCCGTCGGGTGTGTGGGTGAGTGCGCCGGTGTGGGGCTCCCACATGTTGATGATCCGGAGGCGGGCGTCGCCGAGCCGTTCGAGCCGCCACATTTGGCTGGGCCAACTCTCGTTCAGGGCGACAAGTCCGATCTGGTCGGTTGGCTCGAAGTTGTTGCCGCCGGTCGAGCGGCCGACCCGAGTGAGGTAGCCGTATTCGCCTGACTCGTCGGGCCATGCAGAGCGGATCCGGAACACGTTGTCGTCGACGTGTTCGAAGGTCCATTGCAAGCTGAGCCAGTCATCACGCGCCGGGGTACGTTCGCCGACCCATGTGGTGTCGCCGGGGACGTCGTTCGACTCAGGCGAACCGGCCCGTCCGAGGAACAGGGTGTCGCCGTCACTCTTGACTTGGAGTCGGCGCACGTCGGCACGTCGAATCGGATTTTCGCGGTGGTCTTCGAAGGCGTCGACCATGCCGTGGTAACCGGCCTTGGGTCGTAGCGGCTCTCCGACGACAGGTTCGGAGAACGGTGTTGGATATGCGTAGAGGCCTTCGGGGACTGGTCCGTTGGGAATGGCGGGATGCAGCCACGATCGTTCATCGGCGAAGTCCCACATCAGCAGTGACTTCACCGCTGGTTGTTCGAGCGCGATGCGGGTGACCTCTTCGAAGATTGCGCGCTGTCGCTGCCATTCGTCGCGGGTCAATGACTCGTCACCCGAAGTGCGGTTCGTGACGGTCACGTCGAGTTCGGTGATGTATAGGTCGAAGCCCGCATCGGCGAAGCGTTGGAGGTTCTGGCGGATACCCCAGAAGTCCGGGTCCTCATCGAGGTGAAACTGGAACCCGACCCCATCGATGGGCACGCCGCGGTCACGCATCGCGATGACCTCGGCCAAGATGGCGTCCGCCTTCGGGGTGAGCGACTCCGCGCCGTAGTCGTTCAAGATGAGCAACGCGTCCGGGTCGGCTTCTCGCGCCCACCGGAAGACGTCGTCGTAGTTGCCGTTGAACACGTCGTACTCGAGGTAACTCGTCCGAAGACCGCGTTCGTCAACCTGTTGCTCGCCGGGATCGGCGAAGAGTTCGTTGACGACATCCCATACCCACACGTCGCCTGCGTTCGAACCGGCGACAGTGCGCACGTAGTTCTCCAGCACGTCACGGTGCCCGCCCTCGAGTGCCGTGTACCAATCCAGTCGCTGATTCACCAAGGGGTAGAGCAACGTGTGTCCGTGCACCCGAAGATCCCGCTCTTGGGACCATTCGACCAGTCGGTCGAGCGGCTCGGTATCGATGCGGTCCGCGCTCGGGTGTACCCCGAACGGCATGTAGGCGGTAGCGGTGACAGCGTCGAACTCGGCGGCTGCGGTTTGGGCGTACAGCCCGTCGTCCCATGTCGGGTCATAGCTGTGCAGAACACCGCCAACGGCGAGGCGGTCAGGGGCGAGATCGGCGAGGCCCCTCTCGTCTGCGCCAGCAGAGGCGGTCATCGTGGCCGCGAGTAACCCAGCGATGAGCGTCGCAACCACGAAGAGGCGAGGTGCGCGGTGTGCCATGGCGAATCCTTACAACTGTCAGTGCCGCCCGGCACCCGATGACCTTAGTTGATTGTTGCATGCCGAGTTCGTCGGCTCTTTCGCTGGGCTTTCGGTGGGGTCGGTCATCTTCGTGGGCGTGCCACTTACTTTTCCTGCCCATCAGGTAGCTGTACTTCCGCTCAAACTTTGGCGTCCGCGCTGGTTCGACGGGGTTGCGCTCGTCGTGGGGTCGGGTAGCCCTGACCTGTTCAATGCGCTCAGTTCTGTAGACACCTTCCAGTCACATCACCTCGACGGCGTGGTCGTGGCGGTGATGTTCACCATCGTGTATTCGATCCTGCTCCGCCGTTTCGCCATCGACGGTCTGTTCGGCGCCATGCCCGACCTGGGTCCGTTGAAGGCCAAGAGTTATCGCGTGCTCGGCCAGGGGCGGCCCCGCCCGCTCGTCACGACGCTGTCCGCGTTCATTGGGGTGGCCAGTCACGTGTTCGTCGACAGCTTCACTCACTCCGGACGCCTCGGGGCCAACCTGCTCGGACTAAGCGACGTCGTGTTCGAAGCACCTGTCGTCGGCGACATGAGTGGCGCGCGCATTTTGCAGTACCTCGGCCACACGGTCGGCTCGCTCATCGGCGTACTGCTTTTCGTGATGGTCGTGTCTCGACGCCACCTTGGCGAGTGGTACGGCACCGAAGAGATCGCACGTGCCCGACGCGCTCCCGTTCGCCGCGGTGCGCGCACACGCCTCTACTCGCTCGTTGGGATTGCGTTGGTCGGGGGAGCGTGGTGGGGCTCGTCGGTCACCGTCTTCCCGGTCTTCCACATGGGACTCACCACAGTCATTGCCCTACTCATCGCCGGCATCACCAACCGCGCTACTACTGTTGAGTCGTGTCCCGATATCTCCACCCTCCCCATCACGACGTCGTCGACGTCGTCAGACGAACGCTCACCGAAGATCTCACCCCGCTCGGCGACCTCTCCGCGTCGCTAGTCCCCGCGGGAACCACTGCAACGGCCACCTTCAATGTGCGGCCCGGTGGCGTCATCGCCGGTTCAGCCTGCGTCGCGGAGACCATGCGTCAAGTCGACCCCGACCTCGTTCTCGACTGGTCCGTTTCCGATGGTGACTTGCTCGAGGCCGGGCAAGCGCTCGGCACGGTCAGCGGCCCTCTCGAATCGATCCTGATCGCCGAGCGACCGGCGCTCAACTTCTTGATGCACCTGTCCGGCATTGCCACCAACACTCGCTCCTACGTTGACGCCGCCGACGGATCAGCTCAGGTGTGGGACACCCGCAAGACCACACCCGGCCTCCGCTCATTGGAGAAGGCCGCCGTACGCGCCGGGGGAGCCCGCAACCACCGCGGCAACCTCAGCGACTGGATCATGTTGAAGGACAACCACCTGATGGGAACGTCCATCGCCGACGGAGTGGCGCTCGCCAATCGTCGCTGGCCAGCCCGCACGGTGCACGTCGAAGTCGATCGCATCGAACAAATCCCCGAAGCCGTCGAGGCAGCAGCCGATGCGATCTTGCTCGACAACATGGGTCCCGACACCTTGCGAGAAGCCGTTGCCCTCGTCGACGAATTGGTTGCCGCCGGAGCCCGCCGCCCGCTCCTCGAAGCCAGCGGGGGAATCGATCTCACCACCATCGGCGCGGTCAGTCACACCGGTGTCGACATGATTTCGACCTCAAAGCTCAGTTTCGGTGCGCCCACTCTCGACATCGGCCTCGACATCGTCGCCGATGCCAGGTGACCAGCCGATGAGCGAAAACCTCCTCGCAATCGACGTAGGAAATACGCAAACGGTTATCGGCCTGTACGACCTCGCAGCGACCGGCACCGAGGCCGCCGACGGGTTGATCGATCACTGGCGCGTGTCTACCGACCTCGACCGAACCGCAGACGAGCTCGCAGCTACCCTCGCCGGGTTCCTCAGATTCTCTGGCACTCGTTTCGATGACCTCACCGGGGTCGCCGTGTGCTCTGGAGTGCCGCGAGTGCAAGCAATAGTTCGCACACTTTCGGACCGCTACCTCGACTTCGAACCGATCGTCATCGGGCCCGGAATCAAAACCGGCATGCCAATCCGTTACGACAACCCCCGCGAAGTCGGCGCGGACCGGATCGCCAACGCAATCGCTGCCTATGAGCTCTACGGCGGACCCGCCATCATCGTCGACTTCGGCACGGGCAATAACTACGACATCGTGTCCGAGAACGGTGAGTTCATGGGTGGAGCGATCGCACCCGGTATCGAGGTATCGATGGACGCCCTCATCGGTCGAGCCTCGGCGCTCAGCTCGATCGAACTGGTCGAGCCGCGCAGCGTCATTGGCAAGTCCACTGCGGAGTCGTTGCAATCGGGCGCCGTCTATGGATTTGCCGCATCGGTCGACGGGATGGTCGCTCGATTCCAATCCGAACTTGGCGGTGAGGCAGTTGTGGTTGCCACAGGAGGGCTGGCACCGGTGATCGCGCCGGTAGCGTCAACGATTGAACACGTCGAGCCGTTCCTGACCCTCCACGGCCTTCGCCTTGTTTACGAACGTAATGTCTCCGAACGAAATACCGGACCAGATCACCAATGACCGATATCCCTTACCGCTACGACGTCAGCGCCAAAGCCGCTGAACTGCACGACGCCCACGCCGAACTAGAAGATGGCGCAGAGACCGGGGTCGTCGTCTCGGTCGCAGGCCGTCTCATGCTCAAGCGCGATCAGGGAAAGATCGTGTTCGGTGTGCTCCAAGACGGCACCGGCCGCATTCAACTCTTCTGCCCAGCAAAGACCACTCCCGAGTTTGAAGTCTTTGCCGACCTGAGTATCGGCGACTGGATTGGCGTGCGCGGCGAGGTCATCAAGACCCGTCGCGGTGAGCTGTCGATTCGTCCCGAAGCCTGGACGTTGCTCGCCCCAACCAAGCGACCCTTCCCCGACAAGTGGCACGGCATCACCGACCCCGACACTCGGTACCGCCAGCGCTACGTCGACCTGTGGGTTTCCGAAGAGTCCAACGCCGCGCTGCGAGCGCGCAGTCGCATCATGTCGCTGACGCGTCGCTGGCTCGAAGATCGCGACTTCATGGAAGTCGAGACCCCGGTCTTTCACAATGTGGCGAGCGGTGCGATGGCGCGCCCGTTCAGCACGCACCACAACGCACTCGACCTCGACCTCTACCTCCGCATCGCGCCCGAGCTCTATCTCAAGCGGCTCACCGTCGGCGGATTCGAGAAGGTCTTCGAGATCGCACGCGTCTTTCGCAACGAAGGCATCAGTACCCGACACAATCCCGAGTTCTCGATGTTGGAGCTCTACTGGGCCTACGCCGACTACCACGACATCATGGAGCTCGTCGAACAACTCGTCAGCTACCTGGCCGTCGAGATCACCGGCTCGTCAACCCTCGAATACGACGGACAGGAACTGAACCTGGCCGCGCCATGGAAGCGAGCGACCATGACCGACCTCATCGCCGAACACACCGGCCTTGAACTCTCGATCGACATGGACCGAGAAGAGCTCGCGAAGATCGCCGACGAACAGGGTGTTCCGGTGAAGGACCACTACGGCCCCGGCAAGCTCATTCTCGAAATCTACGAGAAGACCACCGAGTCAAAGATTTGGGGACCCGTCTTTGTGATGGACTACCCCAAAGAGGTTTCGCCTCTCGCCCGTGACCACCGCGAAACCCCAGGCCTCACCGAGCGCTTCGAAGCAATCGTTGCCGGCCGCGAGCTGTGCAATGCCTTTAGCGAGCTCATCGACTCCGACGAGCAGCGCTCCCGATTTGAAGATCAAGAAGCCGAACGCGAAGCCGGCGAAGCCGAGGTCATGGGCATGGACCTCGACTACGTTCGTGCGCTCGAATACGGCTTGCCCCCAACGGGCGGGCTCGGAATCGGTATGGACCGTTTGGTGATGTTGCTCACCGGGTCGACCACGATTCGCGACGTGCTGTTGTTCCCCACCCTTCGACCTGAGCAGAACTTCGACGCCGATGCCGCGGCTCTCGCCGAAGCCGGTGAGCCCGACGTTGCGGAAGCCGACGAGGGCTGATCGTCACGGATTCGCTCAGCGACCACGAACTCGCTCACACCCTCGCGCAGGACGCTGCACGGTCGCTGTTCGCCATGCAGGAGCAGGCGGTCCAAAACGGAGACCTCGGTTGGGAGTTTGAACTCTCCGGCGATCAACACGGACACCACCGCATTGTGAACGCCGTTCGAGAGGCGCGTCCCGACGACGCCATCCTTTCCGAAGAGGGGGCCGACGATCGAAGTCGGGTAGCCAGCGAACGAGCCTGGATCATCGACCCGGTGGATGGATCGTCTGGCTTTGGCGCGGGCACCAGCGAGTGGGCGGTGCACATTGCACTATCGGTCAACGGGATTGCCACGGCCGGGGCAGTTGCAGTCCCGGGACTTTCGATGGTTGGTTCGACCGCTTCTCCGCCCAGCTTCTCCGACGCACCCGAGCGGCCCCCGATCGTGGTCGCTGGTCGTAGCCGGGGTTGGCAGGAGGGGCGCCAGGTCGCCGAAGCGCTCGGTGGCGAATTGTTGGTCTGTAGCTCGGCTGGTGTGAAGGCCATGCTTGTCGCGACTGGTGTTGCCGACATCTACATCCACGACGCTCCGCTGTATGAGTGGGATGTTTGCGCCCCAGCAGTGGTCGCTCAGGCCGCCGGTCTGCACGCCTCCGATGCGGCAGGAAACGCACTCATCTTCAACAAGGCCAACCCCGTCGTTCCCGGACTGTTGATCGCGCGCCCGGAATTGGTGCATGACGTCACCGAAATTCTTCGCGGGACCGGCACCGCTCACCCTGGGTGACAGAAGTCTCAAATCAAGTTCCACCTCTGCGACATTTTCATCTATGCTGTTCGGCGGGCGTGCTGAACCTTGTGACTTTTCGCGTGGTCCAGTAGGGGTAGATGAGCGAGAAGCCTCTCGCCAAGGATGCCATGGCAGATACACCCCCACACCTCACACATAGCCAGTCGACCGACGCTTCTGGCGATGGCGAAAACGGTCGCGCAGCCAAAGGCAATCCGCTCCAAACGCGAAAGCGTCTCGCAGCGCTCGACGCTGTTTCTGCTCTTATCGTCGTGGTTTTCATTACCGTCCTCACTCAGGGATGGGGAGGGCTCATCAACGTGCGGCCTTTCGTCATTGGGCTCCTTGGTGCTGTCGCTTTGGTATCGGCGCTCGCCTGGAAGAACGCATACGTCGTCACGCGGTCGGTGGCTTGGGATGGCAACTATCGACTGGCGTGGAACATCGTCGGGTCAGTAACGCTTGGGATGATCGCTGTTTCTTGGCTGTTCAACGTCGAGGGCATTCGCCTTTGGCAATTGCTTATCAGTGTCGGCTGGCTTGGATTTCTCACCATCTTTCGCCTCTTGTTCACCCGGGAAGAGAACGACTCTCCAGAGACGGTTCGAGTGATCGTCGCGGGCAACACCGGCGACGCGCTCGCTACCCGGCTGGCACTTCGCGCCGACCGTCGAACCAGTTACGCCGTGGAGGGATTTGTCATGGACAACCTCAACGACGACGTGCCAGAGATCGTGGCCCAGCTAGCGCTCGGCTCGATCGATCAGCTTTCTCACATCGTGCAAAAGAGTGACGCCGACCTTGTGGTCGTGTGTCTCGGTGCGATCGATGCCGAACGCTTTGCTCCACTCGTTCGTGAGCTCAATGTCCTTGGTGTTGATGTTGCCCTGAGTACTGGCTTGTCTCAGGTGGCTTTGCGTCGCGTCAGCCTCGGCAATATCTCCGGCCGACCTCTCGTGCGGGTGACCCCGGCCCCGACGAGTGGATGGCACATGGCGGTCAAGCGATCGGTCGATGTCATGGGGGCCCTCGCCATGCTCGGCGTGTCCAGCCTGCTGATGGCGATCATCGTCGTCGCCATTCGCATCGAAGACGGACAGTCCGCGATCTTTTCGCAAACACGTGTGGGCAAGGGTGGGCAACCCTTCACGATCTACAAGTTTCGCACGATGGTCACCGACGCAGAAGACCAGTTGATCGATCTGACCAATGACCACGAAGGTCCCGTATTCAAGATGCGCAACGACCCACGGATCACCCGCGTCGGGTCAATCTTGCGGAAGACCTCCATGGACGAGCTGCCACAGCTCTTCAACATTTTGCGTGGGGAGATGAGCCTCGTTGGTCCTCGCCCGCTGCCGGTCCACGAAGTGGAGGCAGCGCCCGTGAGCTTCCTCGATCGGCACATGGTGAAGCCCGGATTGACCGGCCGTTGGCAGGTGTCTGGCCGATCCGATACCGGCTTTGAAGAATTGGACGAACTCGACCGGTGGTACGTCGACAATTGGTCCCTTGGTCAAGATCTCGAGATCTTGGCGCGCACTGTTCCGGCGGTACTGATGGCTCGTGGAGCCCGGTAGGAGACAACATGATTACATCTTCGGATTCGGAAAGAGAAAGACCATGGGTGCCTTACGCCATTGATCTTCTCGCGCTGCTGGCGGTGATTGTTCTGGTCACGTCATGGTTGTGGGGCATCGCCGAAATCTTCAGATCGACGGCCGTAGTGCTCGGTCTCCTCGTGGCGTTTGGGATCCTCACCAATCTGGCGTGGGAGGGTCTCTACGACGCAGCGCAATCTCGGCTGTGGCCAGTGGCAGTAGCCCTTGTCACGAGAGCGGTTGTTACCGGGGCAGCATCGTTTGCTCTGGCCGGTTTCGTGTTCGGTGTTGGCGATGGTGCCAGGCGATGGGTTGGCCTTGTTTCGCTTCTCTGGTTTGTCCACCTCGCCTTACATCACGGGATTCGTGCCGCACTACGCAAGAACCTGAGCCGGGTCATCGTTGCAGGAAGCCCCGGCCAAGCAATCGCCATGCGAGACCTACTCACTCAAGACCGGCGGCGCGCCCACCATGTTCTTGGCTATGTGGTCGATGATCCATCGATTCGCGAGCGGGTCACCCCGATCGGCTCGTTCAGCCCCGGTGCTGAGTCCGGCAAGAACTCCGCGCTCGGCGCGATCGATGACCTCCCCAGTTTGGTTGAGGTGTACAACGCCGACCAGGTGATCTTTTGCATGGACGGACTTACCGGCGGTCGGTTCGCTGCGATCGCTCGCTCGCTGAGTCGACGAGGTGTCGATGTTGCCCTGACAGGAATCGGCGATATTGCCCCTCGCCGCGTGGGCATCAGTCATATTGAAGGTCAGCCCATCGTGTCGATCGCTCCTTCGGTTGCCTCCCATTGGGAGCTGGCCGTAAAGCGTCTCGTTGACATGGTGTTGGCCACCGTTCTCGTAGTTGTGCTGTCACCGCTGTTCGCCATTGTCTCCGTGCTGATCCGCGTCGTCGACGGCGCGTCGCCGATCTTCCGTCAGCATCGGGTGGGCAAGGGCGGCGAAGTGTTCACCATCTACAAGTTCCAAACCATGGTTACTGACGCTGAGTCGATGAAGATCGATCTCACCAACGAGCTCGAAGGTCCCATCTTCAAAATGGAGAGCGACCCGCGCATTACTCGTTTGGGTGGTGTGCTGAGAAAAACCTCTATCGATGAACTTCCGCAGCTCTTCAACGTCTTGCGCGGCGAGATGAGCCTTGTAGGTCCACGACCGTTCCTGGAGAGTGAGGTGAACGCCGCACCCGCCCAGTTCCGCGAGCGAGAAACCGTGACTCCCGGAATGACCGGAGCGTGGCAGGTCTCGGGTCGCTCCGACACCGACTTCGACGAGCTCGAAGAACTCGACCGCTGGTACGTCGACAACTGGTCGCTCGGCGAAGACCTCGGCATCCTGGCAAAGACCGTTCCTGCGGTCCTGCGCCAAAAGGGCGCCCGTTAGGGACGGTTTGGTCCGAGCGGTTCGAAGTCTTCTGGTTTGGGTGGGTCGAACCGGACGTCGATAGCCATCCAGAGCGTGTGGCTCAGTGGGATAAAGAAGGGGAGCACCAACAGGCTGGTCGCTAGCGGTATCCCGAGCGCCACGAGCGTTGGTGCGCCTATTGACGCCAAGATCAGCATGGCGGTGAGTGCGGTTGCGCCGATCACTGCGTAGGCAACGATCAGAGCCCCGAGGAAGTACCCGTACTCGCGGCTGAAGCGGTAACGACAGTTGTCGCAGGTCTCCAGCTGGGTGAAGCCTGCGTACACCTTTCCGACGCCGCAATTTGGACAGCGACGTCGAATGGCACGACCGAGCAAGGCTGCATTACCGATTCGACTCACATGCTCCAGCCTAGGTTCGATCGGCTGATCCGATCGGCCGGGCAATGCAATCGAGTCTTCGGTCACATCGCGTGTGAGACGCTACACACTGGCCATAGAGTCCTTGCCAATCACTTACTATTCACTTTACAATCACTTACTATTCACTTTGCAATCACTTGCACTTAGGAAGGCCAAAAATGGCGGATAACTGGGGATTCGAGACACGACAATTGCACGCCGGACAGGTGGCAGATCCAACGACGGGTTCGCGTGCGGTACCGATTTATCAGACGACCTCGTTCGTCTTTGACAGCGCGGAGCACGCGCAGAACCTGTTTGCGCTCGCCGAGATCGGCAACATCTACACACGCA
>CAYTUB010000108.1:0-10095 GCA_964441145.1 uncultured Acidimicrobiales bacterium
GCCTGACGGTGACCGATCAGTTCGGAACCGATGTCTTCGAAGAGAACATTCGTGTCCCTGCAGTTGAAGTCGAAGAGATTCCACCACCTCCAGATGACGGTCCGCCCGTACCTGGGGAGGAGCCGATCCAAGTACCCGGGGTAGGCGGAGTTCCGCTTCCAGAAGAGCAGTAGCCACTACTCGGTGCTAATCGCCTCGAGTACGTTCATACGACCGGCCGTCCATGCCGGGAACACGGCTGCAAACAGACCAACGATCGCGGCGAAGAGCACGTAGATCGCCAGCGTCACAATGGGCACGCTGGTCTCGGTAACGAGAATCTCGGGCAACTTGTTTGTTGCAAGAATGCCCAGCGCGACGCCGAGCGCAACGCCGGTGATCCCGCCGAAGGCGGCAACCATGACACCCTCCCAACGAATGATCCACCGGGTCTGCTGACGGGTTGCACCAACCGCTCTGAACAGGCCGATCTCGCGGGTGCGCTCGAATACGGACAAGGCCAGAGCAACCAAAATCCCAAGCGCCGCAATGACGCCCGACAAGCCCAACAACACGTTCACGGTGGCTAGAGTTTGGTTGATCTGAGCCTCGCTGGCTTCGGCAAATTCTTCCTTCGTCTGTATTTCAATGACCGGGAAGTCGACCTCTAGCGCCGCCGCCATTGCTGCTCGAGCTTCCTCGATTGTCACCCCTGGCGCGTTGATCGCCGTGAGGCGCTGATCGCTGATTGGGAAGTGCTCGTTCCATAAGTCGAGTGACATCACGCGATTGGTCAATATGAACCCGTTGTCGTAAATGCCGGCGACGGTGAGATCTTCACTTTGCAGGTCGACGAACAGTGCCGAGAACGTATCACCTACGCCAAGTCCCAATTCTTCGGCTACCGACTGTTCGAGGAGGATTCCGTTCGTGTCGAGCAGCGACTCGTCGAGCTCGATGAAGTCCGGATCGAGGTGGTCTCGGAAGGTGTCGTAGTCGACGGCGATTGCACCGTTGAGCTGTACATCGGTTCCGAGTTGGTCTACGAGTTCGAATAGCCGCTCTGGGTCGAGGTCAGCGTCGTCAGCGGTGAGTTCCAAAACGATTGGCAAGAACTCTTGGAAGTCGGCAGCGGTGAGTTCGCCGGACTCACTGGTAATCCACGCCGCGGGGAACGCGATGCGTATTCGTAGTACGGACTCGACCTCATCGAGAGCTTCGATCCGGTCGGCGACCTCGGTGGAGAAAGGGACCGCCTGTGGGCCAGAAATTGCTCCTTCAAGGAACCAGTCCGCGGTGATTGACGATGACAAGGCTGTGCTGACCGATGCCTTGATCGAGTCCCCAATGATGGTGACCGCTGTAACGAGGGTCAATCCAATCATGAGCGCGGCAGCTGTCGTCGCTGTGCGTTGCGGGTTGCGCGCTGCGTTGGCGCGAGCGATCTGGCCCGTGAGGCCGGCGGAACCAAGCGAAGTTCGGACGAGGGCGTAGCTAAGGACGATGAGCAGCACCGCGATGATCAGGAGCGGGATGATCAGCCCGGCGCGAGGTACATCGTCCTGGGTTATCTCGATGATGAAATCGGGTGCGCCGGACACCGCCACGATCACCGATCCAACCACCGCAGCAAGAGCGGTGACAGCCAAACCGATTCCCACGAGGAACAAAACGATGGCCGTCGGAATGTGACCGAGGACCCAGGTGACCGGAGCGGCAATGAACGGGTTCAATTGGTTCGCGCCAAGGAGAGCAATCAACGCTCCCGCTCCGAGCAGCGCGAATGTTTCACCTAGTTCGAACGAGCCGACCAAGACGACGATCAGCATCGCGACGCCATAGGGGAACAGGACAAACCTGGCGGCGACGCGAGTGATTAACAAGACACCGACGAACAACAAGATCGCAGCGAGCACTGGTAGGAAGAACCGAGGGATCCAGCCGCCGAACACAAAGGTCAGCACGGTCGAAGCAATGCCGCCGAGAATCAGGGCGACTCCCAGGCCCGGGTTGCGGTTGCTGGTGAGATCGGTCAGGTTTGCCCCATCGCGTAGGGCCGCAATCGGCGCCACCCGACGTGCTTGAATCGACGGCCAGATCGCAGCGAGAACGGTGACCACGACACCGGTAAAGATGGCCCCGACAATGGCCGACACGGTGAGCGGAAGTCCGGTGTCGCCGGGAAACCCGAGAGCGGTCAGTGCGGTTCGTAGTAGCCACGCCAGACCGATACCCGCCGGAATGCCAACGATCGTTGCGAAAATCCCAAGGAGCAGGGCTTCGCCGATCATGAGCGACGTCACCTGAGAGCCCAAGGCTCCGACCGCCCGCAGCAGGCCGAGCTCTCGGATTCGTTGGCCAAGCGTGATCGAGAACACGTTGTAGATGAGGAAAGAACTAACGAACAAGATGATGATTGCGAAGACCAACAACACCGTTTGGAAGATGCCGAGAATCTCGCCGAAGTCGCCTTGGGTTCGTTCGATGACCTCTTCTTGGCTGAGGACGTTGAGGTCGTCGCTGACCTCGTCTTGTATGCGAGCGATGACATCTTCGATTGCTGCGTCTTCGTCAATTGTGAGGGTGATGTCGGAGAAACCTTGACCGTTGTTCAGCAGCTCGACCGCTGGGTCGAGGTCGAGGGCGACGATTCGCGCTCCGACGAGTGCGTTGCGATCGGCGGCGCCGAAGGTGAACGTTCCGGTGAGTTCAAAGGTTTGTCCGACGACTTCTGCGTTCGGAATTTGCAGGACGTATCGTTCGCCGATTTCGTACGCTCCCTCAGCGAAAGAGTCGATGTCGAGGGCGAATTCGTCGGGGTTTGCTGGACGAGCTCCGTCTTGCAGGAAGAGACGGGATGCACTCCCGGCATCGTCTCCCCAGGCTGCGCCTAGGTTCGGTCCGGCTCTCGCAATCGTCGGTTCTCCCTCACCATCGACGGCCAAGATGCCAAAGCCGATGACACGAGGCGACAACTCGTCAATCCCTTCGATGCCTTCTAGCGAGTCGAGGGTCTCTGTCGGCACCGTAGGGGCGATAAAGCCGTCACCGAACTCGATGGTTGGTTGCACGGAGATGTCGTAGCCAGCCTCGATATTCGTGGCGAGCTCGTCGAAGGTCGTGCGTAGACCCCCTGTGAAGATGAATACAGCTGATACCGCTGCGACGCTAAAGATGATTGCGAAGCTCGTCAGTGCGTAGCGAAGGGGCCGTTGGAGGAGGTTCTTCGCGGTGAGCTTGAAGAGCATGGCGCTCACGCTAATTGGGTTCAGGTCGGGTCAAGCCGCAAATGGTCGAGGAAATGGAGGTTTCGTCGTAAAGGGTCAGCAATGGGCGGTAGCGTCTGCCAGATGCGACGGTCCTTGGGTGTTGCGGCAACGCTCGCCGCAGGAGTGGTCCTCGCTGCATGTTCGAGTGCAGGGCAGGCACCGGCGGTAGCGGGGCCAGACCCGAACGCGGCGTCGTCGACCACGCTACAAACCTCGACGACACAGCCTCCCAATCGGCCGCCGGAGGTGCGTGTGGCGCCGGTTGGCCGCGCCGAGATCGGTCAGCGCCTCACCGAGCCCATTCTTGGGTTCGATCCTGATGGTGACGATGTCGTCGTGACCGTTGATGACGGTCCGCTTGGCTTTTCGCCGACGTTAAATACCCGGGGCCGTGTGACCGGGTTCGCGTGGGAACCCGTGGTGCCGGGAGAATGGACCATCACGGTGAGCGCAACAGACCCAGAGGGCGCGACCACGGAAGTGGACGTCACCCTTGTTGGTAGGAATCCGCGATCGCTGGATCTCGTGCTCGCCATGGGTGACTCCATCGCTGCAGGATTTGGGCGAGATCGAAGCGACCTTCTTGGTTCCGACGAATGTTCCCGAAGCGAAGAATCTTCCTATGGCCTGCAGACACACGCCGAACTCGTCGAGGTTGGGTCCCTTGAGGCTGGCGCCGAAGCGCTGCTCGTTGCATGTACGGGCACGACTGCCACGTCGATGCTCGACAACCCGGTGATCGCCACGACGCCCAACGGTACGGTCAGTGAGCAGGCCGCAAGGTCGCAGCTGCAGTGGGCCGTCGACCTCAACCCCACCATCGTCACACTCACGGTTGGAGCGGCCGATCTTGGCCTGTTCGATGCTGTACAACTCGACGCCTTGCCAACGGTCGATGATGGCGAGCTGACGGCTCGCCGGCAACGCACAGAGGACGCACTCGCTGTTCTTCTTGATCGTCTGGTAACCGAGACCGATGCCCACATCGCTCTCACCACCTACTTCGACCCGACCGCGGCCGATCCCGTCGGCGTCGAGGGCTGTGAAGGGCGCTGCTTCGCAGACTTCTACGGCGATCAGATTTCGGCGCTGAACACGGTGATTGAAGCTGTGGCTAGCGAGCAAAGCGAGGGGCGGGTATCGCTCGTTCGACTCGACGGCGTAGACGACGTGTGGGAAGCGGGGAACGCTGTAGGTCCCGACGGATTGCGTGACGGCCTCGGCCCGCTGCAAGGAGTGATCGATCGGTTCACCGGCGGGGGAGGGGCCACCTGTGCGGCCGACGGTGCCCCAGAGCAGGATTTGATCTCCGGGTTGGACTGCCTCCATCCCAACGCGGAAGGCCACGTCGAGATTTCTCGTCTGGTCGCGGACGCGCTCCTGTCGATTTAGGCGAGTAGAAAGGGGGAGTCCCCTACCTCGGAGGCAGGCTCTAACTGTGGTTTCGTCCATCGCCGTCGGTCGTCATTTTGGGCCGTACCTGATTCGCGATGTATTGGGGAAGGGCGCGTCAGCCACGGTGTACCTCGGCGAGCGGTCCGACGGAGTCAACGTTGCAGTGAAGGTCTTGTCGACGTTCGCCATGGGTAATGCCGACTTTCGACGGTCGGTTCCTCGTGAGTTCGACGCGGTGTCAAAGATCGATCACCCCGGGGTGATCACGATGCACAAGATGGGCACCATCGCGGACGTCTTGTTCATCGAGATGGAGCAGGTCAACGGGGCGACTCTCGATGCGTTCCAGACGGTTGGCAAGCCGTTGCCGTTGGCTCAAGCCGCAAAGTTCACAGCCGAGATCGCGGACGCTCTTCAGGCATGCCATGCCAAAGGGGTCGTGCACCGAGACTTGAAGCCATCCAACATTTTGTTGCGCGACGACGCCCCGGTCCTTTTTGACTTCGGGTTGGCACAAGACCTCGACGATCCCGACGCCGAACCCGGAAGGCTCTACGCGACGCCAATGACGGCGTCCCCGGAACAAATCCTTGCCGATGGGCTCGTCGATGGGCGCGCGGATGTCTACGCGCTGGGGATCACAATGTTTCGTCTCTTTACCGGCAAGCTTCCGTTCTATGGCGAGCGAATGGATTTACTTCGCCTGCACGTGGAGTCACCGGCACCCGCCCCGAGCTCGATAAACAAATCACTTCCCGCCGAGATCGATCAGGTCATCCTTCGAGCCCTCGAGAAGAATCCCGAGGCGAGGTTCTCCAGCGCCGCCGAGTTCGCCGAAACGGTGCGCGCCCTGCCTCCGGAACTACTCGTTGG
Source organism: uncultured Acidimicrobiales bacterium (assembly GCA_964441145.1). Lineage (GTDB taxonomy): Bacteria > Actinomycetota > Acidimicrobiia > Acidimicrobiales > SHLQ01 > SHLQ01. The sequence goes on from CAYTUB010000108.1 coordinate 5,517, forward strand.
GAAGAGTCGTGGTTGGCGACGCCGCTGAACTAGCGGATCACATCTAGTCGAGGACTAAGCGATCCGGATTTGCTGCGACTCCGGTCTTGCCACATGACCAACACGGGGCCCCTACGTGATCTCGCCACGTCACTTCGCACGTCGCACATTGCAGTACCAGGGCAGCCGTGATGACAGGTTTGTCGGCGCTGTGTTGCGCTATCGAGGTCATCTGTGGATCTGGACCCATGCGCGGCCACCTTAGGTCTGGCGGGCGTCAGGTTTGGTGGATGGAGGCAATGAGATCTGCGCGACATCGGGCACAACCCGCGCTCGATGGATGTATCGCTGCAAGCGGTGACCCTATAGACCCCGCTGGGTGGCTTGGTTGAGCTACGGTTCGAACGAATCGCGAACAGCTTCTGTTCACACGAGAGAGGTACTCCAACATGGCCACACCCTGTCCCCCCACCGATGGCTCCGCTGAGCGTAAGACCAGCTTCGATAGCCCCCCGGAAATGTGTATCGACCCATCCAAGTCCTACACCGCAGTGCTCGATACCAGCTTGGGGTCGATGACCATCGCCCTCGACGCTGCCGCGGCGCCACAGACGGTAAACAACTTTGTTGTGCTCGCCCGCTATCGCTACTACGAGGGCATCATCTTTCACCGCATCATCAATGGCTTCATGTGCCAGGGCGGAGATCCAACCGGCACCGGCCGCGGTGGCCCCGGGTACAAATTCGCCGATGAACTTCCTGCACCCAACACCTACAAGGTTGGCTCGGTAGCGATGGCAAACGCCGGGCCGAACACCAACGGAAGTCAGTTCTTCCTGGTCAGTGGTTCAAGTGGCGTCGGACTGCCGCCGCAATACTCGTTGTTCGGTCAGATCACCGAGGGTCTCGACATCCTCGAGTCGCTCCAGAACGTGCCGACAGCCCGTGGCGATCGACCACACGAAGATGTTGTTATCAACTCGGTCACAATCACCGAGAGCTAAGTCGCTATTCCGGGGCGAAGCTGAACGAGCCGAGCTCAGCGCTGTACGCGCCCGCTTCTGCTTCACGCAGAAGTGTGGCGGGTCCGGCGTCGTCATTTGGCAAGACCAACCCGATCCGTGCCTGGATCGACGAGGTCTCCAGGGCCTGAAGCATGCGGCCCGCCATTGCGTCTGCCGCGGCTTCTGAATCAACGCCTGCTGCGCACAACACGAAGCGGCCATCGGCCGAAGTGGTGAGCAGATCCGTCGGGCGGATCGTGGTCAAGAGCTGACGGGCAGCTTCCTTTTGGCGTACCTCATCGTGGGCCTGATCTTCGCATAGCAAGACCACGGCTCCCGCGAACAATCGACCTTGCTCGCTGTACTCAGCAAAGCGGCCGAGCGCCGCATCGGTTTCTGGAAGTCCCGTAGAAGGATCGGTGCTCCACCTCGGCGTATCGGCGGAACGTTCTTGTTCGATAATGGCCACCACACTGGTAATGGTTCCCTGATCGTCCGTCACCGCTTGAGAACGAAGTTCGAACCGGTTCTCAACTCCGCTGAGGTGAAAACGCAACGTCTCAGGCGTGTCGTTGGCGTCGTCAGAAAACGCAGCTGCCCAGTGGTTGTCGACTAGCGCTCGGTCGCTCTGGTCGACGTTGATGCGCCAATCATCGCCCGTCACGCAACGCATGAGCTGAGTGAAGGCAGGATTCGATTCGATGATCGCACCAGTTGCGTCCGCGTGGAACACCGCTGATTCGAGCACACTTGCGAGAGCTGTTAACGGTTTCACTATTCAACTTCCTCTGTTGGGTTGGTGTCCGCGGTGTCCGCGTCTTCGGTTGTTTCTGCCGGGGCTGTTTGGACTGCCCCGTCGGTAAAGCTGAGAACGTTCAGCAACGTGCAGATGTTCTCGGCGGACGCTTCTGCGTCGTTGTCGACTTCGACGGTGGTTTGGGCATCGATGAGATCTTGGCGATCGAATTGTTGACCGGCGATCTCGAGGTGAAGGACCTCGTTTTGCTCGTTGACAGCAATGAAAGGCGATTCCGTTGTCGTGCCAGCTTCAGTGGTCACCGTGTCGGAACCGGCATCGAAGTGCACGGTGAATTTCGCAGGGCCCACGGCCTCGTCGCCGAGTTGCAGAGTTTCATCGAGATCGATGTCAGGGATCGAGATAGCTACGGCGCCCGCCGTTGTTTGGGTGCGCACGAGCGCGAAGCGTGTGTTGGTGCGAGTGATCAGCCGAGCGAGATTTGCCTGGGGCAATGGAGAGATGTCGATGGCCGCAGTGGTCTGGTCGATGTTCACCCCTGAAGAAAACACCATCGTTTCCACCGTTGGAGCAGCGCCGTCGGCTCCCGGTGCCGAACATTGGATCAATTCAACGTGGACGAAGGCGTCGCCGTACCGGTTGTCGACTTCTGGGACTGTGAGCGGCGCCTCGGTGGTGGTGGGGGCGATCGTCGTCGTGGTCGTCGTGGTGGTGAAGGTCGACCCCTCGTCGCTAAACGCTAGAGCTTCTGGTTGCGAACGGAGGGTGCTGTAGCCGAGCCATGCGGTTGCTAGGACAAGCAATCCAAGCAAGACCCACACGCGTCTACTCGGTGCTTCCTGGCGAAGGCTTCGTGATGTCGAGAACGCGGGTCGCGTGCCGAGCATCGGAATTTTGGTAGACGGCGAGGCCTTTGGAATCGCGTTCGCTGGCGTAGGTTCGGTAGCGGCGTCAAGGTCTGAGTCGTTGATGGCGTCTAGGCCGAGGGCATCGGAGAGGCGACTGTCATCGAGGGTCGACTTGCGGCGAAGCTGCCCAAGTCTGCTCCTGGCATCAGTGCGCTTTGGAGTGTCTGGCTCCATTTCGATTGGTTCGTCGACGAGCTCGGGTTCGGACGTATCTGGCTCTTCTCCGAGCTGAAGCAGCTGGCCATTGCAACGACTGCAAAACGATGCGCCTAGCTCGTTCTTTGCACCACAGAGGTAGCAGTCGTTGGAATCGCCAGACATAACTCTGTATTTATCGGTCGAAACATGCCGATTTTGAGCCTGGCCTCGGGCTAGTGCTTGTCGATCCGGGTACCCACCTTTTCAGCCCACTCGGACGCTTCGCGCCGTGCCTCGATCTCAAGAGGGATCTCCAGGTACGCCTGTCGGTGGTTGCGGTAGGTGAGGAGGTTTCGCAGATACGAGGCCACGTATTGGAAAAGGAACCTTCCCGGTCCTAATTCGGCAAATTGTCGCACATGGACCAGTTCGTGCGCGAGGAGTGTCGATGCCTTGTGTTCGATCCTGTCACCGCGCAAAAACACCAGTTTTCCGAGCGTCAGACCGTCAGCTGCCGGTGGGAGAAGGTTGGTTCGAACCAACCGAACTCTCTTCAACAGCTCATCGTTCACATGAGAAAAGCCGCTGATTTCATCGATGTCGAGGTTCCGTTTCCGTACCGGTGCCATACCCACCAATCTAGGACATCGAGTTCGCGGAGCTCTGCCGTCGGCCAGGGAAGTGTCTCGGCGTCGTCTGAGAATTACGCGGATGTACTTTGTTGCCCTGCATTGTTAGGATTCCCACATGTCCCGGCTGTGCGCGAAGCCTACCTGTACCGAAGATGCGGTCACTTGGCTCGATATTGCGCGCCAGGATCGTCGAGTTGTCGAGCGTGATCGTCCGGCACTCAGCGCCATGGGCTTGTGTGCCGGGCACCGCGAACGATTTGTTGTCCCCACCGGGTGGGTTCTCGAGTCAAGCGGACCCACGACGACTGCTGGTGCTGACACCGCGGCCAGTCCTACACCGACTCGCACCGTCTCAGAAGCCAAGACCTCTGGCGAAACGGCCAGTCGCGAACGTCCATGGTTTCTTGCCGGGACCGAGGACGCTCCGGCGAGCACAGGCCCGCTTCTCGGTGCTCAGGCAAGCTACGACACTGAAATCGATGAGCACTCCTTGAGCGCTGGGTCGCTGCTACGACGCGCCTTTCACGGCCCTGATGCCGACGATGACCTACAACGACGAGACGACGCCGCCATGGACGCGATGGCCGATGCTGAGCCAGGCGAATCCAATGGCCGCGAGCAGTCGCGTTCGGTACGAACGCTTGACGAGTATGGAACAGCCCAGCTGCCATTTCCTCCGTTTGATCTCACCCCTCACGCTGCCGTTTCCTGAGAATCGTGTCCACTCCAGATTCTGACGAACCGATCATTCCGCAGCTCTCGCCGTCCCAGGGGCCTCCGCGAAGGGTCCGTCGATTCCGCGGGGTCCGCCGACTTCGGGTCGCCTTAGCTATTGGCGTTGTGGCAATTGGCGGCACCACGTTGATCGCCTCGCCGTTAGGTGAGGCCGTGCGCACCCAAACCCAAGAGTTGCTTTCGACGGTGGTCGGCGACGATGCTCCAGATGAGGGCGACGAACCCGACGCCGAGGTAGCCGGCGAAGTCGAATCAGTCGTGCCCCAAATCGTCTTCGACGACTCGGTGTTCGTGGATCCCCAGATGGTCGGCTTACAACCGCCGTGGGCTTTCGATGGCTTGCTTACCTTCCGCGGTTCGCCCACTCGAAGTTTCTATGGCCGTGGACCGGTTCCCGATGATCCCGCCGTGCAGTGGCGGTTTCCC
>CAYTUB010000109.1:0-10041 GCA_964441145.1 uncultured Acidimicrobiales bacterium
ACTCGCTTCGCTCGGGCTCCGCTTCGCTCCACAACGTCGGAGCAATCGATCAACCGTCCACTCAAGCCTCTGTGGTGTGTGCTCGCTTCGCTCGCGGTCCCGCTCCGCCCACCCTGTCCCAGTCGGTAGGCTTCCGGGATGCAGGTGTTTGCTTTGATTCGGGGGGCTATTACGGCTTTGGCGATTGCTGCTGGGGTTGCTGGGGCGCTTCGGTTGCGAGGGAGCGGGGGAGTTCCTCCGCGCAGTGGGGGATGGCGTGAGCTCGATGGAGACGACCTGACCTGATGACGAACTACGCGATCGTCGGCGTTGGCGCGACGGGCCGTCGAATCGCTGGTCATCTTGGAAACCTCGACGACGCTGCTCGGCTAGTGCTCTTCGATCACACTCCCGGGCGGGCCGCCAACGTCGCACGAAACCTCGACGATCGGGTGATCGCGACAGGCGAGCACTTCGAAGTCGAGCGCATACCGCCCGATTGCGCAGCGGTAATCTTGGCTAGCGCTGCGGGATCCCACGGCGCCATTGCACAGGCATGTTTGGCCCAAGGTCTCGATGTGATCTCGGCGGGTGACAGCCTTGGCGAGGTACGGGATCTCCTTGAACTCGACGATCTTGCGATCCGCCACGAGGCACGCCTGATTCTGGGCGCCGGGATGATGCCTGGTCTGTCTGACGTGTTGGTGGCTCATGCCATCAAATGGTTTACCGAGGTTAACGAGATCCACGTGGCCAAGTTTGGGACCGGTGGTCCCGATTGCGCTCGTCAACATCACGCGGCTCTTGCGCGCCTTTGTTTCGACTGGCGCGACAGCGGATGGCAGCGACGGGCGGGCGGTTCGGGTCGGGAGCTGGCCTGGTTCCCCCAACCCGTCCAAGCAGCTGATTGCTACCGTGCAGCGCTCGCTGATCCGCTACTTCTCGTTCGTGCCCACCCAGAAGTGCGACGCGTTACGGCCCGAATGGCCGCGACACGGCGAGATCGCCTGACCATGCACCTACCAATGTTGCGAAGTCCCCACCCGGAAGGTTTGCTCGGTGCTGTTCGGGTGGAAGTGCGTGGTGTAGCCGCCGGTGAGCGGACCGAATTAGTTCTCGGCTGCGCAGAACGCCCTGCCGCAGCGGCCGCAGCAGTCGCAGCCGCTACAGCGCACTCATTGTCCGCTGGAGCAATAGATCCATTGCAAAAGGGCGCTGGTGGGCTAGCCGAATGGGTCGATCCGCTCGACTTCCTCCATCTTGTGCGCGGGCTAGGACTGAGGCCAGAGCGCTTTATAGGAGTCGAACACACCAGCGCAATAGGCCAAAAGGCCCAGAAATTAGGCTTCAGTCGGGGTCCCGAGGTGCCGAAATATCCGTAGAGGAATATTTCTCAGAAAAATCCCTAAAGGTGTGCCCGGAATCTGCCGTTAGTCCTTTCGTGAGCTGGCGGGCCACGAAAAACGCAAATCCGTGAGGGAGATAAAGTGACTAAGGGCGAAACAACCGAGCAGGTCCGCGACACTGCTGAGCTAAATAAGATGATCGAGGCGAATCTGCCACTGGTCAAGCACATAGTTCTGCAGGTGGCGGTGCACTTTCCACGCCACGTTGAGCGTGAGGAGCTCGCACGAGCCGGAGCACTCGGACTTGTCGAAGCAGCTCGTCGATATGACGAGTCTCGCGGAGTCCCCTTTGACCGTTTCGCCGCACAACGCATCCGAGGCGCAATCCTCGATGCTGTTCGCGCTGCTGACTGGGCACCTCGTTCAGTCCGCACCTTGGCTCGCAAGCTTGAAGCCACCGAACAGCGTTTGGCTAGCCGGCTTGGTCGAGTACCGACCACCGAAGAGATGGCTGAAGCTCTCAGCATGGAAACCAAGGAACTCGCTCGCTTGCGAGACCGCATGTTCCGTTCCGTCGTCCTTGCACTTGAACACGAGGTCTCCGACGATGTTGATGATGACCTGACACTTGTCGACGTATTGGTCGACCAGGCCGCCATCGAGCCATCCGAAGAACTCGAAACTCGCGAACTCCACGCATACCTTCGAGACGCAATCGCACTTCTTCCCGAGCGTCAGCGCCTCGTGATCATCGGCTACTTCCTCGAAGGCCGCACGAGCCAAGACCTCGCACGCTTCCTCGGCGTAACCGAGAGCCGCATCAGCCAGGTCCGTTCCGAGGCAATCCAAATGCTCAAGGAAGGCATCGAGGCGCAGTACAGCGCAATCGGTCGCACCGCAGAGCCTCGAGGCCGTTCGGCACGCCGCAAGGCCGCCTACGTCGATGCTATTGGTGAGCGAAGCGACTGGCACGATCGCATGGATCAGGTGACCCTGGTCGAGTCGAGCGCCGGTGAAGTTCCTGTTGGAGTTCCCCTCTCCTAACGGCACCTTCTACAGAATTGGAACAAGCGGTTTGCGTCGTCGCGGGGCGACGCAGACCGCGCGGGTCTCTCGTGCGAGCTCTAGGCCTCGACGGAGACTTCGGCGGATTGCCCCGAGTCGTCGACATCGTCGTCCACGAGTCCGGGCTCACTTGCTGGTTCCTCGCTTGCAACGTCGGGTGCAGGTGCATCGGAGAAGGTCGCAGCGAGAAAGTCTTGGTGCACGACACCGTTTGAGGCGACGAAGTGTTTTCCTTCTTGCCAGGGCTCACCGAACTGGTCAGAGACCGTTCCACCCGCTTCCGCGATGATGACCTGCATTGGGGCGATATCCCAGAGCTTTGGAGTCGGATCGACGGTGACTTCGCAACGGCCGGTAGCCAACAGCACGTATCCGTAGGCATCGCCCCAGGTGCGAGTCGTCGCTTCGCTACCGAGCAATCGGTTCCGTTGCTCGATGTCATCCCAGTACTCAAAGCCGCTCGTCATCACATACGACAGCGATAGGTCGTCTTTGTCGCTCACCGAGGTTTCGCGTCCGTTGTGGAAACACCCAATGCCGCGGCCTGCCGAGACAACTTCGTCGAGCGCGGGCATGACGATCACGCCTACTGCCGGGCCGCCTTCGTCAGTAATGGCGAGCAGAGTGCCATAGAGCGGCACACCGTTCGTGAAGGACTTCGTGCCATCGATCGGGTCGATGATCCATGTCCGACCGCTCGTGCCACCTCGGTCGTCCTCTTCCTCGCCGATAATCGCGTCGGTAGGAAACGCCAAGCTGATCTGTTCGCGAAGATAGCGTTCGGCGGCCTTGTCGGCCTCGGTCACCGGCGAACCGTCGGCCTTGGTGTCAAAGGCAACGGTGCCGCGGTCAAACCACTTGCGCGTGAGAGCGCCAGCGCCGGTCGCCAACTCAACAGCAAGCTCGAGCAGGCTCTCTTCAATGGGGGCAGAAGTCACGGGCACACACTACTGACCAACGGGCCGCGCTGCCTACGGCGGCTAGAGCTGGGGCTGATTGGCCGCGACCCACAGGTCCAGCTCTTTCCAACGATCGAAGAGCCAATCGATCTGCGCCGAAGGTTCATTTGGCACGTCGGCGCGGGCAAAACGCCATGCCTTTGCCACGATGCTGTGGTTTGCCCCCAAGTTTTCAAGGATGCTGCGCAGAGTCCCCAATTTTTCGAAACCGACGTGTCCCAGTACGACAATATCGGCATCGGGCGCACCCTCCAGGAGAGCGAGTGTTCCCGCAGGGCGAGGCGGTAACAAATATTGCATGGTCTCGGCGATGTCCGCGTGACGTGGGTCGCGGCGACGCAAGGCCGCCACGGCGCGGGCCTTGCGCTTCTCGTTGAAGAAGGTGCCTTCGGGGAAGATGACGCCGACAGAGTTTTCGTCGATCGTTCGGCCGAGTTCGCGAATGGGTTCGAGTTGTCGTTCAAGGTCCTTGGGTGAACGGTTGACAAAAACGTGCCCCATTCGTTGTCCGACGAGGTCGATATTGATGTTGTATTGCAGGTCATCTTTGAGCGCGTAGCGGACCGTGCGTCCCTGGTTACCAAGGATCACCGATGGGAGTATCGCGTCGAGGAGGCTTCGATGCCGTCCAATGACGATGGCGTTGCCGGCAAGTAACTCGGGATCGAGCTGCGACAAATCAAGGGGCAGCGGTGCGGTACGTGAGATCACCGCGAGCAGGCGATTGGTCCACCAGGTCATAACGGTGCCATAGCGCTCTTGGATCTTTGGTCTGTTGACTCCCATGCCGACGGGTGAGAAGAGCCAGACGGTCGCGGTGATGACCATGCCGGCAAAGTCAACAAGCACGAGTCCAGAAATCAAGAGCACCGCACGCACCCGACGAAATCGCGAATCGCGGCGCACGAGGTCGATGATCCCGGCTACGACGAGCGCGATGGGCGCGACGACCGGGATCACGATCGCGCTCATAACCAACCCGATCATCGCAGCTGGTCGGCGCACCCATGGTCCTCGGACTTCTTTGGCCACTGATGCATCGTATGGTTTGAGATCGCCGCGTGAGCAATTTTGGGCTCTACGGGAGGCTGTCCGTTACACCGGCTCCTGGCGGTCACGGTTAAATGGGATGGTGGGAGTCCGCACCAATTCGGTTGTCGAGCGCTGGAGACTAGGCCTACGCCGCCAGTTCGATGACCTACAGACGATTCCGCGACCGGTGTTTGGCGACGCGCTTGGCGGTATCAGTGTCGCCTTAGTTCTCATCCCGCAATCGCTTGCCTACGCAGCCCTGGCGGGACTCCCCCCATCGGCGGGACTCTTTGCCGCAGCGTTCCCGTTGCTGATGTTTGCCGTCTTCGCGTCCTCGCCATTTCTACAAACTGGACCCGTAGCACTCACCAGCCTGCTCGTTGCCGGAGCGCTCGCGGGCGCTGGGCTAGAGCCCGAGACGTCGGCATACCTCGGGGCCGCAGCGATCCTGGCCCTCATCGTTGCGGTCGTTCGAGTCCTGGTCGGTGCGTTTCGCTTGGGTTCGATCGTCTACTTGATGGCCGAGCCGGTCGCGATTGGATTCACCTCCGCGGCCGCAATAGTGATTCTCGCGTCGCAGGTCCCCCGTGCGGTTGGTGTGACGCTCCCTGCCGACATTGCCGCTCGGGGCAATCCAATTGCGCGGGCAGCGTGGGCCCTCACAAACCCCGGGACGTGGACCGGAGGAGCGTTGGTGATCTTCGTGGTGACGATCATTTTGATGCATGGCGGTCGACGGCTACATCGGCTTTTCCCCGGTGTACTTTTCGCAGTCGTGTTCGCATTGGTGCTCTCGCGTTCCACCGACTACGCAGCTCCCGTTCTCGCGGACGTCGAGTCCGGATTTCCTTCGCTCGCCCTAGACCTTCCATGGGAACGAACCGGATCGCTCATTGTTGGAGGCATCGTTATTGCCTTGGTCGGCTTTGCCGAACCAGCCTCTATCGCTCGAATGTTCGCCAACGAGGATTCATCTCGCTGGTCGTCGTCTCGGGAGTTCTTCGCCTCCGGCCTAGCAAATCTCGTGGCAGGCGTGACCGGGGCCTACCCGGTGGGAGGGTCGTTCTCGCGAAGTTTCGTCAACCGATTCGCCGGTGCCCAGACTCGGGTAAGCGGTGCTATCACGGGGCTCGTCGTCGTTGCCTTCCTGCCTTTCGCTCGCTCGCTCGATGGACTGCCTGAAGCAACCCTGGGGTCGATTGTTGTCGGAGCTGTGGTCTCGCTGGTCAAGCCGCAACGCCTCTTTCGAATCGTTCGGCGATCGCCCTGGCAGGGGTCGCTCGCATGGATCACATTCATAGCGACGCTGCTCACGCCACCGAGTATCCAATTCGGTGTGATCATCGGCGTGGTAGCCACCTTCGTATTTCATGTCGCTCGTCCGTTCCACATCGATCGGTCCGTGGGGTCAGACGGCACGCTGTCGCTTCGACCGCGGGGCTTGCTTTGGATTCTGACGATCTCACGTCTCAAGCGGGATCTCCGAGAGATGATCGAGTCCGACGATGGGTCGGGTCCAGTCGAGGTCGATCTCGACCGTAGTGTGGCCATCGATGCCTCCATTGCCGCTGCGGTCGCCGCAGGTGGTGCTGCTGCTCGTCAGCAGGGACGGGACTTTCGAGTGGTCAACGTGCCCGATGGCGCTCGGCCCACGCTGGAGAATTTCGACCTCAGGGTCGAGTGATGCGTTAACGAGAACCGCCCGGGTCGTTTTGACCCGGGCAGTTCCAGAAGCGGAGAGGGAGGGATTTGAACCCTCGAGACGGGATAAACCGCCTACTCCCTTAGCAGGGGAGCGCCTTCGACCTGACTCGGCCACCTCTCCAGGCCCAAACGAGGATATCGCTTCACGCTGCCGGTGCGGTCGTCCAGCCAACGGTACGGGCCACTAAGCGCACCAACGGATATAGTTTCCAACGTTCTGCAAGGAGGGCCTGGCAGACGAGAGCCAGGCACCTGTCGAAAAGATCCCCGAGGTCCGCAAGCGCTCATGAACGAATCCCCATTCTTTGTTGGCATTGGTGCCCAGAAGGGCGGAACGACCTGGTTGGCGAAGTACTTTGCATCTCACTCGCAGGTTGGGTTCTCCCCGATAAAAGAGCTGCACTATTTCGACGCGAAATATCACCCGGAGCTCAGCGGCCACTTTGATCAGAAGATGGTCAAGCGTTTAGGCAAGGCGGCCCAAAAGCTCGGGAAGTCGCCGACACCTCGACAGCTGCAGATGGTCCGATGCCGGACGCTGCGTGTCGAAATGGTGGCCGATGAACGGCGTTACGTCGACTACTTCAACCTGTTGCGAACCGATGACACCGTGACTGTTGGTGAGATTACCCCGGCCTATTCGATGCTCAATGTCGAGGGATTCGAAGCCATGAAGCGCCTCTTTCCTGAGGCGAAAGCTCTGTTCAGCCTGCGCGATCCAATGGCACGCTTTTGGTCGCATTTGCGCATGCACGAAACCCGTCAGGGCAAGAGGAAGTTCAGTGCTGAAGAGATGGTGCAGGAGTCGATCGATGACCCCCAGTACATCGTTCGGACGGACTACGAACGCACCCTGAAGGAGCTCTACAAGGTGTTCGACAAGGAAGATGTTCACGTGCTCTTCTTTGAACATCTCATGGACCCGGATTCGCACGTCGCCGAGCTGGGGCAGGTCAATGATTTCCTTGGCATCGATCATCAGCCAAGCCGCCTAGATAGGCGGGTCAACGCAAGCAAGAAGATCGAGTTGAGTCCAGAGACCGAGGCAGTGATCGTGCAGAAGTTCGCATCGGTCTATGAGACGGCGTTTGAGATGTTCGGCGATCGTGTTCCCGACGCGTGGCGCAAGAACTACGAGCTCATCGACCGGTAAGCGGCAACCGCCGGGCATGTGGATTGGTCGGCCAAGGTGGCCCGAAAACGAACTGAGGCCGCCCGAAGGCGGCCTCAGCGTTTTGGCGGAGAGAGGGGGATTCGAACCCCCGGAACCCGTAAAGGTTCAACGGTTTTCAAGACCGACGCAATCGTCCGCTCTGCCATCTCTCCGCCCTAGACGATAGCGAGTCAAAGCCGGTCCTGCGCCCTAGCTCAGTCAGTGAATGCGCGGACGATGACGGGGCCCTGAACGGCGTTGCCAAAGGCCATCATGATGGCGAGCGATTCTCGCGCCGCCATGGTCACCGGGTTGATCGGACCGAGTGAGTGAAGAATTCAGCGCGCCTGTAGGGACTCGAACCCCAAACCTTCTGTTCCGTAGACAGATGCTCTATCCAATTGAGCTACAGGCGCAGATCCATGAGTGTAGACAGCTGCGCGGCGTTCCCCAAGGCGATTGGGTGATTCCCGAGGCCCCAAACTTTCCACCGGCCGAGCGACTGCCAGAAATTTTCCCGCGAATGTGCTCTCCGGTATTGCAGTAACCCCGAAAGTGACATACATTGGGTTTTGGGCCCAAAGCCCAAACAGCTGGTACCGGCGGGGTGCCAAGCCCTGACCGATTGTCGATCGTAGGTCCCGCTCACACGGGCCGCGGTCGGCAGTCGGTAAGGTCTTATAGCAATGGCGAAAACTCGACGGAGTGCTCAAGAGACGCGAGAGCTCATGGTGGCCGAAGGTCTTCGCCAGCTTCAAAATCGCGGCATCGAGCCAGGGGTCGAGCACCTCACTCTCGAGAACGCGTACAGCGCTCTGGATATCCCAAGGTCCTCTAGTCACTCGGCCTGGTCGATCGACGACGAACGCACCCCCCAGGTCACCTTTCAGCGCGCGGTGCTCAAGGAGTGGCTGCTCGAACGGGAAAGCACACTGTTCTCCGACTCCGCCGCAGTCGCGCTCACGGAGCTCTACGAAGCCACTGATGGCCAGCCGTCAAGCGGCTCCGTCATCAGAACAGCAATCCAAGCAGCCTTTCAAGCAGGCTTGGGAGAGGATGGGGAGGGTCGCACCGATGGCGACTACCTAACCACAGACCTGGCGCTTCGATTCGCGATCGCATCGCAGCCCCCAACTGATCGTGATCCGGAAATCGAAGAATGGCTTCGCCAAGGTGAAGTCAGCAATCGACAAGATCGAATCGAAGATTCGTACCGTCCGTTGGGTGAGCTTCTCGGTCTGCGGCCAAAGGAGGAATTTGGCGACCGTGCGTACGGGTTGTTCGCCATCGCGGTCGCATCGGTGGTCGAAGGTGTGGGTCTCAGGCATCGAATCCTGCCGGAGTTAGATCTTGACAAACCCCTCTTCGAAGCTGCCGATGGGGAAGCGCCGACCATGCTCGTTGGTCTGTGCGTCGAGGCGATGGTCAAGACGTTCTTCGAGCCCATCGACGACTAGCGCTGATCGGCCCTGCCGATCAGTTACATACCTCTAGGCGAGCACAGTGCTGTTGTAAGATTTGGACGTGAAAACGACGGTGGGACGTTTTGGGGCTGCTCTAGTCGTCGTCGTGTCCGCTATTGCCACGTTGGGTTTTCAAGCGAGCGCACAGGATGGATCGCCGGCGACGGAATCGAACTGTGCTGACAATGTTTTCACGGCAGAGTTCGACCGCAACACTCGCGATGTCCTCGACGGTCTCGCCTTCACTGCGTCGGCCTATGACACCCGCAGCCAGTGTTGGTACCACCTCAACCCGGATCTATCCCTCACCACAGCATCGGCGATCAAGCTTCAGGTGTTGGCTGCCAACCTCGACCGTGTTGAGGGCCTCGGTCGAACGCTCTCCGACTCGGAAGTGGCAGCCGCCGAGCGGATGTTGTGGTTCTCCCACAACAGCCCGCCCACATCGCAGCTCTATGGCCTGGTCGGTACGGCAGGGATGGCAGCGTTCAGCGATGGGGTCGGTGCAACGACGATCCAGCACAATGTCATCTACGGCATTACCCGGGCCACAGCGAGCGACCTCACCCAATCCTCGCTTGCAACGCTCAACCTCGCAGCGCAATCTCCGCTTACCGTTGCGAGCCGCGAGACAGCGCGAGACCTTCTGGTCAACGTCCACTTCACACAAACATGGGGCATCAGCGCCGGGTTGCCCGAAGACCATGAGGTTTGGCTCAAGAACGGGTTCTTCCCCTGCCGCTCCTGTCAACCCTTCGCCGGGCAATACACGTGGCGGGTGAGTAGCACCGGCTATGTCGAGCGTCCCGACGACACGGGCTGGGCGATCACCGTTTTGACCGACGGCGCACAAACCCAAGAGCAGGGGGTCGCTGCGGTTGAAGCTATTTCCTCGGCGATTTCTCGGGAGCTCGCCGACGGGCCCGCGCAGCCTCGTCCGGTCGATGAGGCGAACTGCGCCACGGTCGACCCGGGAGCCACGCAGGCGTCGATCATCGGAGCGCTCGCGCTCGATCCCACCGAATGGGATGACGTGCGCTGGATTTCCGGCAATGAAGGCCCGCTGCTCGGTCAGCTCATGTGCGCCCGCGAGCCCATCGATCGTGCGGGTCTCGCTTCGTGCATCTGCCCCGAGGTTTGGCCTCCGGTCGCACGCGATCGGGTCGACGCAAACTAGTTCTGGGCTCGCCAGTCTGACTTGGGGTATGTGCCGAGTCGCTTCATCTTGGTACAGAAGAACTGCAGCTCTTCGAACGCATTCGCGATGGCAGGGTCGGATGGATGACCTTCGACCTCGGCATAGAACTGGGCTGCGGTGAAGCTCTGGTCGATGATGTAGC
>CAYTUB010000110.1:0-10011 GCA_964441145.1 uncultured Acidimicrobiales bacterium
CAAGTGCTGCACTCGATGAGCAGCCGCGGCGACGCCCCGAAGGGCATCGACCGTGACACCGTCCGCCGGGTATGGGCGTTCTCCACGCCGTACCGAGGGAAGGTCATCGGATTCGTCATTCTGATCATCGTCAGCACCGTGATCGGACTTATCCCGACGCTGGCGTTCGGCGACATCATCGACACCGCGATCCCGCAGGGCCAAGAGACCGGCGATAGGTCACGGCTGAATTGGCTTGGTGCGCTGGTCGTTGCGGCAGCGATCGGCGCGGCGATCGTTTCGATGATCGAACGCTTTCTGTCGAGCCAGATCGGCGAGGGCATCATTTATGACCTGCGCGACAAACTGTTTCGCCATGTCCAGGCCATGCCGTTGGGGTTCTTCACCCAGACCCAGACCGGCTCGCTGATCTCGCGGCTGAACAACGACGTCATCGGTGCGCAGCGAGCATTCACCACATTCCTTTCGACGGTCATCGGGAACATCATCAACCTCGCGATCACGTTGGTCACCATGTTTGCGATCGAGTGGCGCCTCACGCTGCTGAGCTTGGTGATCTTGCCGTTCTTCTTGATCCCCTCTCGGCGAGTCGGTGCACAGATGGCCGACATCACGCGCGAGTCAATGGGGCTCAACGCATCGATGAACACCACCATGACCGAACGCTTCAATGTGAGCGGCGCGATGCTGGTCAAGCTGTTCGGTCGTCCCGGTGTCGAAGCCGACGACTTTGCCCATCGTGCGGCTCGGGTACGCGACATCGGCATTCGCTCAGCGATGTACGCGCGGGTCTTCCTTACGGCGATGACGCTCGTTGGTGCCCTCGGCACCGCCGCCATCTATTGGCTCGGTGGGCAGATGGTTATCAGCGGCACGATCACCCTCGGAAATCTGGCTGTCCTCAGCTTGCTCGTCGTTCGGGTCTACCTACCGCTCACCGCACTCACCAACGCTCGGGTCGATGTAACGAGCGCGCTGGTCAGCTTTGAGCGGGTCTTCGAAATTCTCGACATGACGAACCCGATCGTCGACGCTCCCGGTGCAAAGCCTCTCACCGACGTATCGGGATCTATTCGCTTCGACGGCGTGCGCTTCACCTACCCGAGCGCGGAAGACTCGACGATCGAATCGCTCAACGAAGGCGCTACCAAGCGAACTCCTGGGCGTGGACCCGGCTCACAGATAAGCGCGGGGCTGATCACAACCACGGCCGGGCCTAGCTACAACGGTGCGACAGAAGAGCGCGAAGTCCTCAAGGGGATCGACCTCGACATCGCACCCGGGCAGCTCATCGCGATCGTCGGGCCTTCGGGTGCCGGTAAATCCACCATGCTCAACTTGGTACCCCGTCTCTATGACGTCACCGATGGCTCGCTGCAGATCGACGGGCACGACATCCGGTCGATCACGCAAGAGAGTCTGCGGTCGGCGATCGGCGTGGTCAATCAGGACCCGCACATGTTCCACGACACGGTCGGCGAGAACCTGCGCTACGCAAACCCAGATGCCACAGACGAACAACTAGTCGAAGCCGCGAAGGCCGCACGAATCCACGACGTCATCGAGGCACTGCCCGAGGGGTTCGACACGGTCGTCGGCGAACGCGGCTACCGCCTTTCGGGTGGCGAGAAGCAACGTTTGGCAATCGCACGCATGTTGTTGAAAGACCCCGCGATCGTGATCCTCGACGAGGCGACGAGCCACCTCGACACCGAGAACGAACACCTCATCCAACAGGCCTTGGAAGAGGCGCTGAAGGATCGGACCTCACTGATCATTGCCCACCGTCTATCGACGATCACCTCGGCTGACCAGATCATCGTGGTCGACGATGGCAAAGTCGTCGAGCGCGGTACCCACGACGAGCTTCGAGAGCTCGGCGGCCTCTACGACTCGCTCTATGAGAACCTGGTGCGGAGCGACTCTGCCGTTGCCTGATCTGACCCTTGTCTCCTGGAATGTGGCGATGTTGGAACGGTCGGCGCAGGCTCCGGGATCCATCGGCCGTTCCCAGATAGAGGACGCCATCCGTCGGTTCACGCTCGACCTTGAGCCCGACATCGTCTGCTGGCAGGAGCTTCCGAATCAGGTGCCGTTCGTCGAGACGCTCGACCTGATGCAGGCGACCACGCAATCGCACAGCGGCCGGGTGGCCACCCTAATTGCGAAGGACTCGGCCGCCTCTGCGTGCGAGCCGACGGTCAAGGTCATCGACGGTGTCGGGTTGCTGTCGACGTTTCCTGAGCTCGATGGCCGCCCCGCGTTTTCGGTCGGCAACGTGCACCTCGAACCGGGCAAGGGCGCCGCAGGTGAGCGACTGGCCCAACTCGGAGAGGTCGTTCAAGAGAGCCCGACCGAGCGAATCCTGATCGTCGGCGACACCAACATGCGAGTCGCCGACGTCGAATTCGTCAAGCAGGCTGGATTCAGCGCGCCCAAGCCCCCACGGCCAACGTGGAACTCAAAGAAGAACCGCTTTCTATCCGAAGCGCATGGGTTCACGGCGTACTTCACTCGACCGTTTGCGAGCCCCGGTATCGAACTCGGCCCGATGACCGTGCACGACAAACCCGAGATCGTCGATGGCAGTCGCTTCTACTGGAGCGACCACTTCGCGCTTAGCACGACGTTTCGGGTGCCGGCCTGAACGGACTCGTTAGATGCCGAGTAGCGGACGGATCTGATCACCAAAGAGGATGAGAATTCCAAGCACGGTCATGAGCACCGTCTTACGAACCCGCTCGAGGTCAACCTCGTTCGCACCTGCTTGACATACCGGCGCGGTATCGTCCGGGTTCGTGGATACACCTCTGTTTGAACAGGCGCCTCCTCCCCCGCCGCGGGGCGAGGTCAGCTACGGGGTCGCCGAGTTCAACGCGCTACTTTCGCAGGCCGTCACCGAGCTGTTTCCCGACGACATCTGGGTCGAGGGAGAGATCTCCAACCTGACCCGCTCACGAGCCGGGCACGTGTACTTCGATCTCGTCGAACCAACCGAACCGGGCGTCCCGGCCACGGCCAAGATCTCCGTCGTTTTGTTCAGCCAGACCAAACAAGTCGTCAACAACCAACTGAAGCGCCACAACGTCGGTCGACTGGTCGATGGCATGGCGGTGCGCGTCCGTGCGGCCGTCGACTTCTACGAACAACGTGGATCGCTGCAACTGCGGATGACGGGAATCGATCCTCGTTACATCCTCGCCGCCATGGCCGCCGAACGAGACGCGTTGCTGCAACGGCTGCACAACGAGGGCGTCACGGAAACAAACAAGAGGCACACAATCGCCCTCGTTCCCCAGCGCATCGGCCTCGTCACGAGTGCCGGAAGCGCGGCGGCCGAGGATTTCCTTACCGAGCTCGGCCAAAGCGGCATCGGTTTCGAGGTTTCGGCCTGCGACAGCCGGGTTCAAGGGGATCTTGCGGCACACGGCCTCGTGTCGGGGCTTCGGGCTCTCTACCGGCTCGACCTCGATGTAATCGTGGTGATCCGTGGCGGCGGTTCTCGGGGCGATCTCGCAGTCTTCGACAACGAGGCCCTGGCCCGTTGTATCGCGGATGCTCCGGTTCCCGTACTCACAGGGATCGGCCACGAAATCGACACGTCGGTTGCCGACGCGGTGGCACATACGGCCCTGAAGACACCAACTGCGGTTGCCGCTGAGCTTGTCGGCCGGGTTTCAGCCTTTGTTGATCACACCGAAAGCCGCTGGGAGATCATTCGAGCGTTCGGTCTTGGTCATGGCCCTCGGGCACAAGCTGCTCTGTCGGATCGGGCGACGCGAGTGGCTCGTGCCGGCCGATCGGGAACCACCCAGGCGCTCGGTGGTTTGGAGTCGCGGGCACAGCGGGTTACCCAAGCCGCACACAGCGGCTTAAGGACAGCCGAGACCAAGCTCGATGCACATGCAGAGTCGTTACCGCTGCTCACCGATCGCATTCTCCGTACGTCGTCGACCAACCTCACCCATCTCGACGCACGTGTACGCTCCCTCGACCCGGCGATCCTTTTGCGACGCGGCTGGTCGATCACTCGCGACGTCGACGGAACGGTCATCACCGCCCTTAGCAATGTCGCGCCAGGCGACACCATCGTTACGCAAGTGCACGACGGCACGATCATCTCGAACGTGTCCGTCGTCGACTCCGAGAAGGACGAAAAGGAGACGAGTCAATGACCAACGCCGACGAGGCAACAACCGAAGCCGACGAGCTCGATTACGCGGGGGCGCTGACCGAACTCGACGCCATCCTGGCTGAGCTTGAAGACGAGACGCTAAACGTCGACATCCTCGCCGAACGGGTGGGTCGGGCGTCTGAGCTAATCACCTTTTGCCGAACCCGAATCCGTGACGCCCAACTCCACGTCGAACAGATCGTCGCCGACATCGACACCGGTGACGTCACAGAGTCCGACTGACACAGCACCGCTCGGCCCGATGGGTCGCGTCATGGGGCCGGTAGATTCGAGCTGTGGCCTTGCCCGAAGCGCTGATACTTCCCGGATCTCGTATCGACGCGCACCTTCAAGCAACGCTCGATGGCTACCACGATCAATGGGCATCGTTTGACCCGCTGTTGGCCGACACAGTCGACCTGTTGTCGACGCTCGTGCTCGCCGGCGGCAAGCGAGTGCGACCCGCGATGGCCTACTGGGGATTTGTTGGCGCTGGTGGCGATCCCGATGACCCTGCGATCGTGTCGATTGGATCGGCTCTCGAACTTCTCCAGGCCTTCGCTCTCTTCCACGACGACGTAATGGACGGCTCACCCACGCGTCGAGGCAACCCGACCGCCCATGTTGCGGCTGAGGCCGAACACAAAGAAAACGGATGGAGCGGTGAACCACGTCGCTACGGCGAAGCCGTGGCCATCTTGGCCGGCGACGTATCGCTCGTACTCTCCGACGTCTTGCTCAGCGACGTCTCCTCTGATGTTCGTCGGCTCTGGAACGATCTTCGAGTCGAAGTCAACCTGGGCCAGTTTCTCGACGTCGTCGGAACGGCTCGAGGAAACGTTGGCCTTCCCACGGCCGAGCGCATCGTGGAATATAAGACGGCTCGCTACACGATTGTTCGCCCACTGCAGATGGGGGCCGTGGCCGCAGGCGGATCACATCTTGAAGATCAACTTGCCGATTTTGGCACGCCCCTCGGCATCGCCTTTCAGTTGCGAGACGACCTGCTCGGCGTATTTGGGGAAACGGAGCTCACCGGCAAACCGGTGGGCGATGACCTCCGCGAAGCCAAGCCCACACCCTTGCTCGCACGCGCCCGCGACGCAGCATCACCGGAGCAACGAACGTTGCTCGATCAGATCGGTCCTGAGCTCAGCGATGCCGGGATCGCCGAGATCCAACACGTTCTGGTCGACACGGGTGCTGTTGCAGCTATCGAGTCCCAAATCGAGGATCTCACTGCCGAGGCGCTCAACGCGATCGAGCAACTTCCGCTGGCGGGCAATGCATCCCAACACCTCGCCGACATCGCCTCGTTCCTCGCCTCGCGCACATCTTGAACCCCAAACAAAATCTGTGGTCAGCCAGCATGGGCATAGTCCGCTCACGGACCACAGATTTTCTGGATACGGCGCACCGGGCATACCTGTGGGGTTCCCGTACGCTTGACGCGTGAGTTCAGACGACGTACTCGATCAATCGATCCGCCGACGTACCTTTGCGATCATCTCGCATCCCGATGCCGGTAAGACCACACTGACCGAAAAGTTCCTGCTCTACGGAGGGGCACTGGGAACCGAGGCAGGCTCGGTCAAGGGGAAGAAGGGCGGGCGCTCGGCCACCTCAGATTGGATGGAGCTCGAGCAGCAGCGCGGAATCTCGATCACCTCGACCGTGCTGCAATTCCCCTACCGAGACCACATCGTCAACCTGCTCGACACCCCGGGCCACAAGGACTTCTCCGAAGATACCTACCGGGTGTTGGCCGCCGCCGACGCTGCGGTGATGGTGCTCGACGGTGCCAAAGGCATCGAACCCCAGACCCTCAAGCTCTTCGAGGTCTGCCGTGACCGCGAGATTCCGATCCTGTCGTTCATCAACAAATGGGATCGGCCGTCGCTGCAACCCTTTGAGATCCTCGACGACATCGAGAAGCAGCTGTCACTGACCCCAACTCCGCTGTCTTGGCCCGTCGGTTCAGCCGAAGACTTCCGCGGTGTTCTCGATCAACGAACCGGCGACTTCGTCCGCTTCACCCGAACCGCCCGCGGCGCAACGGTGGCGCCCGAAGAGATCGTCGAACCTGAGCGGGCCATCGAAGAAGAAGGCAAGCTCTACGAAGACGCGGCGGACGAACTCGGGATCCTCGAAGCGGTAGGCTCTGTCTACGACGAGGACACCTTCCTTTCTGGAATCACGACCCCGGTGTTCTTTGGCTCTGCGCTGACCAACTTTGGCGTCCGGCTCCTGCTCGATGCCGTTGTCGATCTCACGCCAGCTCCGACCCCAAAGACCGACAGCGCTGGCCAAAAGCGATCGCTCGACGCGCCGTTCAGCGGCTTTGTCTTCAAGGTGCAGGCCAACATGGATAAGGCCCATCGAGATCGCACGGCGTTCTTCCGTGTGTGTTCGGGAAGGTTCGAACGAGGCATGGTCGTCACCCACGAAGCGACCGGCAAGCCCCTCGCAACCAAGTACGCCCACACCGCCTTTGGCACCGATCGCGAGACCCTCGATGAAGCGTGGCCTGGCGACATCGTCGGGCTCGTGAACGCGAACGAAGTTGGGATCGGCGACACCCTGTATCTCGACGAGAAGGTCGCGTACCCACCAATCCCGTCCTTTGCCCCGGTGCACTTCGCCATCGCCCGAACAAAGGACGCCAGCCGTTTCAAGCAGTTCCGAAACGGTGTCACCCAACTCGACGAAGAAGGCGTCGTGCAGGTTCTGCGCGACGAAGACATCGGGGATCAAGCACCGGTTTTGGCTGCGGTCGGGCCGATGCAGTTCGAGGTTGCCACGCACCGCCTCGAGAACGAGTTTGGGGCTCCGGTCGAACTCTCGATGACCAACTACTCCGTGGCCAGGTTGACCGACAAAGAATCGATGCCCGAACTCCGAGCAATGCAAGGAGTCGACGTCTTGGCACGCGCCGATGGCACTCTGCTCGCGTTGTTTGAGAGCCCGTATTGGCTCGACCGACTCCTGGGGGAACGCCCCGAACTCACCCTCGAGAAGCTTGTCGCCGGCGCGGGCTAATCGCGTCCGAGCAATCTGTGGTCAGTTAGCGGACTATAGGCATGCTGACAGACCACAGATTTTCTGTCGGAAGAACGGCTACGCTCTCGTTACTTCTCGGTAATTAGGAGCACACATGAGTGGTTTGGTTGATGGTCGCGTCGCAATCGTGACGGGCGCTGGGCGAGGTATTGGACGCGAGCACGCACTCTCGCTCGCCGCCCACGGGGCCAAGGTCGTCGTCAACGATCTCGGCGGAGATGTCAACGGCGCTGGCGACGACGCATCACCCGCGCAATCAGTGGTCGACGAGATCGCTGCGCTCGGCGGAGAGGCCGTCGTCAACGGCGGGAACGTCGCCGACTTCACCGATGCAAAGGCAATGATCGACCAAGCCATCGACACGTTCGGTGGGCTCGACATCCTCATCAACAACGCAGGGATCTTGCGAGATCGCATGATCTTCAAGATGGAAGAATCCGACTGGGATGCCGTCATGAACGTGCACCTCAAGGGAACCTTCGCCCCAACCCACCACGCGGCCGTCTACTGGCGCGAACAAAGCAAAGCAGGCAACCAACCGGACGCACGGGTGATCAATACCTCGTCGCCGTCAGGAATCTACGGCAACGTCGGCCAATCGAACTACGGCGCCGCGAAAGCCGGAATTGCCAGCTTCACCACCATTACCGCGATGGAGCTCGCGAACTATGGCGTGACCGTCAATGCCATTGCGCCTGCCGCGTATACCCGCATGACCAAAGACTTGCCGGGCTTTAGCGACATGACCGACGAGCAAATCGGCGGCCTCGATCCGCGATGGATAGCGAACGTTGCCACCTGGCTCGCGTCGCCAGAGTCGGCGAGCATCACGGGACGCGTCTTCGATGTCATGGGTACACGTGTCGGCGTCGCCGAGAGCTGGGTGCTCGGCCCGCAGGGCGCACAACCCGACGAACCACAGGAGCTAGGCGAGCTGATGCGCACGATCTGTAACGACGCGCGATTGACCTCGAACATGTTCGGCCAGCCCGACGGCGGAAACGGCCGCCCCCACAACGAGAACTGACTTGCCCGTGCTTCGCACTCCAGGGCTCGGATCCGTCGCTTCGCTCCTCGACCTCACGCCTGCTGCGCATGCGCCTTTTCGCCCGCACCGGCTTCGCAGCTGCGGGCTAGCTCTGGCAGCTTCCAGCTGACTTACCCCGTGCTAGTTCCAATTGGCGGTTCCGGCTGGGGCTAGTACTACCCAGGTTTGCCCGGGAGCAAGGTTGACCGCTGATCCATTGGCATCGGTCAGGGTGTACGGGTCGGTCCCGCCACTGCGTCGATAGTTACCAATGGTTGCGGTGCCGTCACGGAAGACCCATGCAGCGCCCGAGCCGATCGTCAGTGCATCGACAGACTGGGCGTCGACTTCACTTTGCACGTAGGGCACGAAGAGGACGACAACATTTTCGGGAGCGAGGACAGCCCCGGTTCGAGTGGCATGGGTAGTCCCATCCTGCGAACGAACCCAGGACGAACCGTCCCAATCAAAGCGGTACGGCGAACGGGCAGAAAGTGAAACCGACGACGCAGCTTGTGCGCTCGTCGAGGTGTTGGCGCCGTAGCTAAAGATCGCAGTGGGGTTGCCACCACCTCCACAGCCGCCGAGGGCTGCTGGGTCTACGAAGAGATTGTCCGGAGCCCTGTACCGGCCATCACGGGCAAAGGGCGCCCGGTCGGTGTTAACGAATGGCACGAAGAGGCCGCCGTCTGCAGCGGCGCTGAACTGACGGGCGACACCGTCGTTGCTTCCCGAGTAGCCAAATACCGGGCGATTGAGATTTTGGGCGAGTTGGAGGTCAGTCGTACGGCCGGAGCGAACGGGTCCAACATTGGGCGGCGTCTCTGAGTGGAAGACCGCAAAGAAACGGGTCGCCGACGCTTCGATGCGTTCCTCGATGACGATGTCAGCTTCGTCAAGGCCAATGAGCGAGGCTCGACTACTCGAGTTGTTGTTCGAAACTTTCACGACCACTGCCGGCATGTTCGACGGGATCGATGCGGAGAGACCGGTGAATGGTGCCGTGCGGGTGGTCGGCGCGCCGACGTTGTTTGCGCAGTTCGGACGCGGAATGCTCACCGCGGCGGGCCCGGTCGCTGCTACCGGTGCGACCGTGGTCGTCGTCGTGCTCGCGTTCGCGGCCGTTGCGTCGCTGATCGTCGTTGGCGGCGCACCTCCCCATGCCGTGACCCAATCAACGTCGTTGCTTCGCGCAACGTTGGTGGTTGTGCTTTCAACTGGAGCAGCCGTGGTGGATGTCGTTGACAGCTCCGTCGTCGTGGTGGTGGCCTGGGTTGCATCTTCCAGGGCGAGCGCTGTTGGTGAGTCTTGTGCGTCAGACGCTGCGACCCAAATGAGCGCTGCGGCGATAATCGTCGCGACCCCACCAAAGATCACTGCACTCTTTCTTGCCATACGCCCCTGTCGGTCGATGGCTGCACGATCCAAGTGGTTCATGAAACAACCCCCAAAATTGCTTTGAGGTATGCGCCTTGAGGGAAGGTCACCGGATGGTCGATCGCATGACCGTAAACGTCAACGGACCCCAGGTTCCGTCCACGCCCGTGGACAGCAGAGCGGACGGTGCCTACGAGGTCGTTCTCGGTGACCCGCGATGAACACGACGCTTGAAAGAGTTGGCCACCAGGACGAAGCACGTTGAGGGACAGCTCGGTCAGCTTACGATATGCCCGAATTGCTCGGTCTCGCTCGGACGCCCGTGAGGCGAAAGCGGGCGGGTCAACAATGACTACGTCGTAGCGTTCGCCGG
>CAYTUB010000111.1:0-2744 GCA_964441145.1 uncultured Acidimicrobiales bacterium
GCGATGCCGGAGACTCCAGCTGTCCCTGACTTTGGTGCTCCAGCAATCCCGGACACGGCGATGCCGGAGACTCCAGCTGTCCCTGATTTCGGTGCTCCAGCAATCCCGGATATAGCAGTGCCGGAGACTCCAGCTGTCCCTGATTTCGGTGCTCCAGCTATCCCGGACATGGCGATGCCGGAGACTCCAGCTGTCGCTGATTTCGGTGCTCCAGCAATCCCGGACATGGCGATGCCGGAGACCCCGGCTGCGAACCCGTTCGCTGATACGCCAATGCCTGAAACTCCGGCAATCCCCGATATGGCGGCTCCCGCCGCACCGGCGATGCCAGAGACCCCTGCGGCGCCAGCTGCAGCAATGCCAACTCCTCCAGCCGCTGCGCCAGTGACGCCACCGTCGTTCCCAGCCGCTGCGCCAATTCCCGACGCTCCAGCACCGACGTTCCCATCCGTCACCGCTGAGCCCACGCCCGCAGTTCCGGTCGTCCAACCGGTGCAAGGCCAGCCAATGGCCCCCGCTCCTGCTGCCGCCGCTCCAGCGCCGGCACCAGCCCCGGCGGCCGCACCCGCATCGGTACCAACGCAACCAGAACCCGAAATCACATCATCGGGTCTCACGCGACGGAAGCGTTCGGCGCCCGCCGACGAACCGTTGGACCTCGAAGGAGATCGCGCTGCACCGTCGCAGAGATCTCCTGATCAGGTTCGCAACATGTTGTCCCGATACAAGACAGGACTGGAGCGCGGAAGAGGCGGCTCCAACGAAACGGATGGTGAATCATGACCCAGGTAGATGATGTCAGCTGGCTGATCTCAAGCTTTGTAGACCAAACTCCAGGTGTTGTTGAGGCAATCGTGGTTTCCTCAGACGGTCTCCTCATGGCTATGTCAAAGGGCTTGGACCGCGCTGGCGGTGACCGCTTTGCGGCCGTAGCGTCAGGGCTTATCGGCCTCGCGTACGGTGCTGCTGGTCGCTTCGGCGGCGGCAAGGTCAACGAGGTCATTGTCGAGATGGACAACGCCCTGCTGCTCGTGACTGGAATCAGTGATGGTTCAGCACTTGGCGTCGTAGCCGACGCAAGCTGCGACATTGGCTTTGTTGGCTATGAGATGGCTGTTCTTGTCGAGAAGACCGGAAGCGTCCTCACGCCAGAACTTCGTGCGCAACTTGTGAGTTCGCTGCCACGATGAGCATGCAGGAATCGAGTAACGAGCAGGGAGCGCCGCGCTCTCGACTCCGGGTGCCGCCGTACGCGGTCACCGGCGGTCGAACGCGTGTTGACGTAGATATCCCGTTCGAAGCACTAGT
Source organism: uncultured Acidimicrobiales bacterium (assembly GCA_964441145.1). GTDB lineage: Bacteria > Actinomycetota > Acidimicrobiia > Acidimicrobiales > SHLQ01 > SHLQ01. The sequence continues at coordinate 1,309 of CAYTUB010000111.1, forward strand.
CCGTACAACTGACCGCGGTCGAGAGAGCATGCAGCTCGCAACCTTTGAGCGGAGAGATATTCTTCGTCTCGCCGAATCACCAATCGCGGTCGCAGAGTTGTCTGCCCACCTTCGACTTCCAATCGGCGCAATTCGCGTGCTCATTGGCGACCTCAGTGTCGAAGGCCATGTCCAAACCAAGGCGATGACGGTCAAGGCCGACACCGCTCTCCTCGAAAGGGTCCGTGATGGTCTCCGTAGACTCTAGTTTCGACGCCCAGAGTGGGAATTCTTCCGATTCAGTACCGCTTCCCGTAAAGATCGTTGTAGCCGGCGGCTATGCCGTTGGTAAGACAACCTTTGTGTCATCGATCAGCGAAATTGATCCGCTGACAACCGAAGCCGCGCTGACTACAGTCTCGGCCGACGTCGATGATGAAGGTGACGCTGGCGAGACCAAAACCTCGACCACTGTCGCAATGGACTTTGGCCGCGTTGGTCTTGGACAGGACCTCGTCCTGTATCTGTTCGGTACCCCCGGGCAGGACCGCTTCCGCTTCATGTGGGATGAAATGACCCGCGGCGCGATCGGTGCGGTTGTTTTGCTCGATACCCGACGTTTCGAAGATTCCTTCGGTGCCGTCGAGTACTTCGAACGAGCCCAAGTGCCATTTGTTGTGGCGATTAATGCCTTCCACGGCGACCTTCACCATTCGGTGGAGTCAGTCCGAGATGCACTCGATCTCCCCGCAGATATTCCGGTTGTGGCAACCGATGCTCGTGATCGTGGGCGGACGAAGGAAACCCTTCTCGTGCTCGTTGAGCACGCGCTTCTCAAATCACAGGGCTAATCGTCAGGCTCATGGCCTAGATCCGAAGCGATGTCGTCGACGCTCAACATGTCGGCGAGATCGCCGCGCTCGATTCGATCGAGAACGGGTCGGATCTTCCAAAAATAGTACGCAGCCGCCGGTACGCCAGCGAAGATGATGGCGACGCCGAGCAACAGTGTCACAAGCCAGACGATCTGCGTTCGACCCGACATTGCCCACGCCCATTGGGGCACCCGAGCCGCGTGTAGGAACCCCAAAGCTACGAAGACGATCGGAAGCCCCGCGAGGGCAATGAGCAGTGCCGTGTACCAGAACTCACCAAAACCCTCCACGTCTACAACGGTACTAGGCTGCAGGAGATGGAAACGGTTCCGCCTACAACATGTCCACGGTGTTCACAATCGCTAGGTGATGCCGAGTTCTACGGCGTGTGCAGCGTGTGTGCAGATCAGCTCCGTTCGACCTACGACGGTTCCTCGCGCTCCGAGGTCGATGCGGTCGAGTACGAGCCCAAGATGAACGTCACACCCAACGCGGTCGCCCTCAAGGAGTAACCCTCCTGGATCTGGGGTGCCGGTAGGTGTAGCCCTACTTCGCTAGATGGTGTTGGACCACTGTCCCCGT
>CAYTUB010000111.1:2844-9937 GCA_964441145.1 uncultured Acidimicrobiales bacterium
ATGGTGTTGGACCACTGTCCCCGTTCGATGAGAACCGCTCGCAGAACCGACGGGCGATCGGTCATGATGCCGTCGACGCCGATATCGAGCAGCTCATGCATGGTCTCGGGGTCATCGACAGTCCATACCTGCACAGGGCTGCCAAAGCGGTGGGCGGCCTTGACGAGTCGAGACGTCGCCACCGGTACTGGACCGATCGCGGCGGGAATCTGCAGCGGACGATTCATCGCCTGATCTACCTGCTGGCCGAGTAGGCCGCGGGCGAGGGTGGTGATGGTCTCAAAAGGACCCTGGCTCACGCAGGCCTGATCCCCGAGGCGCTTACGGATGGAGGCGAGCCGCTGATCGAAGAACGATGCCAGGCACACTCGGTCTAGCGCATCGTTGGCGACGAGAACATCGAGGAGGGGCCCAACGACAGCTGCGGACTTGGTATCAATATTGAATTTGGCGTCGGGAAACTCCTGCAACAGCTGCTCGATGGTGGCCAACTTGCCGCCGCCGTCTCGATCCGGGTGGATCACCACCGTGGACAGCTCATCCCATGTCATCTCTTCGACTGCGCCTTGCCCATCGGATACGCGGTCGATACAAGGGTCGTGAAAGGCGATGGGAATCCCGTCAGCGGTGAGCTGCGCATCGGTTTCCAGATACTGAAACCCGAGATTCACTGCGTTGCGGAAGGCCTCGAGAGTGTTCTCTGGGGATTCGTGAGCGCCACCACGGTGCGCGAACGCGATCGGGTTCTCAGAGAGCAAATACGGGTGAAGTGGCACCAACACAACACTAACGACGCGAACGCGCAATTGGTGACTATGAACACCTGGCTAGAGAAAGCACGCACTGAGGCCATAGTGAGTACGCTTAGTGCATATGCGTAGGACAAAACTCGTAGCCAGCCTTGGCCCAGCCACCGACGACCCAGAAATGCTCCGCGGAATCATCCGCGCCGGAGTCGACGTCGCCCGAATCAACCTTTCTCATGGGTCGCTCGATGAGGGCATGGAGCGTTACGACGCCGTCCGTGCCATCTCCGCCGAAGAGGGTCGAGATGTCGGAATTTTGGCCGACCTTCCCGGGCCCAAGGTTCGGGTCGCGAAGTTCCTTGAGGAGTCCGTTTTCGCGATCGGCGACGTGGTTCGCGTTGTTGCGGGCGATTCCGGTTCGAGCAAGTCGGTAATCGAGGTCGATTACCCCGATACCGTCGCGAGTTTCGTTGGCGGCGATCGGGTCGTGATCGGGGATGGTCGTCTCATCCTCGAGGTAACCGACGTCTCCAAGGATGCGCTGCAAACAAAGGTTGTCCACGCGGGCAAGCTCACCGGTCAGCCCGGCGTCCATATCCCAGCGGACAAGCTGACCATGCCGACCCCAACCCCGCACGACCTCAAGCTTCTCGATGCGTTCGTCGACGTCGGTGTCGACATGGTCGCGATTAGTTTCGTTCGCTCAGCGCACGACATGCGTCGAGTCGGAACCGAGCCACACCCTCGCGGCCCACTGCTGGTGGCAAAGGTGGAGACGCGTTCGGCGATCGCGAATCTCGACGGAATTATCGAAGCCAGCGGCGCCATCATGGTGGCCCGTGGCGATCTTGGCAACGAGATCCCAATTGAGGATCTCCCCATTACGCAAAAGCAGATCATCGAGCGGTGTATCGCTGGTGGCAAGCCGGTTATTACGGCGACCCAGATGCTCGAGTCGATGATCACCGCACCGGCGCCGACACGCGCCGAAGCCAACGATGTCGCCAACGCTGTTTGGGACGGCACGAGTGCCGTCATGCTTTCGGGTGAGACCGCAGTGGGTGTAGACCCGGTGAACGTGGTGCGAACCATGGGGCGTATTGCGCGCAAAGCTGATGAGGTCTTCGACCACGAGTCCTGGGCGAACAACGTGAACGGGCGCGGTATGACCGAAGCCGGCTCAGGCCGTGAGATCACCGACGCGATGACATTTGCTGCATGGCGCGCCGTTCGCGAGCTCGACGTGGCAGCGATCCTGTGCATTTCCGGCACCGGGTTCACCGTCCGTCAGATGGCCCGCTTCCGCCCCGAGTGTCAGATCATCGGTGCGAGCGTCGACCCAATGACGGCTCAGCAACTCACATTGAGTTGGGGAACAACCCCGATCCGTTTGACCCAAGGCGGAACTCCCGACGCCATGTCGAAGGAAGCCATCGACGCTGCGAAGGCCAATGGTCTGGTTCGTCCCGGACAACAGGTAGCCATCCTCAACGGCGATGGTGTTGGGGCCAAGGTCACGAACAACCTTCGAATCATCACGGTTTCGTGAGCGGCCACAAGGTCACATTTGGTGGGACCGGTATCCCGCAAACCGTGCTTCCCGCGGAACCTGATGATGTCATAGCTGCAATCGAAGCAATGACAGCACTTCCAGCCGACGCGCAGCTTGAGGCAGCGGCTGAGGTTGCTGCAGCCCACCCTCGTTCGCTTCTGGCATGGAGCGAATTGGGGGCGCGCGGCCGCAACACGATCGAGGCCTACGCCTATTACCGCATTGGTTACCACCGTGGACTCGACGCACTGCGCCAAAATGGGTGGCGGGGAAGCGGCTACGTGAAGTGGGAACACGAGACGAACCGCCCGTTCCTGCGCTGCTTGGCCGGCCTGCGAGCATCTGCCAGCCAAATTGGTGAGACCGACGAGGTCGAGCGCTGCGATCTGTTCCTCAAACAACTCGAGCCAACTTGGGGTGACCTGACCGCTGCCGATATCGGCATCTAATCCATGTTGACGAGCGGCGCTGTACTTACCGGTGGCCGCAGTCACAGGATGGGCACCGATAAGGCGTTACTCATGCTCGGGTCGGGCACCATGGTCGAGCACATGGTCGAGACCCTCGAAGCCGCGGTCGACGTTGTGCGGTTGGTGGGTGGCGCTATCGAACATCCCCGTGCCGCGACGGTTGAGGATCGATATCCAGACGAGGGTCCGCTTGGGGGTGTCATCAGTGCGCTGCATGGAAGTGACGCCGATGTGACCGTCCTCGTGGGCTGCGATCTACCGAGACTCACCCCAGCGGTGGTATCGACACTGATCGAGACTGTGTCCACGACCGGTGCTGATTATGCCGTACCGATCATTGGCGGTCGACGGCAATGGCATTGTGTGGCCTGGGACACTCGCTGCGTCGGGCAACTTGGTGACATGTTTGACAGCGGTGTGCGATCGTTCCTTCCTGCCGTTGAGGGCATGCAGGAGTCTGCGGTCTTGCTCGCCGAGTCGCACATATTTGACGACCTCGATACCCCCGAGGACTACGAGCAATACCTGTCTTCACAGACCGAGGCTGGCCGTCGCGCACACCGCTAGAACAGCGGGGTCGTTCTTGGTTGCTCGCCCGTAGGTGTTTCAATTCTCTCTCGGGTGAGCGGCTAGGGGTAGAGTGTGTGCGTGAAGGGTATTGCGCGCATGATGAATCACGACTACTGGCGAACCCCTTCGTGAGCGACAGCGAATATCGGCTAATCACCCAGGATGAGGACTTCGAGCGCTTCGTCGACGAAACCATGGACGTCGATGCCTACGCCATCGATACAGAGTTCCACCGTGAACGATCGTATTTTCCTCGGGTTGCGCTGATTCAGATCAACAACGGCAAAGAGACCGTGCTGATCGATCCATTTGAGGTCGACCCGGCGCCTCTGGCCCGGCTGTTTAGTGCCCCGGGCACCGCAGTGCTCCACGCGGCAAGCCAGGACCTCGAGGTCTTCCAGCACTGGGCCCAGGCAGTACCGCACACGATCTTTGACACTCAGCTCGGAGCCGGCTTCACCGGATTGTCGACCCCCTCGCTCGCATCGCTTCATGACCGAGTGCTACATATCTCGCTACCAAAGACGTCCCGGCTTACGGACTGGCTGGCTCGTCCTCTTACCGAGGATCAGCTCGACTATGCCGCAAGTGATGTCCAGCACTTGTTGGAGCTCTACGAGCACATCAGCAACGACCTTCGTGAACGTGGACGCTTGCAGTGGGCCCAGGACGCGTGCGAAGAACTGCTAGCGGTCCCACGCGGTCGCCGAGACCCCGACGAAGCGTGGCGACGCATCAAAGCTGTTCGTCAGCTCAAGGGTGCAAGCCTCGGAGCCGCGCGATCGCTCGCTGCCTGGCGTGAGAATAGAGCGGCTGAACTCGATCAGCCTGTTCGATTTATCGTCTCTGACTTGGCTCTCGTCGGGATCGCCCAACGACGCCCGACAACCCTCGAACAACTTCGCAGTGTGCGTGGCGTCGACGACCGCCTTGGGCGCGGTGATATGGGTCAGACCATCCTCGATTTAGTCGAGGCGGGAACCAAGTTGCCGCCACCCCCTCGTACGCAGACCAACCGTCGCGAAACGCGTCCCGACTTACGGCCTGCCGTGGCTCTCGTCGCTGCTTGGGTGGGCCAGATTGCCCGCGAACTCTCGCTTGACCCGACGCTTCTCGGCACGCGAGCCGATATCGAAGCACTGGTACGGGGGGACGAGGACGCCCGTTTGAGCATCGGTTGGCGCGCAGAGCTAGCCGGTGAGCCTATTCGGCGTCTCATGAGCGGAGAGGCAGCGGTTGCCTTTGACGGAGATGGTGGCCTTGTCCTGGAGGAAAGATCCGGCATTGTTGTGCCTGGCCCCGGTAGCTGACGCGGCCGAATGACCGCTAAACTCATCGCTAGTTACGCTCTCCCAGGAGGTCCTGCCATGAAAAAGGGTCGCCATCGCAGATTCGAAGAAGCCAGGGCGCTGAAGCGCTCTCATGAGGTCGACCTTGAGGACCTCTTCGAGACGATGAATGAGGAGAGCGAGCAGGGCGAACATAAGCCTGAACACGACGCCTGGGCTGATCTTGCTGAAGAGTGGGAGCAGAAGTCATCAGATGATGACGACGCTGACAGCAATGCTGATAAGAACGCTGATGACAACGACGTTAGCGATACCAAGGCTGTCGATACCGAGGCGAGCGATAGCGAAATCAGCGACGAGGAAGCTGCTTCCTAAATACTTGCGCTAGTCGGTGGTGGTCTTTCGCGTAGGTAGCGGCAATCGGACGACGTTGCCTTCTCCCTCAACATGGCGAACCAGCGCGTCGGCGACGCTTTCGCCAGCCAACGCGGCGATTTCTGGCTTCAACGTGTGCGCGGCGCTGCGTGACGAGGTGTAGGCCTCATCGGCCTCGCTGCACCACCAACTAATGCCGGAGTCGTCGCCCCAGTCGCCGCGAGTCCATTGACGCACGAAATGTGTGTGTCGGTCGTAATCGTCTACATGGTGCTCGACTCGAATCGGTACTTGCCAGCAGACCTCTGGCTTCCAAACGAGGGGTTCTAGCTCGGCGCGTACGGCCGCAAAGTGGAGTGCGCAGCCTGGCCCTGTGGGTGCGTGGTTACCGTTGAGGAGTACGCACGCGCCTTCGACGACTCGAGTGATGCGGTCGCCCTCCTCGTCGACCTCAGTCAGCTTCTCGATGAAGTCCTCGACAGGCGTGTCGGGTCCGCCGAGTTCGGGAAATAGGGCAGAGTTGTCCCACACCTCGCCGTCGAGTGCGGCTACGACCGACATCACTCGATGGAGGTCCTCGTCGTCGACGAAGTGCGCGCCGTAGCTGCAGCATCCTCGGTTGGCGTCGGGTGATGGTTCTTCCTCGATTCCCGAACACCCCTGGCCGTAGATGCAGTGGTAGTTCGAACGGAAGAAGGTGAGGTCAAAGAGCCACGTCTCGCCATCGTCGGCGACGAACGACACCCATTCGCGGGCGTCGGCGTCAGGTCGTGGAGTATTAGGAGGTGACGTGGTCATTCGTGTCGTACCGAGGAACTAGTGTCGGGCCATGACCGATGCATACGACGACATCATCGTCCGCCTCGAGGCAATCCAGGAAGACCTCACCGATCGTGGCATGACGCGGTTGCGCGAAGCGATCGAACAGGGCGAACCCAACGGCGGGGTAGAGGAGAAGCAGATAGCAAAGGCACGCCGAGCCGTCGAGAAAGCCATGCGCGATCTGCAAGCCATCTGAGGGTTAGCGAGCATTGTTTTAGCCAGCATTGTTAAGGGCATCGATGAGCAGCCGTAACCTGGCATAGCCGTGACGGTCGAACCGGAAGGCGATGCGATCCAAGTCGAGGTGGTCATTGTCTGCGACCTCGGAGTCGGTTGCCTCGATGCGTTCGATCTCGCCCGATTCGATGATGTCGGCGAAGTCGGTTGTGAGGGTTGCAAGTTCCTGATCGCTTGGCGCTCGCTTGAGTCGTAGTACAAGTCGTTGACCGACCGCTCGATAGCTGTGGTAGGTCGAGTAGAAGTGCGCCATTTCGTTGGCGGCGTCCTGCACCGAGTTGGTGATCATGAACAGGTCCATGTCGGAGGGCGAGATCAGTCCGGCTTCCAACAGTTCCGCTTCGACAAAGCGCTTCCAACGCTCCCAGTAGGTCGAGCCTGAAGGGTCGAGTAGGACCACGGGCGCGAGGACAGTCTTTCCGGTCTGCATCAGCGTCAAAAGCTCGAAGGCTTCGTCCATAGTTCCAAAGCCGCCCGGCAGAATTGCATATCCTGCGGTTTCCTTCATGAAGGCGACCTTGCGGGTGAAGAAGTACCGAAAGTTGATCAGTTTGGGATCATCGGCGATGAACTCGTTGGCCGATGCCTCAAACGGTAGGACGATGTTGATACCGAATGAGTTCTCTGAACCAGCGCCCTCAAGCCCAGCTGCCATAATCCCCGGGCCAGCCCCGGTCATAACCATCCAGTCGCGTTCTGCCATGGCCGCTCCGAGCTGCTTGGCGCACTCATAGGCCGGGTCACCGGGTTGGATGCGAGCCGATCCGAAGATGGTGCACTTTGGAGAGTCCTTGTATGGCGCGAACGTGTCGAAGGCGTAACGCAGTTCTTTGAGAGCTGCGTTGACCAGTTTGAGGTCGGCACGATCGGCTTCGTCGAACGCGAGGCGAAGCGCGGAGACGATCATCTCGAAGATCAGTTCGCTGTCTTCGGTGATTCCTGCCTCATCGATGAGGGTTTCAATGGCCTCATTAATATGACTCTTTTTGGTGCGATAGCTGGGGAGTTTGTCCACGCGGCGAGCCTAGTGGC
>CAYTUB010000112.1:0-9797 GCA_964441145.1 uncultured Acidimicrobiales bacterium
CACGCCAAACGCTGGCCGGATCAACGCGAGTAACCCGTGCTCGGAGTACATGCACGTCGACAACAGTGCGTGCAATCTCGCCAGTCTGAACCTCTTGGCCTTTCACCGACCCGAAGAGACAGGTCGCCAATTTGAGACCGAAGAGTTCGCGGCAGCCGTCGATCTCCTCTTTGCAGCCCAAGAGATGATCGTGGGTCCCGCCGACTATCCAACGGAGGCAATCGGCGACAACACCCGCAAGTTCCGCCAAATTGGCTTGGGTTACGCAAACCTCGGCGCGCTGCTCATGGCGATAGGTGCGCCGTATGACTCCGATCGAGGCCGAGCGGTAGCTGCGGCGATCACCGCCTTGATGGGCGGAGCTTCGTATCGAATGTCTGCTCGTATTGCGGGCCGCGTGGGACCATTCGATGGTTACGCGGCCGATAGTGACAACGTCGTGGCGGTACTAGACATGCACCGCCAGGCGGTGAGCGGCATCGCAGCTGACCTTGTGCCTGACGGCATCGTCGAGAGCGCGAAGTCGGCGTGGGACGACGCATGCGCTTTGGCCCACAACCAGGGTGTTCGCAACGCGCAGGCAACCGTGCTCGCCCCGACGGGAACGATCAGCTTCCTCATGGACTGCGATACCACGGGGATCGAACCCGACCTTGGTCTCGTCAAGATGAAGAAGCTCGTGGGCGGCGGAACGATGCAGATTGTCAACCAGGGCGTGGGGCGTGCGTTGCGTCAGCTCGGGTATGAAGAAGTTGCTGTTGAAGCAATCGTTGCCCATATTGCCGAGACGGGCTCGGTCATTGGGGCTCCTGGGCTCGATCCCGCTGACGAGGCGGTGTTTGCGTGCTCAATGGGCGACAATGTGATCGCACCCTCCGGGCACATCGAAATGATGGCGGCGGTACAACCATTCCTCTCCGGTGCCATTTCCAAGACCGTAAACCTCCCGGAATCGACAACGGTCGAGGAAGTTGAAGAGGTCTTGACCGAATCGTGGAGGCTCGGACTCAAGGCCGTTGCCTTGTACCGAGACAACTGCAAAGTAGCCCAGCCCCTCACGGCAAAGTCCGCCGACGACTCCGACACCGCGGCTCCAGTGGTACCAGTGACCGCGGCGGCGCCTCAACGCGAGAAGCTTCCCCGGTCGCGTGCGTCTCGAACCTTTGAGTTCCGCGTCGCTGACTGTAAAGGGTTCGCCACCGTTGGCGAGTACGAGGATGGTCGGCCGGGCGAACTCTTCATTCGCGTATCGAAACAAGGCTCGACGCTGTCAGGGATCATGGATGCCTTCGCAATTGCAGTGAGCCACGGATTGCAATACGGCGTGCCGCTCTCGGCCTTTGTCGATGCCTATGTCGGGATGCGCTTTGAACCTGCGGGAATGACCGACGACTCAGATCTGCGAATTGCATCGAGCTTGATGGACTATCTGTTCCGCCGTCTCGCTGTCGAATACATGTCCGACGAGGAGCGACGCGATCGCAATATCTTGACCACGGGGGAACGTAGCCAGCCGACCCTTCCTGGCGTCGATGAAGCGGTGACGCCGTCGGTGCAGGGACTCGACCTCCCGCCGGACCCACCGTCGACGTCAACGAGTGCGTCGTCAACCTCATCGCCGTCGAACCACTTCACCGACGCTCCATTTTGTGGCCAATGCGGCACCCAAATGGTCCGTGCGGGAAGCTGCTTTGCGTGTCGAGACTGTGGTGCAACAAGCGGGTGTTCCTAGCCAAGCTCTCTCTGACTTGCGGGCTACAAACATGACTATCGCCGATGATCCCGAGGTTTCGATCCAACAGACCCTGCCGGGGACCCGCGGGCGCCCGATAGCCGGAGGCACCCTCCGGTTTTCGTTTGGCACTATGGGGTCCGGTAAGTCGACGCTTGCGCTCCAGATTCATCACAATTTGACCCACGGAGGGATGCGCGGCGCGTTGTGCAGCATGCTTGACCGCCAGGGCGCTCGCGTGAGCTCTCGGCTTGGTGCGTCGGCCGAAGCGGTCGTCGTGCATCCCGGAGTCGACCTCTACGAGGTGGCGAGCAATCGAGGATCGACCCTCGACTACATGATCTGTGATGAGGTGCAGTTCTACGCGCCAGTCCAGGTTGAACAGTTAGCACGAGCCGTCGACGAACTACACCTCGACGTCTTCGCCTTCGGATTGTTGACCGACTTTCGTGGCCGACTCTTCCCAGGAACTGCCCGAATGCTCGAACTAGCCGACGTGAGCGAACCAGTGCAGTGCGAAGCGCGGTGCTGGTGCGGCGAACGAGCGACCCACAACGCTCGCCTCGTCGATGGTCAACAGGTGTACGAGGGAGAAATCGTCATGGTCGACAACCCCGAATACGCGCCCGAGGTGAGCTATGAGCTGCGTTGCCGCGAGCACTGGATCAGCGGCATGGGACCCGAGACTCGAATCTAGGCAGTGCGGCGCGAGCGGCTAGCCCTCGCAGCTCACCCTGTCTTCGTTTGAGGAGTCGCATTCGTCGGTGCCCAGATTCCCAAAGGCCTGATCGGTTCCGTCGCCGCCGGTGATGACGTCGTTGGCCTGCCCGCCGCGCAGTGTGTCGTCACCCTGTCCGCCGATGAGCCTGTCGTTTCCGTTGCGTCCAAGGATCAGGTCGTTGCCCGCGTTTCCGTTGATCCTGTCCGCTCCGTTTCCGGCATCTATCTCGTCGTTGCCAGCACCACCCTCGACCCGGTCGACGCCGTTGCCAGCGACAATGATGTCGCTTCCGCTGCCAGCGTCGATGGTGTCGCGGCCTCTCCCGGCGCAGATCAGATCGTTTCCGCCCAGCCCGTTGATGACATCGGCGCCGAGTCCACCGAAGAAGACATCATCTCCGGGAGTTCCGATTAGAACGTCGTTGCCGTCCGTGCCGACCACAGTTGCACGAACGCCGAGGCAGAATCGTTCAACGACCGGCTCGATAGAGAACTGGGAGGGGTCGCCCACGTCCAACAAACCGTAACCAAACAAGCTGTCGGGTCCGTCGGGTCCGGCATCGCTGGTGATTGCGGCGACCACCGAGTGTGCGTCGGTGGGGTCGGTGAACACGTTGGCACCGCGCAGGACCGCAAGAACGCCAGCGACGACCGGAGTGCTAGCGCTTGTGCCTGTAAAGCAATTGTTGAAGTCCGCAATCGGGAGACAGGCAGGCGCCGTGAGGTCGACGGCTGTGCGGCCATCAAAGGTTGGGCCCTGGGAGGAGTAGCCAGCGAGGCGGTCATCGTTCGGAGTGTTTGTGGCGCCAACCGTCACCGCTCCGGGGTTTGCCGAATCCACTGCCGGGCCGGTTGCCGAAAATTCATTTACCCACTCGTCCATGGTCGTGAAGTTGCCGAGTATCTGAATTTGGTCGTTGCCATCAGGTTCGACATCGTCGAATCGCACAATGGCGAAGTAGTCGCGGTCTGTTGGACTGGAGCAATCGGGCTGGACTCGCTCTAAGGGCTGATCGGTGGCTCTTCCTTGGAAGCTGTCGCCGCGTACCTCGGGATTGGCGTCGTTGTAATTTTCGTAGATCAAGAGGTCGTAGTCAGTGGGGATGACATCAGCGGCCCAGTCGTCCCATCGCATCCCCAGCAAGAACCCGCAGCTAAATCCCATGAGTTCGCTGCCGCTGGCCCAGTTGTGGATGCCGTCGCCGTCTGGGTCGTTGAACGTGCCAACCCAGTTCTGTCCGGCAAAGAACCTGTCTCCACCGGCGTTACCAGCGGAATTAACCCACACCATGCCGCTTTCGACGGCTCGGTCCACCAACGCTGCGGAGGGTCCTGTGCCGTCGCCCGGTCCGTCGAACTCCGAAGTCAGCGAGCGGCTGATAATTGTGACTCCGTTGGCCGCGAACCAGTCGATTGCTGCGCTGAGGTCAGCGAGGGTGAAGGCCGACGCAAAGAACAGCTCGGCATCGGGCGCTGCGGTGTGGATGATTTCTGCAACGCTGACACCGTGGGGGCCACCGTTTCGAGTTGCAACATTGCAGTCGGACCCTAACCGTCTGCAGAACACCCCAGCCGGGGTGGGTATACGTCCGTCGATGATCCCATCGCGTAGTTCGACATCGCCGAAGAGATCGACGATGCCGACTCGTTGCCCGGCGCCGGTATGACCAGCAGCATGCCAGTCTCGCATTCCCACGGTATCGAGGAGGACACTTTCCAACGCCGGTGAGGCCTGTGTCTGGAAAGCGCTCAATTGCTCCTCTGACTCGGTGACTTGGTTGACCCGTTCGACATCAGGATCGCCAGCGAGCGCAGCAAGCCCATCCAAAGGAACTCGAGCCTCGATGAAGAAACCGGGAACTTCACCGGTGACGGCTCCGCCGACCTCAACCACTGCCTGCTCGGCACGGGCAAGATCCGGTCCATGGACTTCAACGATTGTGGTGACAAGCGGTGGCGCCAGCCTCGCAGCGTTCGCGAGCTCGGCGACAACGGCATTGCTGACCGCTTCGTTGGCCTGCTTCGATCCTAAGTCATCGATGGAAAGGTCGACGAAGTCGCTGCTCTCCGGCTCGGTTGGGGGCGCGGAGTCCTGCGCCGAGGCCTGAGACACGACAAGCGTGCTCACGATCGCGAAGATCGCAAAGGATGCGTTGATGCGCCTTCCCCAGGTTGAATTTCCGCGAGTTTCCTGACCCAGCCGCGTCGTCATGGGCCCAGAGTAGATGCTCTTAGGCTATTTGTCGTGCGCGGCCTTGAATGGGGGCTAGCGATCGGCGACTGGCACGTATTGTCGTTCGTCCTCGCCGGTGTATACCTGGCGTGGACGGGCAATACGTGAGTTCTGCTCGAGCATCTCGCTCCAGTGTGCAAGCCAACCGACGGTTCGAGGGATGGCAAAGAGCACGGTAAACATCTCGGTGGGGAAGCCCATCGACTGGTAGATGAGTCCGGAGTAGAAGTCCACGTTTGGGTACAGCTTGCGGTCGATGAAGTACGGATCAGCCAATGCGACCTCTTCGAGCTTCAAAGCAATGTCGAGCAATGGGTTCTGTCCCGTGACCTTGAATACCTCATGGGCGGCATCTTTGATGATCGACGCGCGAGGGTCGTAGTTCTTGTAGACCCGATGGCCAAAGCCCATCAGGCGTTCTTCGCCGCTCTTGACCCGTTCCATGTATGCGGGAACATTCTCGTAGCTCCCGATCTCGGCCAGCATGCGCAGGACCGCCTCGTTCGCGCCGCCGTGTCGAGGTCCATACAGAGCAGCACAGGCTGCTGCTATCGAGACGTAGGGGTCGGCGTGCGCCGAACCGACGACTCGAGCCGTGGTGGTTGAACAGTTCTGTTCGTGGTCCGCGTGCAAGATGAACAGCACTTCCATTGCTCGCTTGAGCGCAGGATCTGGTTCGTAGTCGTCCTCGGCGATCGAGAACATCATCGACAAGAAGTTCGAGGTGTAATCCAGATCGTTGCGAGGATAGACAAAAGGCAGCCCCTGGCGGAATCGGTACGCCGATGCCGCCAGTGTTGGCATCTTTGCGACCAAACGAATGATCTGGTGCATCCGAGAGTCAGGATCTTCGATGTCTTTGGCGTCGGGGTAGAAGGTGGAGAGGCCAGCAACGCTCGAGGTCAAGAGCCCCATGGGATGCGCGTCGTAGTGGAACGCATCGTGGATTTGGCGACGGAAGCTCTCGTGCAGGTAGGTGTGGTGCGTGATCTCATTGGTCCACGTGTCGAGCTCATCTGCCGAGGGAAGCCGGTTGTTGAACAACAGGTACGCGCTCTCCAGGTGCGTCGAGTTCTCGGCGAGTTGTTCGATGGGGTAGCCGCGATAGCGGAGTACACCATTGCCACCGTCGAGATAGGTGATGGCAGATTCCGTCGATGCCGTGACACCGAAGGCAGGATCGAGGAACCACGTCCCGGGCATCAGGTCTTTCCAGGCCGCAGAGCTAATTGCGCCGTTCACGATTGGGATCTCGGCCGACTTGCCGGTGCGGTTGTCAGTAATGGTGATGCTCTCGCTCACAGGTTCTCCAGATTCAGAGGGACGGAGGGGTCGCGCACGCTCGACGCTGAGCGAAATGCCACGTGGTCATCATAGAAGAGTCGAGCTGTCCTGGCGCGGTGTTTAGTCACCAGGTCATCTGTTGTTTAGATTTTCTGTTGGCCGCCCTCGTAGCGAACATTTCGCGGACCCGATCCCGAGTCATTTTGTGCGAGAGAGGGTTCGTCTAGAGCGGGGTGTTGTCGTGGCGGCGGCGAGGAAGGATCTCGCGCTTGTTGACCAGCAAGCGAAGGCTCTCCGCGACTTCAGCACGCGTTGATTCGGGAGAAATGACCGCGTCTACCGATCCGCGTTGTGCGGCGATGTAGGGGTTGAGCAGACGTTCTTCATAGGCCGCTTCGAGCTCGGCTCGTTCTTCGGGTTCGGCCTTGCGATGCAAGATCTCGACTGCGCCCTTGGCGCCCATCACCGCTATCTCCGCGGTCGGCCATGCAAAGACCAGGTCGTTCCCCATGTACTTGGAGTCCATGACGATGTACGCACCTCCGTAGGACTTGCGAAGCGTCACGTTGATCCGTGGCACCGTTGCCCGCGCATAAGCAAACGCGAGTTGTGCGCCGTAGCGAATCATGCCGCGCCACTCCAGGTCCTTGCCGGGATAGAAACCCGATGTGTCCACGAGCGTTACCAGGGGCAGGTTGAAGGCGTCACAGAAGGCAACGAAGCGGCCACCCTTCTGCGACGAAGGGATATCGAGGGTTCCGGCAATCGCCATAGGTTGGTTGGCCACGATGCCAACCGGCTGGCCTCCAAGAGATGCAAAGCCCGTGACCAAATTCGGGGCAAAGTCCGCCCGAAGCTCGAGGAAGATCCCATCGTCGGCGATCGTGGTCGCGACGTCGCGCACGTCGTAGGCCCCGGTTGGGGCGTCAGGAAGTAAGTCACCAGCCTCGGGTGTCGAACGATGTATCGGGTCGCCGGTCTCGATGCTGGGCGCAGCTTCGCCGTTGTTGGCCGGCAAGAACGCCATGAGCTCATCGACGACAAGGTGGGCCTCGTCAAGGTCGGGCACGACCAGTGAGGCGAGTCCGGCTTGCGTGTTGAGGGATTGCGAACCGCCGAGCTCGGTGCGAGTGAGGTCGACTCCGGTGAATTCGTTCACCATTGCGGGACCGCTGACAAAGGCGTGGCTTCCATCGATGACGATAACGATGTCGAAGAGGCCGAGGAGTAGGGACGGTCCTGCCACCGCATCGCCATCAAGGATTGCAATCAGCGGAATGCGCCCGGAACAAGAGGTGAGCGTGCGCGCCGCGTTGCCGACAGCGAACGTGACGGCGAGTTCTTCCTCCGCGGCTGGCCCGTTGGCCCGGAACTCACACACAAAGGGAATGCCGTGTTGGAGTGCATCTCGAGCTCCCGCGGTGATGAGTTCAGCATCAGCGGTGGTGATGGCCTCGTTGGCATGGTCGGCGATGCGCACGAGCAATCGCCGACGCCCATCTGGCCCGCGCTCAAGTGAGCGGGAGCTGGTCAACTCGGTCTCGGTAGTAGACATCGCTGCGATTCTACGCAGTCTGAAGGCTTAGTCGACCTGGGTAATTTCTGCGACGGTCACGCGAAGGCCAGGTTGTTGCGCACCGCGTTCTGAAACGACCTCGCCAATCACCTGTTGGACAGCCCGAGCGGGGGCGGGAAGTGTGGTCCAGCGTCGGTAGGCAAGACCGACGCTTCGCGGTGACATCCCCTCAACCTTGACAACCGTCCAGTCATCTCCGTGGCCAAAGGGTGCCGCGGTGGCAGGTACGAGTGCCGGCGCGTAGCCCTGAAAGGCCAGTGATGCGAGGAGACGCATGCCATCGAGTTCGGCGGCCGGCGACAGGGTGATGCCAAGATCTTCGGCCGCAGCATCGACCTCGTTGCGGAACTGCGTTCCCTCGGGCGGCAGCACGATCTCATAGGGGGCAAGGTCAGCCAGCGACACCTGTTTGCGGCTGGAGAGTTCGTGCTCGTTTGGGACGATCAGAACACGTTCCTCATCGAAGAGCGCCTCACTGATGAGTTCAGGTTCCGACAACGGAAGGTTGAGCACAGCCATGGTCAATTGCCCACTCTGCAGTCGAGGTGACAGGCCAGTCGTAGTGGCATCCACAACCACGAGGTGGACGCCCGGGAAACTCTCCTTGAGTGCTGTCAGCAATGCAGGAACGAGCCAACGACCAGTCGTTCCAATAATCCCGAACCGAACCGTTCCTTGGATGTCATCGCGAAGTGCGGACACATCGGCGGGAATCGCTTGAAGTTCGGCCCGGATGCGCAACGCTCGAAGGACCACAACCTCACCTTCTGCGGTGAGCTCGCCAGTCCGACGGTCGACAAGAATCGCCTCAAGCTCACGCTCGAGGCGAGCGACGTGGGTAGACACATTTGACTGCACCGTGTGGAGGGCTCGCGCCGCAGCTGAGAAACTCCGATGCTCGGAGACCGCAACGAGGGCGTTGAGCTGGCGCAGATCCACAAGAGTCCTTTACTTGGCCGTCTGTTCACGAATGAGGTTTAGCGCACTGCCCGCGTGGAACCATTCGATCTGATCCTCAGACAGGGTCTGATTGGCCTGGAACTCGATGTTCTCGCCACTTGTCTTGTGCAGTACGCAATCGACCGGCTTGCCTGGTGCCAACTCGCTGAGCCCGCTGATCGAGATGGTGTCGCCGTCACCGATCGTGTCCCAAAAGGACGGATCAGCGAAGGTGAGTGCAAGGACACCCTGCTTCTTCAAGTTGGTCTCGTGGATGCGAGCGAACGACTTGGCAAAAACGGCATGGCAACCACGGAAACGTGGTTCCATTGCGGCGTGCTCCCGACTCGAGCCTTCGCCGACGTTCTCTTCGCCAATGAACACCCAGTTGATGCCCTTTTCGTGCAAGCTCTTCGCAATATCGGGGTAGCTCTTGGTCTCGCCATCGGATGGGTCGACTGCGAATTCGGGCTCACCGGTGTAGGCGTTCACGACCCCGAGGTACAGGTTGCCCGAAATGTTCTCGAGGTGGCCGCGGTACTTGAGCCACGGACCAGCCATCGAGATGTGGTCGGTTGTGACCTTGCCGACACCCTTGCCGAGGATCGGGAGCTCGATGTAATCGTTGCCGTCCCACGCAGGGAACGGCGTGAGCACCTGAATGCGATCTGAGTCTGGCGACACTTCGACGATGACACCCGTTGGGTCCTCTGGCGGAGCGAGGAACATGGAGATGCCGCTTTCGAATCCTCCGCTTGGGAGCTCGGTGCCAGCACCTACTTCCAACATGACCTCTTCACCTTTGTCGTTGGTGATGGTGTCGGTCAACGGGTCGAAATCAAGCGTTCCGGCGAGCGCCATGGCCACGGTGGTTTCGGGCGAGGTAACAAAGGCAAGGGTCGCGGGGTCGCCGTCGTTGCGCTTCGGGAAGTTCCGGTTGTACGAGGTCACGATGCTGTTTGGCTCGCCCTCATGGCCTTCGCGGTCGTCGCGCTTCCACTGGCCAATGCACGGGCCGCAGGCATTGGCGAGAACAACAGCGCCGATTGCTTCGAGGTCGGCGAGGAAACCGTCGCGCTGGATGGTCTCCATTGTCGCTTCAGAGCCTGGGGTGACCATGAACGGAACCTTGGCCTTGAGCCCCTTGGCCGCGGCATGGCGAGCAATGGATGCAGCGCGGCTGATGTCTTCATAGGACGAGTTCGTGCACGAGCCAACGAGTGCGGCCGAGATTTCCTTTGGCCAACCGTTGAGCTCAGCTTCGGCGCCCAGCTTGTTGAGCGGGCGGGCAAGGTCGGGGGTGTGGGGGCCGT
>CAYTUB010000113.1:0-9209 GCA_964441145.1 uncultured Acidimicrobiales bacterium
GATCCTCACCAGCTCATCGAGGGTTGTCTCATCGCGTGTTACGCGATTGGGCTCACCCAGTGCTTCTTGTACGTGCGCGGTGAGATGCCCATCGCCCAGCAACGCATCGCTGATGCACTCAACGAGGCATACGAAGCCGGGTACGTCGGCCAGAACATCCTCGGAACGGACTTCTCCGTTGACATTGTCTTGCACTGGGGTGCCGGCGCTTACATCGTTGGCGAAGAGACCGCGCTTATCGAAAGTCTTGAAGGCAACCGCGGCATGCCTCGCCTGAAGCCTCCGTTCTTCCCGGCTGCCGTTGGCCTCTATGGCCAGCCCACCATCGTGAACAACGTCGAGACGCTCGCGAACTTGCCGTGGTTGATGAACAACGGCGCCGATGCCTATAAGGAGTTTGGCTCCGAGACTTCGCCCGGCACCCGCATGTTTGCGGTATCTGGCCAGGTAAAGCGCCCCGGCGTCTACGAGGTCGAGCAAGGTGTCACCACGTATGAAGATCTGCTCTACGGCGACGACTACTGCCAGGGCATGTTGCCCGGACGTGAACTGAAGGCCTTCGTTCCTGGCGGCGGTTCGGCTCCTTGGCTGTTCCCCGAACAGGTCGGCTTGCCTCTTGAGGCCAAGCCGGTTGGCGCTGCGGGAACCATGCTCGGTTCGGGCGCAATCATGGTCATGGATGATTCCAGCTGCGCGGTGAAGTCGGCGTTACGCCTCGTTCGTTTCTACGCACGTGAGTCCTGCGGCAAGTGCGCCCCGTGCCGTGAAGGCACCAGCTGGGAAGAAAAGATCCTCCAGCGCATCCTCGACGGCCACGGCCGTCCCGGAGACATCGAACTTCTGCTCGACATCGGTGACAACATTTCTCCCGGGCCCTACCCGGTTGCATCGCACGAAGCCGAAGGCCTCGAAGCCGTCCCGTTCCCGCCGAAGCAAACCACCATTTGCCCACTCGGCCCATCGTCGGTGGCACCGATTACTTCGGCGCTGCGACGCTTCCGTGACGAGTTCGACGAGAAAATTGAGAACGCCCAACCGGCGCCCACTCCAGTGGAGGTCGGCAAATGACCGCGACTGAACCAGAAGTTGAAACTGGCGTAACCGTCAATCTCAACGGCAACGAGATCACGGCCGAGAAGGGCGAGATGTTGATCGACGCCGCCGAGCGCAACGGCGTCTACATCCCACGGTTCTGTTATCACCCACGCATGAAGCCGGTGGGCATGTGCCGCATGTGCCTGGTCGAGGTCGACACAGGACGCGGCATGGGCCTGCAACCGAGCTGCATGGTGCCGGTTTCTGACGGCATGACCGTCGACACCGAGAGCGAAGTAACCAAGAAGGCCCAAGACGGCATTCTTGAATTCCTGCTCATCAACCACCCCCTCGACTGCCCGATCTGCGACAAGGGCGGCGAATGCCCGCTCCAGGATCAGACGATGGCCTTCGGGCCCGGCGAGAGCCGCTTCGTCGAAGAAAAGCGACATTTCAAGAAGCCGATTCCGATCAGCGACATTGTCTTTCTCGACCGCGAGCGCTGCATTCTGTGCGATCGTTGCACCCGTTTCGCCAGCGAGGTCGCCGGCGACCCGCTCATTCACTTCCAGGCCCGTGGAAACCAGACCGAGGTCAACACCTTCCCCGACGAGCCTTTCAGCTCCTACTTCTCGGGGAACACCGTCCAGATTTGTCCGGTCGGCGCGCTGACCGCCAAGCCATATCGCTTCAAGGCTCGCCCCTGGGATCTCGCAGAGATTCCCTCGACGGCAACCACCGATTCCGTTGGTGCTCGCATCACCGTGCAGTCCTCTCGCAACGAAGTGTTGCGATACCTCGGGGTCGACAGCGACGCCGTGAACTGGGGTTGGCTCTCCGACAAGGAACGCTTCAACTTCGAAGCCTGGAACTCCGACGCGCGTGTGACCACGCCATTGGTTCGAGGCGACAGCCTCGGCAGCGCATCTGACGACGGCGATCAGCTGGTCTCGGCCTCGTGGTCGATGGCGCTGTCCAAAGCAGCGGCCGCACTCACCGATGTCGATCCCCAACGCATCGCGGTCATCGGTGGAGCTCGGATGTCGAACGAGTCGCAATACGCCTGGGCGAAGTTCGCGAAGTCGGTCATCGGTACCGACAACGTCGATGCCCAAATTGGCGACGGCCTCGACGCAAAGGTCGTTCTCGGTCTTCCTCGAGCCACGATCGATAGCGCCTGCGCCAAGGGCGCAACCATCGTCGTGCTCGGCGCCGACCCTAAAGAAACGCATGGTTCGTTGTTCTTGCGTCTGCGCCACGCAGCAGAGAACGATGGCGCCACGCTGATCGATGTTGGCCCCGTTGCTTCGGGCCTTGCCCCCTACGCCACGGCGACCGACACTGTCCGCTTCTCCCAGCTCGCCTCACACGTGACGGCCGCCCTTGAAGAATCCGCCGAGGGAGCCCTCGCCGATGCGCTTCGTGGCCCTGTCACTGTCGTGTACGGACCTGGCCCACTCGGTGTCGATCCGTCCGTCATCGAATCCGCGCTGGTCGCTATTGCACAAGCCAATGGCGAGGCTCGCTTCTTGCCGGCGCTGCACCGAGGCAACGTGATGGGGGCCCTCGACATGGGACTCTCACCCGGTTTGCTTCCCGGTCGATCGCTTACAGGCGATACCCCCGGGTCGTGGGAATCCTCACCGTCGACGCCTGGCCTGGACACCACGGCAATGTTGAACCGAGCCGCCGCTGGTGGCATCGATACCCTCATCTTGCTTGGTGCCGACCCACTGACCGACTTCCCCGATGCTGAACTGGCCGAACAAGCCATGCACAAGGTGTCAAACCTCATCGCGGTCGACACCCTGTTGAACTTCAGTTCGACCGGCGCCGATGTCGTTTTCCCCGCAGCGGCAACCGCTACCGAGGTCAACGGATCCTTCACCAATATCGAAGGTCGCGTCAGCCCGATCGCACAAAAGGTAACGCCACCGGGAACGGCTCGCCCAGACTGGATGATCGCTGCCGAGTTGGCCGCACAAATGGGCTCTGACCTGGGATTCATCGATCTCGACGAACTGTGGAGCGAACTTGCCGAGACCTCCGCGCTTCACGCAGATCTGTCTATGGCCTCCATCTCTGCAGCTGACTCCGAAGGTGTCCTGCTAACAGGATCGAGTCTCGGTTCCCCGACCGCCTCGGTTTCGGCCCGCGGTGCGGCAGGTGATGGCCTCGAAGTGCTCGTGACCCGCAAGATGTACGACGCCGGCACGATTCTCACGTATTGCCCATCGCTAGCCGAGCTTTCTGCCGGAGCACGGGCGAGCATGAACCCAGAAACCGCTGGGCAGATCGGCGTATCGGCTGGTGACGAAGTCACCGTCAGTGGCAACGGTGGAGACGTTTCACTCGAAGTAGTGGTGGACGCTGGCGTTGCGCCACAGAGCATTGCTATCGAGTTCAACCAACCCAACGCATCTGCCACGCGTTTGCTCGATGTTTCCCGTATCGTTTCAGCGGTGAGCGTGGAGGCAGTGTCGTGATATTTGCACAACAGCCGTACCTCGAAGACTTTGAATGGTTCAGCGACCGTTGGTGGACGCTTTGGCTGGGCGGAGACGTCCTTTTCTTGCTGGTCTTCGTGGTGTTTGTGTTCGCCATGTTGCTGGTGTCGGTCATGCTCATGGTGTGGTTCGAGCGCAAGGTCGTCTCCGACATGCAGCACCGCATCGGCCCGAACGTTGCTGGCCCATGGGGCATCATGCAAACGCTCGCGGATGGCATCAAGTTGTTCTTCAAAGAAGACCTCACGCCCGATGGCGCGGACAAGCCGGTGTTCAAACTCTCGCCATACCTGTCGCTCGTGCCAGCGTTTTTGATGTTCGCGACGGTCCCGATAGCTGGCGACTTCGCGAACCGCGACGGCGAGGTAACGCTGTTCGGCAACACGTTCTTGTTCCAGCTGGTGGATCCGCAGATGGGCATCTTGTTGTTCTTGGCGATGTCTGGCCTGGGTATCTACGGCGTGATGTTGGCCGGGTGGAGTTCCGGTTCGAAATATCCGCTGCTCGGTTCCGTACGTGCGTCGGCACAGATGGTCTCCTATGAGGCAGCTCTTGGTTTGTCGCTGGCGTCAGTGTTCTTATTGAGCGGATCGCTCAGCACCAACGAAATCGTCTCGGCACAGGCCGATGGACGATTCGGCATCGGCGGCTGGAACGTGTTCAGCACCGGCTTCATCCCCTTCGTCATCTTCTTGATTGCGGGCACCGCCGAGCTCAACCGTCCACCCTTCGACCTGGTCGAAGCCGAGCAGGAACTCGTCGGTGGTTTCCACACCGAGTACTCCTCGCTCCGGTTCTCGTTGTTCTTCCTGGCCGAGTTCATGAACGTCGTGACAATGTCGGCGATCATCGTCACCTTGTTCTTCGGCGGACCGCACGTGCCGTCCTTCCTGATCTTCACCGAGACCGGTGGCTGGGCGTGGGGCCTCATGTGGTTCTTCTTGAAGGTCCTCGTCTTCTTGTTCACCTTCGTCTGGTTCCGAGCCACGCTTCCTCGACTGCGTTACGACCAACTCATGGACCTCGGCTGGAAGTTGTTGATCCCGTTGGCACTTGGCTGGTTCCTCGTGCTCGCGACGATCCGCGTCGCATTCAACGAAGGCTGGAACGTGTTCGTCGCTGGTGGGATCGCAATTCTCGGCCTGGTCATGGGCGCCATGTTGTTGATGGGCGCCATTCGTACCGCTCGCCAGTCCCGACTGGAATCTGAGATTATGGAGTTTGGCTGATGGGATATTTGGAGGGATTCGCCGTCACCTTCGCCAAGCTCTTCGAAGAGCGGTTGACCGGCGAATACAAGGCAAAAGGCGAGGGTGAAAAGCGCGACAAGCCGGAGCGCTTCCATGGCCGACATGTCTTGAACCGTTACGAAGACGGCATGGAGAAGTGCATTGGCTGTGAGCTGTGCGCGGGCGTTTGCCCGGCTCGATGCATCTACGTCCGCGGCGCCGACAATGCGCCCGACAATCCTGTCTCTCCCGGTGAGCGGTACGGCTACGTGTATGAGATCAACTACCTGCGGTGCATCCACTGCGATATGTGTGTCGAGGCATGCCCAACGCAAGCAATCACCGACTCGAACCTGTTCGAGTTCTCCTTCACTAATCGCGACGATGCGATCTATACCAAAGAAGAGCTCGTCGTCGATGACGACGGCATGCCAAAGAAGCTTCCGTGGGAAGACTGGCGCTCAGGCGACGATGAGTTCACATCCGGTTGGATGCGCGCCACATCACCGGGCGGTTCGGTCTCGTACCAAAACACCGTGTCGTGGTCTGGCGAACTCGGGTACGGCGTCCGTGCCCCAGAGCAGGGTCAGAACGTCATGATCGAGGCCACGGCTGAGGTTGTCGACGCCGGCCATTCACACGACCACGACCACGATGGACACGATCATGACGGGCACGATCACGAAGACGGGGGACATTAATCAATGACCCTGCAACTGTTCAGCTTTCTTCTCGCAGGCCTCGTCGTGCTCACCGGAGCGATCGGCGTTGTACTTGCACGAAATCCGGTTCACGCCGCCTTGTTCTTGATCCAGGCACTCTTTGGTGTCGCCGTCGAGTTTCTCGTCGTCGAAGCCCATTTCCTGGCTGCGATTCAGATCATCGTGTACGCCGGCGCGATCGTGATCCTCTTTCTCTTCGTGATCATGCTTCTCGGCGTTGACCAAGCAGAGAACCTCACCGTCGAGCCAATCATTGGGCAGCGGCCGGCAGCGATCGTCACCGGCAGCGCGCTTCTCGCGCTATTGCTCGGCGTGATTTGGTCGAGCACCGACCTCACAGGACTGCGCGCCGCCAACGGCGACGTCAACCGCGTCGATGGTGCCACGGGTGAAGTGCTGCCCAACGTCAACCAACTCGCCGAGCAGATCTTCACCGACTACGTCTTCGCCTTCGAAGTCACCGGTCTGCTCCTGACCGTTGCCGTCGTGGGCGCCGTCGTGCTCGCGCGCCGCATCCCCGGGACGCTCTATGCGATTCCCGAATCGGCCCTGGCCGCCGCCAAACGGGACGGAGTAGTGCTGGCCGTCGATGACGACGGAACCGAAGATGCCGTGGTGATCGATGAGTCGCCAGACGAGGCCGAGGTGGGGGACAGCTAATGCTCACACCGACCTACTACCTCGTCCTTGGTGCACTCGTCTTTGTCATCGGTGCCGTTGGACTTCTCGTTCGACGCAACCCGCTGGTCATGTTCATGTGCGTCGAGCTCATGATCAATGCGGTCAACCTCACCTTTGTCGGCCTGGCCTGGGGCCTCGGCGATATCGGCGGTCAAGTGTCCGTGTTCTTTGTGATGGTGGTCGCCGCAGCTGAAGTTGTGGTCGGACTCGCCCTTGTTGTTGCCATTATGCGCCGTCGCGACGGTGCGACCGCTGACGACCTTTCGGTACTCAGAGGCTGAACCCATGATCAATTTTGTCTATCTCGTACCTCTGTTTCCCCTGCTCGGGTTCGTCACCCTGATGCTGATTGGGCGTCGCCTTGGTGAACCGGCCGCTGGTTGGATCGCCACGATCGCCGTAGCCGCGTCCTTCGTGTCGACGGTCATTGTCTACTTCGGCCTCCGTGGCCTCCAAGACGGTGAACGCCAAATCACCAAGACGGTCTTTGAATGGGTTCCCGTTGGCGACTTCAGCGTCGACGTTGGATTCCTCGTCGATCCGCTCTCGGTCACGATGATGTTGTTCATCACCGGAATTGGCTCGCTGATCCACCTGTATTCGATTGGATACATGCACGGAGATCCGAACTTCTCCAAGTTCTTCATCTTCTTGAACATGTTCATCTTCGCGATGTTGTTGCTGGTACTGGGCGACAACTTGCTCCTGACCTTCCTTGGTTGGGAAGGCGTGGGTGCGTGTTCCTACCTGCTCGTCAGCTTCTGGTTCGGCAAGGAAGCAAACTCCTCGGCTGGCAAGAAAGCCTTTGTGACGAACCGTGTCGGCGACTGGGGCTTCATGGTCGCCATGTTCTTGGCGTTCGCTTCCGTCGGTTCGCTCGATTACGTCGTGTTGAACGGCACCGCCGACCAGCTCAGCACCCCCGTTGTCACCGGCATCGTGTTGTTGCTCTTCGTTGGCGTGATGGGCAAATCTGCGCAGTTCCCGCTGTACCTCTGGCTCCCTGACGCAATGGCTGGTCCAACGCCGGTCTCCGCGCTCATCCATGCAGCCACAATGGTGACCTCCGGTGTGTACCTGCTGACCCGAGTCAACGGTCTGGTGTATGAGGTATCGATCCAAGCCTTCTGGGCTACCAACCTGATCGCATGGGTTGGTGTCGGCACAGCGCTCTTCGCTGCCACCATCGCGGTCGCGCAGACCGACATCAAGCGTGTGCTGGCGTACTCGACGGTTTCACAGCTCGGCTACATGATCCTCGCGATTGGTACAGGTTCGTTCGTTGCGGCGATCTTCCACATGATCACCCACGCCTTCTTCAAGGCCCTGTTGTTCCTGGGATCGGGTTCGGTCATCCACGGCATGGCCGATGAGCAAGACATGCGTCGCTTCGGCGCCCTCAAGAAGTTCATGCCGATCACGGCAGGAACGTTCATCATTGGTTGGCTCGCCATTGCTGGCGTGCCGCCCTTCGCCGGATTCTGGTCCAAGGACGAGATTCTGCTCAGTGCATGGGACCTCGGCGGCATCAACGGTCGTGCCCTGTGGGCGCTCGCTTTGATCACTGCGGTGCTCACGGCGTTCTACATGAGCCGCCAAGTCTTCATGACCTTCTACGGCGACTACCGATTCGATAAGCCCGATCAGGGCGAGCTCGATTCCGCATGGGACGCCTACATCGCAGAAGTCGATGGCAAAGCGTTTGACGCCGGATCGGCAGCCAAAGAGGCCGAAGCATCGCTCTCCACCGCGACCAAGGCCCTCGAAAGCGCTCGCAAGAAGTACTCCTCCGCGAAGATCGAATCCGCCACCGCCTCGCCGGATCAGGCGGAGGCAATCCAACAAAAGATCGCTGCGGCCGAAAAGGCGATCGATACGAACACGGCCACACAGCAGTCCGCGTCCGAAGCCTTTGACAACGCGGTCAGCGTCCGAGACGAGGCCGACGCTGTACGCGATAGCGCCTACGTCATGGCGAACAATCGAGAGCCCGAAGAGCTCGGCCCAGTCGAACCGTTCCTGACCGACGCCGTCGCAGCGCGCGCTGCCCATCATCCCCACGAGTCGTCCTGGCACATGACCGTCCCTCTCGTCGTGCTCGCGTTCTTGAGCATCGTCGGCGGCGGACTGAACCTGCCGTTTGTCTCCGAGCTGCATTTCTTGGAGCATTGGCTCGAGGAAGACACCTTGCTGTTCGAGCACGTCATTAGTGCCTCCGGACTCACGAAGTGGATCCTTGCGTTTATCGCGATTGGTGCTGGCGGCATCGGCATGTTGCTGGCGTGGAAGTTCTATTACAAGAACGAGCTTGATCCCAAGAGCGTCGAGAAGCCGATCCTGGCCAAGGGTTGGAACTACGACGCAGCGGTCTCGGCCTTTATGGGTGGACCGGGTCGCAAGTTCTTCGACTTCATCACCGCATTTGATGCCAAGGTCGTTGACGGTCTCGTCAACGGCACCGGCGCGGCGGTGCGCGGTACCGGCGGCATCGTGCGGCGACTTCAGTCTGGCTACGTCCGTTCCTACGCCCTAAGCATCACCTTGGGCACGGTTGCGCTTCTCGCCTGGTTCCTCGTGAGGGCTACAGCATGATCGATTTCCCCGTATTGACCTCCCTGATCGTCATCCCGGCGGTCGGCGCCGCCATCCTTGCGATGGTTCCCGCGGCTCGCTCCGAGGTGCACCGCCTCATCGCACTCATCGCTACGGTCATCACCGGTGCGATAAGCGTCTGGGTACTGATCGAGTTTCAGACGTCGGACGCCGGCTTTCAGTTCCGAAACCCCGATCCAAACGTGTGGGTCGAGAGCCTCGGTATTCGCTGGGACCTCGCCGTCGACGGCATCAGTTTGTTCCTGGTGGTTCTGACCGGCCTCTTGTTCCCATTGGCAATAGCTGGCGTCACCCCCGAACACAGCCCAAAGAACTACTACGCCTGGATCGTGGTGCTCGAAGCTGGCGTCATGGGCGTCTTCATGAGCCTCGACCTGTTCTTCTTCTTCGTCTTCTTCGAAGTGGTTCTCGTACCGATGTAC
>CAYTUB010000114.1:0-1968 GCA_964441145.1 uncultured Acidimicrobiales bacterium
GTTCCGGTGAGAGTGACGGTTTCGCCGATGGTTGCTTGGGTTTTGTCCGCAGTGATGGTTACGTCGACGTTCGGACTCTCATCGGCCAGTGATTTAGTGCTCGCAGCGCCAACCCCCTTGAGATCCTGTGGTACTCCTTTTGTCAACGCAGTCGAACCCCGATGTCCTAGCCGGTCGACTACGAGCTGAGAAGTTGGTTTCCTATCCGGGCGTTCGCCGTTCGATTCGCTGCCTTCCTGGATCACGATCCGCGCACGCGCATCCGGCGCAGGAAACTCGACCTCCTCGATATCGCCCTGTGCGCCTTTAGGCTCCAGAATCTGTAATTCAACAGAATGCATGCCACCGGCAACTCGTACGAAGGCGGTGTGCGTCCCGGCGCGAACTGGGCCATCGACGGGGTTGCCATCGATCAGCCACTGGACAGTTGCTTCGACGCCCTCGGGCTCCACCTGCGAGACGAGACGAACCGGTAGCGATCCGTCCTCGCTCGCATCAGCAAAATCTACTGCACGTATATGGCCGACTACCGAGTTGTTGCAAAGTGGGACCTCGATGACCGCACGATCACCCAGGGCTCCTGCGGGCGACAAGACGCGAAGCTCTAGCAAGTGAGGCTGGCCGTCGCCTTGAACCTCTGTCTCGAAGTCACCGGGCGCAGCTGGCTGCCCGACCGGGTCGCCATCGATGTACCACTGCACGAGATCTGTGGGAGATGATGGATCCAACACGGAGCGCAGACGCAATGTCCGATATCCCTCTGCATCGCAGTCACCAAATGCCACACTGGACGTCCCGGAACTAGACATTGCTACTGCCCTTCTATCTTCGCTTTAGGGCCTATATCGGGTAGCGCCCGAGCAAGTTGAGTAGAGACTCTTGATGCTCCCTGGCTTCTCCTCGCGGCGAGAAAGTCACTCTCTCGTCCGGATGCACCCTGTGAATCTTGTGAATGGCTCTTTTCACTCGGGGTTGCGTCAATTCCGTTTTGACAGGACAACAATCAAAAATAGTACTTAAGCGTAACCTCCGTTATCCGATAAAGGTGTATGCGGGAGACGAACGTTCGATACTCGGTACCTATTCGTGCGGCGGCGGCCATGGTTGTGGTCTCGCTGTCAATTCTTTTCGGGTTAGTCGGCAGCGCAGCTGCGTCTGATCCAAGTCCTGGGACGAACGCTGGTGCTGCCGCGCTCGAGTGCCTCGGCAACGGCGACTTCGTCACTGTCTTCGGGCAAGTCTGGAACGACGTCGACGGAGACAACCGGCTACTCGAAGATGCTGGTGTCGGCGGCGTCCCGGTCTCCCTGGACCGCGGCGGAGAACTTCCCGCCTTGAATGCGACAACGGATTCGGCGGGCTTTTGGGTGTTTTGTCTAAACCTCGACGAGGCCGTCCGGCTGCCATCAACGCAAGTCAGCTTTGCTCTCCCGGGCGGTCGTAACACCGTCACACCAGGTGTAGCAGCAGAGGACGAGGATTCGGACGCGTCCGGTTCGGGAACGGTGACATCGGGATCCTTTGTGATCGCTGAAGAACTCGAAGGTGTCAACCGACAGTTCGAGTCCAGCGGTGGTCAACTCTCGATTCGAATCGACGTCGGTCTCGCTCCGCTAGAGCCAACGCCTACCACGGCCTCGCCAGATACGACTACTGCGCCACCCACGTCAGCGTCGCCCGATACCACCGCTTCGCCAGACACCACGACCGCGCCATCCACCACTGCTTCACCCAATACCACCGCTTCGCCAGATACGACCATTGCGGAAGATCAATCGAGTTCCTCGAGCACCGCCGTCGCCGACGTACAGTCGGCCGATAGTTCAACAACAAGTACCACCCCCATCGAGGGCGTCGTATGCCCGAATTGGACCGCCGAGGATCGAGAGTCCGATCCATCTGGCGACTGGGACGGCGATGGGATCCCCAACAGCAACGATGGGGAGCCGTGTGTTCGCGATGTTGATC
>CAYTUB010000114.1:2068-8805 GCA_964441145.1 uncultured Acidimicrobiales bacterium
CGTGTTCTGCTGATGCTGGTGTTGATCCTTCGGAGCAGCCATTGAGTGACTGGGATGAAGATGGGGTTGTGAATATCGAGGATGGGGAGCCGTGTGTTCGCGATGTTGATCCGTGTTCTGCTGATGCTGGTGTTGATCCTTCGGAGCAGCCATTGAGTGACTGGGACGAGGATGAGTTCGTGAATATCGAGGACCCAGAGCCGTGCGATGCACAAATTCCTGACGGCGCTACCTCGTGCCTTCCTGTGTTTGATCCAGCAGTCGCCGTGGATACCTCGCTTGATAGTGATGGTGATGGCGTCCCAAATGCTGAAGACGTAGAACCGTGTAATCCAGCATCTTCCTCCGGAGGTGACGGCGAAGGCCTTCCATTGATGCCTTGGGTGCCGGCAGTTGGCGCAGTCGTCGTACTCGGCGGGGGCGCACTCGTTGTCAAGAATCGGGGAGACGGTCCTGAAGACGACGAACCCAAAGAGGCGCCGAAGGCAAGCATCAAGATCGCGGACGTGTCGTGACTTACTACAACTCAACCGCTGCTAGCTCAACAGCAAGGAACGATTCGAAATGAGTGATGGATTCAACTGGAACTCGGCATTCTCCGACGACTCCCTAGGTAGTGCAGTGGACAAGGCCAAGAGTGCGAAGCAAAAGGTCAACGAGGCCAAACGCACCAAGGCGAAACTCGACAAGTTCGCCGACGAGGTCACCGATCACCTGGGCGACGACGAAGTCGAGACTACTGGTGCTCCTGTGAGCGAAACCCAGGCCGCAACCGGCTCGTCCAACGTGGGAGGTTCAGCTCCGAGCCAGGCCGCAAACATTTCGCCTGCTCCAACTCCAACTCCTTCGCCACCAACACCACGACCTTCGCAGGCAACAACCACACCTCCAGCGCCAGCAGTGCACCAGAACCGTCCTCAACAGGACGATCATCGAAAGAAGGGCGCTGGCTTCCCTTGGAAGAAACTGGCCGGGGCGGTCGGTGCCATCCTTCCGCTGCTTGCGGGAGCGTTCTTTTTCTTCACGGGTGGCGGCGACGGAACGGTGGCCGAGAACATCTGCGAGCAGGCGCGCGAGCGACTGGAGAGTACGGGCGTAGATGGGGTTCTCGACGAGTCCTTACTGCCAGAACAATGTCAGGTGTCGGGAGCGTCCGAAACGTCCACGGCACCCGAAGCGGCGGCAGTCACCGTCGTATTCCCCGAGCATCTCGATGACACCTCGGCCGACGGCGCGGCTGGATTTGGTTGTTCACCCGATGGTGGCCAACTTCCCGATGGCGTTTGGTTTGGCATCGCTACCGAACTGGGCGCGACCCAAATCAACTTCGACCTCCTCTGTGCGTTCCGCGGAGAAGCTGCCAACGCCGAGGCGAACGCTCGAGGAGAGACCGTTGGTACCGCCCAAATCTACGCGACCAATGTTGATGCAACTGTCCAGCAATTACCTATTGCCCCAGACGCAATGGGCTGGCCAAGTATCGATGGCGGCAATCCAACATCTCTGTCGTACGCAAACTACGTGACCGCTCCAATTGACGAGGGCGATACGCAGATGCTCCGCGTGTGGGTCTATCTAAACGATGGTTTGGTCACCGAGGTAGCGACCGTGGCCCGCGGAAGCGTCACCGTCGCAGGTTCGCCTGACGCAGCACAAACATCGTCGACGACAATCCCGCCCACGACTGCCGCTCCAACAACGGCGGCTCCAGCGACGACGGCGACTCCCGCGACGTCTGCTCCCGTTCTGGCGAATGCGACTTGCACCACTGCTGCTCTCCCACAGGACACAGAAATCGAGGTGGCCAATGTCCCGGCGAACGACCGGGACGGAGGTCTAAATATTCGCCAGCTACCCGATCCCTCGAGCCCGGTCCTTGGGACCTTCATCAACGGTACGGATTTCGCGCCGACCGGCGGTTGTGACACGCGACCGGGTGGGTCGATCTGGTGGGAAGTAACCGGTCAGGGCATAACGGGATGGGCAAATGCCTCGTTCTTTGAAGCGCGCGGCTGAGCTGAGTAGACGTGTTGGCGGATTAGAGGGCCGCCGCGCCTATCGTCTTGGCTAGCCCCCGAGCATCTTTTGCTCGCGCTTCGAGATGACCTTCCAAAGCTCATCGACCGCATGGCCATCGGCAATCCTGCTCCGACCCGGCCCCCATACCCATCCTCATTGGAGGAAGCGGCGAGAAGAAGACGTTGAACTACGTGTCCCAATTCGCTGACGGCTGGCATTCGTGGTGGAACGACGTGTGGGAACACAAGAATTCGGTCCTCAAAGATTGGTGCGACCGCAACAAACGCGACTCCGGTGAGATCGCCCGCTCGGTAGGCGTCGACACCGACAAGGTCGAGGATTGGGATGCCCTGTTCGCCGGCTTGGGTGCGGCCGAGGTCGACGAGGTCACCATTGGTACTGGCGGCCCGAACTACGACCTCACCGCCGTGAAGCGCCTGGTCGACTGGAGCGACTCGCTCTAGCGGCTATTGGGGTTATCCGCCACGGGATCGTCGTTCCCCGGGTCGAGGTCCACCGCAGCGGCGTCGGGTTCGATTTCTCGCAGCCGTGGTCTGACCATCGTGAGGTAGAGAATCGGTCCCACACAGCCCATCACCAAGATCAGCGCCATCCAGATCATGCGCGTCTTGCCGGCGGTTTCCCAGGTCTCTTCGGCGTACTTGCTCGCATCAAAGAGCGCATACACCAGCAGCGCCAAAGGAGTGCTCACCAGCGCGAATACGAAGAAAGCTTCAACTGCGCCCATATCCGTGAGGATATTGGCTGTGAGCCAAACCCAGGCGCCCGCAGCCCGCTTCGCTCAACCACAGCCCGATGTCTAGCCTCTGCGGGTGCCCATCGTTCTCGGCGTCCTCGCCTCACTGTTTATTGGCGTCAGCGATACGTCAGGTCGAGCGAGCGCTCGACGGGCAAGCGCTATCAGTCACGTGTCGACCCAAATGATCGTCGGCCTCGTTGTTGCTCTTCCGCTCACGCAAATCATCGCGAGCGAATGGATCTGGCTCGACGTCATCAACGGATCCATCTCTGGCATACTCGTCGCACTCGGCCTCACGATCGTCTATCGAGCAATGGCCGACACCTCATCTGCCATCGCCGCCCCGATCGCTGGTGTGCTCGCTGCACTGATCCCCCTTGTGTGGGACCTCGCCGGCGGTACCGCGATCACCGCACTCGCACTTCTTGGGTGCGCGGTCGCCATCGCCTCGATGGCCGTCGTCACCTTTGATCCATCCATCGACGGCGGGACGCGTCGCAACGGCGTTCTGTTAGCGATCCTCGGCGGTGTGTTCTTTGGGCTATCGATCGCCTTCGCTGCGGGCACGTCGGAGGCCAGCGGTGTCTGGCCGGTTGTCTCCAACAGAGCAATCGGATTCTTGGCACTCGTGCCGCTCGTTGCACGTAGCAACGTTCCCCTCGTTTTGAAGGCCCCCGTTCTTCGCTTCGGACTTCTGGGTGGGATCACCGGAGCATTCGGAATGACGGCGCTCGTCATCGGCGCGCAACAGGGTGATCTCGGCACCGTGTCGGTAATCGCGGCCACCTACCCGGCCATAATCGTGGTGCTGACCTCCGCCTTCGACGACGACCATATTCGTTGGTGGCAGGCCCTAGGTGTCGCTGGCGCAATCGTGGGAACCGCGTTCATCGCTCTCGGCTAGGTCAGCCCGCGGGAGCGAACGACAGCTGGATGCCATCGCCGATAAGGAACAACATCTCGTTGTAGAAGCCACCTTCAGTGGCTAGTGGAAGTGCTGAAAGATACGCGTCGATAATCTCGTCGAGATCACCTCCGCAGCTTGCTTCTTGGGTCGCGATGTCGGCCAAGCTGACCGACCCCTCCGCGCTGATCCCGATGTCGGCAGCTCCTGCGTACCGGTTGCACACCGCCTCCCCCGCCAGTTCTCCATCAAACAGGTTGAGAGAGATCACTGCGTCTGGATCTACCTGGCTCGGATCGGCGATATCGCCGTCGGGGGTAGTGCCGCCGACGAAGTTCCATCGAGTATTGCGAAGAGCCTGTTCGTCGACCGGGGTGATGTCATCGGGCAGTTCGATGCCAGCTTCAACAGCGTCGGGTGCGTCGGCATCGGGAGCCTCGACGACGGCATCTTCAGGTGCTTCTTCTTCTGGTTCATCAGGTTCGACAGGGTCAGGCACCTCATCGACGGTGGTATCGACAACAGCGTCGGTAGCGGGCCCGAAGATCAATTCAGTCTGGGGCCCCGATAGCACCAGCTCGTCTCCAGCCAGGTTGATACCGGTGACGTCATGTAACGCTGCGATGTAGGTGTTCTCAGCTGCTTGCACTGCTCCTTCGCACTCAAGCAGATCGCTCTCAATGTCGCCCAGAGAGATCTCTGAACCGTCCGCTTCATAGGTAGTGCCGTACCCATTGCACGCAGAGATTCCACCAACGTTGCCCTCGCCGTCGAAGCTGACGGTGATCGGAAAGCCGTCCACGAACACAACATCACCCGCGGGTCCGCCACCAAAGCGCAACTCCCATGAGCCGGTCGTTAACCGCTCGATGTCGATGGAAACGGGTTCCCCGCGGTCGTCGATCACTCCGTCTTCTTCCTCTGGCCCCGCGGTGCCATCTACAACACCAGCATCATCAGCGGTTTCGGCCGGAGCCGGTTCGGGCCCGGCGTCTTGTGCTGCCTCCACCGGGTCGGCCGATGACGAGCATGCGCCGAGCAAGACGGCCAACGCGATCAGGGCGGCACCGATCCACGATGGCCTGCATACGTTCGACTCTGGATTTTCCATGTTTATCATCCTTCGCCGTTCATTGTTCACGATTCCGCCCGTTCCCGCTGTTACTTCAACAGTCGGCACTACATGTGGGGCCTATAAGAGTTGTACGTCGCCGCCGCCCATCTGGTTCCCGGCCGACAACGCCGCTCTCGGCCCGGTGGCCTTAGTCTGACCCGATGGAGTTGGGTTTCGATCGACGCGCTGCCCTTGACGGCATCAAGACGATCTGGCCCTTAATGATCCCGGGAATCCCCGTAGGGCTCGTGATTGGTTTGGTGATCGCTGAACGCGGCGTGCCCACATTCCTTGGCTATTCGACCTCGTGGATTATCTTCGCTGGCTCATCACAACTCGCAGCGGTCGAACTCATTGGCGATGGCGCGGACGTTGCGGTGATCGTGCTCACGGTCTTGTTCATCAACGCCCGCCACATCATCTACTCCGCGGCCCTTCGCGAACGGTTCTCCGTCTACCCAATGTGGGTTCGGGTGTTAGCTCCCTATCTTTTGACCGACCAGCAGTTCGCGCTGTCTGAAACCTCACCCGAACTCGCCGACCCCACTCCCCGTTATCGACTCTGGCACTTCCTCGGGGCGGGCATCTTTATGTGGACGATCTGGCAATGCGCGGTGATCGCCGGAATCCTCGTCGGCGACCTGGTACGCGATGAGTGGCAACTGATCTTCAGCGTGCCCATCTTGTTCCTTGGACTCATGGTGCTCTCGATTCGGAACCAGGCCAGCGTCGCCGCCGCCATCGTTGGGGGCACGCTCGCCGTCGTCGGCAGCGATCTGCCGCAAGGTTCGGGCCTGCTCATCGCGATCATCGCGGGCATGACCGTGGGCGCGGTCATCGATCAGCGCATTGGAGAGCCAGCGTGAACTGGCTCGCCATCATCCTCGCCGGGCTCGCCACCTACGCGTCTCGGATGTCGTTCATTGCCTTCGGCGGCAACGTCCAACTCCCGGCCATCATCGAGTCAGCGCTGCGGTTCGTCGCTCCTGCCGCCTTCGCTGCGATCTCGGTACCCATCGTCCTCGGCGGCGACGGCTTCACCGCGTTCTCTGACGATGTACCGCGCATTATCGCTGCGCTCTTGGCGTGCGCCGTGGTGTGGAAGACCCGAAGCCTTCCTTTGAGCCTGATCACCGGCATGGGGACGCTCTGGTTATTGATCTGGGTCCTGTAATTGGCGAGGCCCTACTATCGGCCCGTGACCGCCATCAATCCCGCAGCTATTGATCTCGACAGCGTCTACCTCTACCGGCAGGCACAGCTGCGCAAAGAGATGGCGGCGCGTTCGATCGACGCGGTGATCCTCACCGATGCAGTCAACATCCGTTATGCGACCGGGTCGCGGAACATGCAGGTGTTCACGTCTCGCAATCCAGCCTCCCGGTACGCCTACGTCCCGCAGGCTGGGCCGGTCATCGTCTTTGAATTCACCGGGGCATCGCACCTCGCGGAAGGTCTCGCAACGGTGCAAGAGGTACGCCCAGCACGCACGGCCAGCTTCGTCGCTGCTGGAGCCGACACCGCCGCAGCCGAGCAGGCATGGGCCCAAGACATGACCGAGTTGTTGGCCGAAACCGTCGGCACCGGAGCCAAGGTCGGCATCGAGCGAGTGAATGCTGGTGCGGCGATCGCCCTCAGCGAGGCGGGCTTCGCGATCGTCGACGCGCAGGAGCCCGTCGAGCGAGCTCGGGCCATCAAGTCCCCCGGCGAGCTCGACTGTATTCGAGCGTCCCTACGGGCCACCGAGGCGGCCATGTATAAGCTCCGAGACGCGATCGAGCCGGGCCTGACCGAGAACGAGCTGTGGTCGATCTTTCATCAGCATGTCATTGCATCGGGTGCTGACTACATCGAGACCCGACTCATGACCTCAGGCACCCACACGAACCCGTGGTTCCAAGAGACCAGCGACCACGTCATCGAACCCAACGTGCTGATCG
>CAYTUB010000115.1:0-8710 GCA_964441145.1 uncultured Acidimicrobiales bacterium
ATGTTGCTGCGTTGCCTCCCGGTGTCGGTGTCCGGTTGGCGCAAGCCGCGCAACGAGAGTTCGCAGCTGTCGAAGCACAACATTTGGCTGCGTTGAAGAAAGCCGGCGCGTCAGACCGTGATGTACAACGCCGCGCTGCTGCCGGCGGCACACGATCGCGTAAAGAGTCATCGAAGCAGAAGAAGCGTGCCGACGCGGTTGGCGAGAACCCAGACCTCGCCAAGAAACTTGGGTCCGGCGATCTGGGTACAGAACACGTGGACGCTCTGGCTGAAGCCGCAGCCAAATCCGGTGGCGACGCGGCGCGTGACACCGAGCTGATCAAAGAGCTCGAAGACACCAAACCCGATGACGCCCACAAAGTGACCGCCAAATGGTTAGAACGCCGCGACGATGACAGCGCCCAATCTCGTTACGACCGCCAACGCTCCCGCCGCAAGTGCGTGAAAGGTCGCAGTCTCACGTCGGGATGTTCGACCATCGAGCTGCACGGCACCGACGAAGCCCGCGCAGAAATGTGGGCCCGGATCGAAGCCCGAGCGCACGCCCTCTACCTCGCCGACGGCGGCCGCGACATCCCCGACGCTGAACACCCACGCACCTACCAGCAACGCCTGTTTGACGCCGCATACGAGCTGATCATGCACCAACCCGCCGCCGGAACGATCAACAACACCGGCGACACTGACACGAGCGACCGTGACAGCCAAGACGAAGGCGATTCCGGTAGCGAAGATCGCAACGGCACGAGTGCGAACAACGACGGCGACAGCGAGACGGGCGGCCAACGTGGCACTGTCCGGCCAGCCACCAAGACCTCGGCACCATCGCCAAAGACGATGCTCCACGTCACGCTCACCGTCGGCGACGAAGCCGAGCAACAAATTCGGGCAACCTGCCCGAACGGCAGCGGCTACCTACCCGACACCGTTCTCGAGCGATACGCCTGCGGCGCAATGTTGGGCGGCACCGTGTTCAACCAACGAGGCGAAATCCTGTGGCACGGCCGAGACCGCCGCCACGCCTCCCCCGCCCAATTCGCCGCCCTCGTTATCCGTGACGGCGGATGCGTGTGGTGCGGGGCTGACGTGTCTCGTTGCGAAGTCCACCACCTCAACCCGTTCAACGCCCCCGTCCAAGGCGAAACCAACATCGATGAACTCGCCCTCGTGTGCACCAGCTGTCACCACTGGCTACACGACGACAAACACACCCTCTACTACCTCGTCTCCGAAAACCTCCTAGACACAGCACGCGGCTCACCACCCAAACTCATCTGGCGAACCCGACCCGCCACCCCCGAAGAAACCGCACCCAACCGGCCAACCAAGCCGGCAAAACCGAAACCCCAAGGGCGATCACCCGAGAGATCTAAACGACTCACGCCCAAACACGTCCCGCAGCGGCGAAACCGGTGACCTAGTAGCCGTCGAGCATTCCGAGGTTGTGGGCAAGAACGCCTGTGCGTTGACCAGATTTCCGAATCGGTGGAGCGTCACCGACATAGCTTGTTCGCGCACGTAATGGAGTAGCTCGATTCGCCCTGCTTGGAGAACGGGCTCCGTGATGAGGTGCAACCCGAGCTGGTTAGCTATCCGATGGTCCGTATCGGTTGGGTCGACCCCGACAAAGCGCACCCGAGAGGCACCGCTCTGCGCCAGTGAGCGCATCCACGACTCGCGAGCTTCTGGAGCTGCTGCATCTGGGGCGACGTTGAGCTTCACGCCAGCGATCGATGCCGCGTGGCGGACCAGTTGGCGGTCCCGCTCGGGAGCGTCGATGCCAAAGACCACGCCCATTGCCTCAACCGGGCGGTAGCGAAAGAGGTTTGCCTCGCAGAACAGCGCTGAGGGGTCGTGCGACACCGCGAACTCCTCACGCCAGATCGCGTCAAAGTCATCATCGACGCCGCCTTCATCGGCGTTGGCCCACGTTCCCAGTTGGAAGAGGTAGTTGGGTCCACCGGCTTTGGCTCCGGGGCCGACCGAACTTCGCTTCCAACCACCAAAGGGTTGACGTTGGACGATCGCGCCCGTGATCGCCCTATTCACATAGCCATTGCCGATCTCGACTCGACCGATCCATTCCCGTACTTCTGCCGGATCGAGTGAATGGATACCGCCGGTTAGCCCGAAGTCGCTGCTATTCGCGATCTCGATCGCTTCATCGAGGGTTGCAGCAGCGATCAGTCCGATGACGGGCCCGAAGCACTCGGTTCGGTGAAACCACGAACCGACCTTTACCCCATCGCGTACACCAGGCGTGATGTGTCCCTCCGGGGTGCGACTCGGCTTCACCAGCCAGCGCTCTCCAGCATCCAAGACATCGATCGCTCGGTCGAGGCGTTCGTTGCCACCATCGACCAGCGGCGCAATGTCGGTGCCTGGGTCGGTTGCGACGCCGACCGAGAGGCTTTCGACGGCGTCGATCAGTTGACGACGGAAACGCTGCGACGCCGCTACGTCACCGACCAGGATGGCGATGCTTGCCGCCGAGCACTTCTGCCCACCGTGCCCGAATGCAGACTTGACCAGATCGTCTACGGCCAGGTCGATGTCTGCGCTCGGCGTGATGATCAGGGCATTCTTCCCCGAGGTTTCCGCGAACAAACGCATGTCGGGTTTCCACGAGCGGAAGAGGTCGGCGGTTTCTGACGATCCGGTGAGGATGACCGCATCGGCCGACTCAACCACGGCCCGGCCTGCATCGTTATCTCCCGCTCGCACGAAGTGGAGGACGTCGGTGGGCACACCAGCCTCCCAACAGGCCTCGGCCACGATCTCCGCGCAACGCTGGGTCTGTGGTGCTGGCTTGAAGAGCACACTGTTTCCCGCGGCCAACGATGCGAGCACTCCCCCGGCGGGGATAGCGACAGGAAAGTTCCACGGCGGCACCACAGCGACCACACCGTGAGGCGTAAACGTTGCATTTGGGATCTCATCGAAATCGAGCGCCCGGTCGCCGTAGTAGCGGGCGAAGTCGACCGCCTCCGATACCTCCACATCGCCTTGGGCGAGGGTCTTGTTCGCCTCGTGCATCATGGTCGCCAGCAACTCGCCGCGCCGCTCCCGTAGGCGTTCTGCGACACGATGCAGAATCGCTCGACGCTCCGACGGTGTGCGAGCAAACCAGGCGACCTGTGCGTGTGCGGCGACCTCAACGATGTTCTCAACCTCCGACACCGCTGACACCGGCGGCGCTTGGCAGCCTTGGACATCGAACTCCAGCGTCTGCGCAATCCATGCCCGGTTTGCTGGTTGGCTGGGGTCGGTCTCTGGGTCGTTGACGAACGGAACATCGGGGTCGATAGGTGCGCTCGGTTGGGACCGGTCCTGGTAGCGCCGAGGTTCGTGGCTCACCGAGTGGCGTAGTCGTACCCCTTCTCGAAAGAAGTCCGCTTGCTCGACGAACGATGCCGACCCCGGTGCGAGGTCGAAGAGGTGATGCAGATAGTTCTCCGGCGACGCGTTTTCTTCGAGACGCCTGAAGAGATATCCAATCGCAACGTCGAAGTCGCCGTCGGCAACCGCTGGTGTATACAGCAAGGTCGGTGCGCCGCCGCTGCCACGACTGTCGGCGTTAACAGCCGCAGCTTGGCCCGGCGCCATCCCTTGCAGCATCTCGAACTGGATGCGGTCGCTGACGCCGCGCACATCGGCGAGGAGCTTGGCCCACGCGACATCAAATAGGTTGTGCGAGGCCACGCCGATTCGTACGCCCGTCAATCGGTCAGCCTCCAGCGCCCAATCAAGACATGACCGGTAGGAGGCATCTGCCTCAAGCTTCGAGCCGTGAGGCGCCTGCTCCCACCCGTGCAGCGCGGACTCGACCCGTTCCATTGCGAGGTTCGCCCCCTTGACGAGGCGAATCTTGATCGTGCCACCACCACGAAGATGACGTTCGTTCGACCATTCTACGAGATCCTGCAAGACGGGCAATGATTCCGGCAGGTACGCCTGCACAACAATGCCAGCATCGAGGTGCGCACGATCCGCGGTGCCGAGCACTGCTTTGAATGCGTCGACGGTGAGATAGAGGTCGTGATACTCCTCCATGTCGAAGTTCACGAACGTTGGTGTCGATGCGAGCGCAGCCGTGTCGACCAACTCCCCTAGCCGACCACTCAGCCGTTGCAGGCTCGATTCGTGGTCCCAATGGTTGATTTGAGACGCGACCGCGGTGATCTTCACCGACACGTAGTCGACCTCGGGAAGCTCCAAGAGCTCCTTCAACCGTTGCAGTCGTCGGTCCGCTTCGCGCTCGCCCAGCACCGCCTCGCCCAGCAGGTTGACGTTCGACTGATAACCAGACTCGACCTGCCCATCGAGATGGGCCTCAAGCTTCTTTCGTTGAGCGGGCGCCACAAGCGGGCCAACAATGCTGCGCATACGCAGCCCGGCGAGCCGCATCACTATCGCCGGGGCCAAGGGCGCCACTCGAGCGCCCGCCCGAAGCAAGAGCCGGTCGATCGGCGAGAGAAACGCGGGCGCCCCTCTCTCGACCAGTTTCTGGAGCTGGTCGGCGGCCACCGCCGACGAATCGGGCCGTGCGACCTGGTCGATGTAGTTCATCACGAATGCCACCCCCGATTCGTCGCGCACTAGGTCGCCGAGCTGCTTCATCGCTGCTCGGTCGGAGCGATCCTCGTATCCCTTTGCTGCTCGTATCCACGTTTCGACTTGGCGAATCGCGGGTTCGATGAGGTCATCGGCGTCCGTATGACGGGGCTGGGGTGCAGCGAGTAGATCCATACATCCAGCATGAGCCTCGCGATCGATGCCGTCTTGTAGAAAACGCCTACCGGAGGGCGGTCATTACTACCCGAGGCTCTCCATGCCCAGA
Organism: uncultured Acidimicrobiales bacterium; assembly: GCA_964441145.1. Lineage (GTDB taxonomy): Bacteria > Actinomycetota > Acidimicrobiia > Acidimicrobiales > SHLQ01 > SHLQ01. The sequence continues at coordinate 4,843 of CAYTUB010000115.1, forward strand.
GTTCGGAACTCCGACGGTGTCCGGCCCGTAGCGCGAGCGAATCGCCTGCTGAAGTCGGGTTGGTCATAGAAGCCAGCCTCATGAGCCACGTCGGCGAGCGGCGCTGAGGTCGTGTTCAGCAGCTCGATCGCGCACTCCACCTTCACCCGTAAGACGTACTGCTTTGGACTCAAGCCGAATACTCGCCTCACCCGACGGTCGAGTTGGTCTGGGGTGCACCCAACAACCTTCGCGAGGTCCGCATTGCGAAGCGGATCGGTGAGGTGGTCACGCACATGGGAGACGAGCGGCTGCAGGCTCGAAACCCCCACACCCTCGGTCGGCGTTTGCAGATCTCGGCTCACACTGACCAGCCCGAGCGAGACTCCATCTTCGTCAACCGAGCGTTTCGTGGTGAGGTACCAGCCGAGCTCGCCGTCGGGCCGTCGGATCAGCTCGAGTTCGTCGCGTAGCGGGCCCGCTCCGGCGATGACTTGACGGTCCTGCTCCTCGTAGAGCTCGGCACGTTCGGGAGCGAACAGGTTAGAGGCTCGACGTCCGATCACCTCGCGCTTCGATTGCCGGCCGGTGCGTTGCACGAACGCCGTGTTGACCTCGATGTAGATCCCGGCGGTGTCCTTCGCGCAGAACATCACGTTGACCAACGTCTCGAAGAGCGCGACGAGTTCGCCACGAAGGGCAGCGGAGTTCAATAGGTCGGCGCTGGGACCCGTTTCGTTGGTCATGTCACCACGATGCCTTGAAGAAGCATGCCCAACATTGTTTCGTGTCTCCAGCGTTAGAGGATGCTGCGGCCGAACGCGCTTTGGATCAACGTGACGGCTCGTTCGGCCGAGACGTTGCCATCGTCAAGAAACGGGTTGAGCTCGACCAACTCGATCGAGGTCATCTGCCCGGTGTCCGCGCAGTTCTCCAGCAGCTGGTGGGCTTCCCGGAAGCTGACTCCCCCGGGCACGAGCGTGCCCGAGCCGGGGATGACCTCGGGGTCGCATCCGTCGACATCGAAACTCACGTGGAACCCGGCGGTACCGGTAGTGACGGTTTCGATCGCTCGACGGGACACTTCGGCCATGCCGAGCTCGTCGATATCTCGCATCGTGAAGGTCTGGATCCCCGCATCGTGAATGATCGAGCGCTCTTCGTCGTCGATCGAACGAATACCGACGAGCGCGACGTTCTCGGGCTTCACTGCTGGCGCCAACCCAGCGATTCCGGCAAGCTCCGGGTCGCCGAGCCCCAGAAGGTGTGCGAGTGGCATGCCATGGATATTGCCGGAAGGCGAAGTCTCGGGAAGGTTCATGTCGCCATGCGCGTCGAACCACAACAGGCCGATGTCGTGGTCGTTGCTTCGGTAGTGGGCTGACACACCTGCCACGGTTCCCATCGCTACCGAATGATCGCCACCGATAATCACCGGAGTTGCGCCGTCGTCGAGCGCTTGCTGGGTGGTTGCGGCGAGTTCAGTGCAGACGGACAGGATCTCTTCGCGAAACCGGGCGTCCCGACGACAGGCTTCTCGCGTCTCCATGGCAGGGACGAATGTGTCGATGTCGGTCAGAACATCAAAGCCCTGTTTGGCCAGAGCGGCACCGAGGCCAGCCACCCGCATGGCCGACGGCCCACCATCGGTCCCGCGCCGTGACGCGCCAAGGTCGATGGGAACGTTGATGATTTGAACGGACCGAGTTGCATGTGGCGACTGAATTCCCATCGAATCACCCGTTTCCCGAAGGCAACAACGAGAACAGGTTCTTCGGATCTTGTGGCTCGGCGATCATGTCGAGCTTCGTGCTGAAGCTCGTGCCGGTCACGTGGTCTCGAACATAGCGAAGTGCGGAGAAGTCCTCGATAGCGAAACCGACCGAGTCAAAGATGGTGATTTGGTCGTCACTCGTTCTTCCCTGCTGCTCACCGGTGAGCACCTGCCAGAGTTCGATAACCGGGTAGTCGTCATCGAGCTGTTGAATCTCGCCTTCGATCCGAGTTTGCTCGGGATACTCGACGAAGATGTCCGAGCGACGCAGAAGCGCGCTGTCGAGTTCGGTCTTGCCGGGGCAGTCGCCACCGATCGCGTTGATGTGGACGCCCGTTGCGACCATGTCGTCGGAAAGGATCGTCGCATTCGTCTTGTCCGCGGTGCAGGTGGTGATGATGTGCGCTCCGTCGAGTACGTCTTGGGCGTTGCTTGCCTCAATGACCTCGAAACCCAATGGAGTCAGGTTGTTGACGAGCTTTTCGACTGCTTCGGGGTCGGTGTCCCACACCCGCAAGGTGTTGACTCCAAGCGCCTTGCGCATCGCGAGCGCCTGAAACTCAGATTGCGCGCCTGTTCCGATCATCGCCATGACCGAAGCCGACCTAGGGGCGAGGAGCTTGGCCGCCATGGCCGAGGTAGCCGCGGTTCGCACTGCGGTAAGCAGCGTCATTTCGGCGAGGAAAGTTGGGTAGCCGCTATCGACATCGGCGAGCAGCCCAAAGGCCGTCACGGTTTGTAGACCGCGCTTGGTGTTGATTGGGTGGCCGTTGACGTACTTGAAGCCGTAGGTATCGTCGTTCGCTGTCGGCATCAGCTCGATGACGCCATGGGTTGAGTGGCTCGCGACTCGAGGGGTCTTGTCGAAGGCTGGCCAGTTGCGGAAGTCTTCCTCGATGTATCCGGTAACGCCAGCGAGAACGTTGTCGAGGCCTTGGTTGGCTATCCACGCCGCCATGTTCTCCACGTCTACAAAGTCGACCACGATTTTCTCCTGCTTGTAAGGGACCCTTACAGAGTAGAAATTTACAGAGTGCAGAAACAATGCATAGTTTGCGTCCGATTTGCATATGTGTTGCGCACTTTGGACAGCTTGCGTGTATGTTTTGCACATGGAACTCGATGAACTTGATCGGCGCCTGCTTGCCTTGCTGCGGGTCGACGGCCGTGCGCCGCTCACGGGACTCGCCAGTCAGCTCAACGTCACTCGCGCAACGGTCAAGACCCGACTGGAACGATTGAGCGACTCCGGCGTGGTGCTCGGCTACACGGTGCGTGTGCATGACGCGAACGACCCGGACCATGTCCGAGCCGTGGCGCTGATCGAGGTTGAAGGGCGAAGCACCACCCAGGTCATCAACGAGCTGCGCGGCATCCCGGAGATCCACGCGCTGCACACGACCAACGGCGGTTGGGACCTGGTCGCCGAGCTGCACATGCAGACGCTCGGCGAGTTCGACCTCGTCCTTGCTCGGATTCGCTCGATCGAGGGTGTGCTCAACAGCGAGACGAGCTTGCTGCTCTCCTCGGTGCTCCGTTAGCGCTTGGCCCTGCGAGAGCCGGTAGACAGCAGTACGTGAATCAGCCGATCGACTTTGAGCGACACGACCTAGTCGGCGTGGCATTCTCCCCGGGCGTCGGGCTCGGACTCGCCAGAGGCGAGGATCGCTGGGCTATCGAAACACCCGATCCGCTCGCCTGGTTTGGTGAGCTCGCAGCGTCGTCTGACCCGCGTTGGGTCTGGTGGGGAACCGAGACTGCATCGCTCGTGGCGAGTGCTGGAATCGGCATCGATCGCTGTTGGGACATTCTTGTGGTCCATCGTCTATTCAGGGGCGGCTGGAGAACCTCCATAGGCGAGGTGTGGGCAGAACTGCACGGTTTGCCGCTCGAAACGTTACCGAAGATGGGCCAGCTCGGGCTGTTGGATACACCAGCTGAGGAGGGTGATCATCAAGTCGCCGTAATGCCCGACGGTCACCTTCGTCCGGAGTGGATCGATGGCGGCTTCGGCCAATCGCCCGAGCGGCTCGCTGAGTGGGCAGCGTTGACGCTCGACACAGCACGCCTGCAGAACAGTCTGATCGAAGCGCGACCCAATCCGTCTCGGTTGTT
>CAYTUB010000116.1:0-8489 GCA_964441145.1 uncultured Acidimicrobiales bacterium
ACCCCTTCGAAATTCGCTCCGCGCTGGCACCCGAGCTTGTAGCTCAGTGCCAGCGTCGAGCGTTACGGTCACCATTGCGTCGTGTCCGTAATATTCGACGAGTGAAACGAGGTGCTCCTCACCCGGTTCGACACGTAGATCTTCTGGCCGGATGAGAACGCTCACCGATCCATACGCCGCCTCTTTGAGAGCAACGTCGCCAATAGGGGACGTCGCCTTCGCACCGGATCCTTCACCAGCGAGCAGGTTTGCCTCTCCGACGAAACTTGCGATCCAAGGACTTCGAGGGTGTTCGTAAAGATGGTGTGGCGTGCCCAACTGCTCGATGACCCCACCTCGCATGACGGCAACTTCGTCGCCCAACACGAAGGCCTCTTCTTGATCGTGGGTCACAAAGACCGAGGTAATCCCGAGTTCGATCAGCAAGCGATGAACTTCGGTTCGGACACCGACACGAAGGGCGGAGTCCAGGTTGGAGAAGGGCTCGTCGAGGAGCAACACCGTAGGCCTGGGTGCGATCGCCCGGGCGAGCGCGACCCGCTGCTGTTGTCCACCAGACAATGTGTCGGGCATACGGTCAGCTAAGTGTTCTAGGCCAACCATCTCGAGCGACTCGCTCGCCCGACCATTCTTTCGTTCCTCGCGATCGAGTCCGTACTCGACGTTCTTCCCCACGGTGAGGTGCGGGAACAGCGCCCAGTCTTGAAAGACCATTCCGATGTTGCGTCGCTCGGGCGGCACCCATTGGTTCGGGCCCGCCATGACGGTTTCGCCCACGTTGATCTCGCCACCATCGGGGGTTTCCAAACCAGCGATGAGACGCAGCAGGGTCGTCTTTCCACACCCGCTCGGGCCAAGCAGCGCGAGGCTGCGGCCGGGCTCGACCTCTAGCTCAATTCCGCGAAGAACCTCGGTGTCACCGAACGCCTTATGGACTCCTGTGATCGCCACTCGTCGGGCAACGTCAGCTGTTGTTTTGTCGGTAGGCATCTATCGATCAGATCGATCCATCGGGGAAGGTCCAGCATTGGTCGAAGTCACCGGTGTCAAAGCCACGGTTGAACCACTCGACTCGTTGTGCCGAAGTTCCGTGAGTGAAGTTCTCCGCATTCGAGCTGCCGGTGATCGCGTCGTCGCCGACGGCATCGGCGGCGCGGACTCCCTCGGTGAGATCTCCATCTTCGAGGAGCAGTGAGTTGTTGATCAGGTCCTGATCACCGCTGGCCAAGATGGCATCTGTTCGAGCTTGGAAGTCTCTCGCCCACATGCCAGCAAGACAGTCCGCTTGTAGTTCGAGGAAGACGTTGAGTTCGTTTTGTTGGGCTTGGGAAACGCCGGACTGTGCCTGGCGTACCCGGTTGTTGATGCCGACCACGTTCTGCACGTGGTGACCAATCTCGTGAGCGAGAATGTATGCCTGGGCGAAGTCGCCTTCAGCGCCGAGTTGTGCCTGCAAGCGGAACATGAACTGCAAATCGATGTAGGCATTGGAGTCTGCCGGGCAATAGAACGGGCCAACGTTTGAAGAGGCGTTGCCGCATCCACCGGTGGATACCGAGTTATCGAAGATCACGAGCCCAGCTTCGGGGTAGGTCGACCCTGATTCAGCGAACTCCTCGGACCAGAACACCTGGACGTCGTCGAGTACAGCATTTGCGAGATCGAAGGCGAAGTTCTCGTCAGCACTGAACGATGAGGGGTCGGCGTTGGACTGTGAGACACCGCCAGTGGAGAAGCCACCGTCATTACCGAGATCGGGGCTGGCCAAGTTGGTGCCGCCGCCGATGCAACTGAAGAGCAGAAGACCAAAGACAACGACAAGGACGAGACCAAGACCACCGCATCCGCGACGACCGGCAGCCGGACTCGCTGCGCCGCGGGATCCACCCAGCGACCCGCCTCCCAGGGCGCCTCCCAAGCCTCCGAGACCTCCCGAGCTCAGTCCGCCACTACTACGTGAGCCGCGCCGATCTTGCACGTTGCGGCTGCGATACCCCTTGGGGACCTTGACCATGACACTCTCCTTGGCTGCGAGACATTCCTCGAGCCGAGTACGACTCTAACGCGCGGGCCAGCGCATCTCGCCAGTCGACTGGCGCTCACTAGGGCGTCGACCTCGAGAACGCTTCTCGACCGACGCTTCTCGGGCGTGGACTTCGGCGCCCGCCGCTGCCCGCGCTTGGGAAACAGCGGGTCCTGGAGTCGACGGTTGGTCAGGCTTCGGTGCCTGCTTGGTGCGCCGAGCCTCGATTGGCTTCGACGAGTCGACCTGTGTGTGGTGCCGGCGTGACAGCCGAGTGCGCCGAGGCCACACGATAAAGGTCAATAGGTAGGAGGTTCCCCCGATAAAGACGAGCTGAGCAACCACTTCACCAACACTTCGTTCGGTCCCCGTGGTCGTCGCCAAAACGACGACAACCAACACAACCACAACAATGACGTACAGCCCGAAACGGCTCCACCCTCGACGCATGACCGAGACCGTAGGCGCAGCCTCACCGCCAGCGCAATTCGATCCACCACGCGCGTGCCGTATCTAGCATTGCTTTACTACTGCGGTTGTTTGCCCTCGCGAAAGCCACCAGCGAGATAGTGACCACAAACGGCCGGGGTCGGTGACCTAGGCTAGGGCTGTGCATCGTTCACACATCTTGGCGCGCGAGCTGCGCGGAATTGTTCTTGTCGCCCTCGTTGCGGTACTTATCGTCTGGCTATTCGCACGCCTCAGCAACGACCGAGCCCAGGCCCAAGCCGAGGCTGCGCTGACCGAAACGACCACCACCCTCGCACAAACCACTACGACGACTACCACGATCGTCGTCGATGACAACCAACGACTGTGCTCTTTGGCGTCGGTATTTCGCGAGGATCTTCGAGCGATCCCTATCAATTTGGTCAACCTCGCTGGCGACCCGCTGGCCCAACCGGGCTCTCCCCCTCTCGATGTAGGCATGCACCAACTGGGTGACATCCCCGAGGAAATCCGCCAGTCGCGAACGGTGGCTGCAGCTGAAGCACTCGCTTCTGGTGCGTCTATCCCGGAGACCACGGCTCCGATTACCACCACTGTTGCGCCTGCCCCAGCGTCTCTGCCGACCCCTGAGATCATCGACACCGACCGAATTGATCCACTCGAGTCAGGACTACTCGGAGAGCCTCAACGTGTCGCGTTGAACTTCTACACCGCCTCCTCAACCCTTCGCCTTGGCACGATTTCTGCCGACTTCGCTTCGGTGGCCGACCGCTTCGCAACCTTTGTTGCCATTGGAGAGGGCGCACGATTCGATCTCGAAGAACTGAACGAATCTGAGTTCAGCGACCAGTGGATGTCGCTCGCTACACGCCCACCATTTGGTGTCGACGAAACTCTCGGATACATCGAGGAAACCTGCAGCATTCGCATCGGAACGGGATTCGTCTATCGCGAAGAGGCTCCGGAACTACCGATCCTCGACGAGGTATTCGTCCCCACGCCGGTTGATCCAGGCATTGGGCGACCAGCCCCCGAGGCCAGCGATGGTGGCGGCGGTGGCGGCGGCGGCGCTTCCGACGATGGGTAAGCGTCCGTTTCAGGCGGTCTTAGTCGTCGGGGTGATCGGGGCAGCCATCGTTGGCTGGTTGTTGTTGTCATCATCACCAGCAGCAGAGCAATCGCAGATCATCGAATCGCTCGAAGCAGCACCAGCGCCGACGGTTCCGGAGACGTCCGATCCTGCACCGGGGTCGGCAGCAGCAGGCGCCGATGACCCAGCACAAGAAGAAGACTTCCCGGCGATCGTCGACAATGCCCTACGCAACGTGGACGAGCGAGAGATTCCCATCGACGTAGCTCTCGAAGTGCTCGAAACCTTCGACCACGACACCGGCGCATTCACCCAAGGTTTTGAGCTTTCCGATGGACGTCTCTTTGAGAGCACCGGCCTCGTTGGCCAATCAACTATTCGGGAAGTCGATCTCGAAACAGGGGATGTGCTGCGCTCGGCGGATCTGCCCGATGTGTTTGGGGAGGGCGTCACGGTGATCGAAGACGACGACGAATCAACCGCCATCATGCTCACCTGGCGAGACGAAGTGGCGTTTCGCTTTGACCTTGAGACCTTCGAGGAGCTTGAGACCTTTTCCTACTCGGGCCAGGGCTGGGGCATCTGCCACGATGGCGAGCGCCTGACCATGTCAAACGGTTCCGATGTCCTCCAATTCAGGGACCCCGACTCCTTCGAACTACTCGACGAAGTGAACGTGACGCTGTCTGGCACTCCGGTGCTGCTGATCAACGAGCTCGAGTGCGTAGGCGAAGCGGTTTGGGCCAACATTTGGCAGTCGTCGCTGGTCATCCAGATCGACCCGGCAACTGGCAACGTGACCCGGGTCCTCAACGCCAGCGATCTGACACCGCCCGGGTTTGAGGGAAACACAAACGACGTGTTGAACGGGATCGCCTACGACGAAACGAACGACACCTACCTTCTCACCGGCAAGCGCTGGCCCGTCACCTACCGAGTCCGCCTGTTCGACGTCCCAAGCACGAACTAGTGGGTCTGTAACGTGCCTGGCACGTTACACGGATCAGACCGCACTGATCTCGGCGTCTCATAAGCTGGATCCATGGATTCGTCCTCGCCGCAGCGGCGGCCACAAGACCGGCGTCAACCACGACCGCCGCAACGCCAAGCCCCCGGGCCGCTGCTCGCGGTCATGGGTGCGACCGCCATCATCTTCATCATCCTTGCTGTCGCGACCGGTGAGTGGGTCTTCTTGGCGCTAGGGATCATCGGGATGCTCGCCGGCCTCGTTCCGATTCTCGACCGCCGCAACTAGCTGACCATGATCGGTCGATACGCACCGTCACCATCGGGGCGACTTCACGTGGGGAACCTGCGAACGGCAATGCTCGCGTGGTTATCGGCTCACCATGGTGGTGGAGAACTCCGGCTGCGTGTCGACGACCTCGATCTCAACGTGTGCACTCCCGAACACGAGGCGCAACAACTCGCGGACCTCGATGCCGTGGGGATCACGTTCTCGGGCATGGAGCTGCGCCAATCCGAACGCTCGGGGCGGTACGCAGATGCGATCTCGGACCTTGATGCTGCGGGTCTGTTGTATCCCTGCTTCTGTTCTCGCCGCGAGGTGCGCGAGGCAGCGCAAGCACCACACGTCCATCTTCCCGGTGGCGCCTACCCCGGAACGTGCACCAACCTCACGGACGCAGAACGCGCTGAGCGGGCCAAAGACCGGCCAGCCGCCTTGCGGGTTCGCAGTGGCGGTCAGACGATCGATTTCGTCGACCGGCACTATGGCGCGCAGAGCGAGTTCGTCGATGACTTCGTGGTGCAACGAAACGACGGGGTTGCCTCCTACAACTTGGCGACGGTGCTCGACGACGCCGACCAAGGCGTTACCGAAGTCGTACGTGGTGCAGACCTGTTGCCCGGAACTGCCCGCCACGTGTGGTTGCGCGATGCGCTCGACCTAGACCAGGTCGAACACGCACATGTCCCCCTGATGATCGACAGCGAGGGTGAGCGCCTGGCCAAGCGCGGCGGCGGTGTGCACCTCGGCGAGCTGGCCGAACTTGGCCACAGCGCAGACGACATCCGCCGGGAGCTGGCCGTCGGCATTGATTTGTGGGACGCCGACGACTCGAGCATTCCCGCAATGGCGGACCTGCTCGACCGTTTCGATCCAGCGACCCTCACAACGACCGACACCGTCTGGACCCTTCCGCCGCCGAAAGCTCGCTAGCGGTTAGAAGAAAATCTCGGAGATGGCGTGGATCACGAAGCCGGCGAGCCCGCCGACGATCGTGCCGTTGATGCGGATGAACTGGAGGTCACGGCCGACCTGGAGTTCGATGCGGTCGGCGGTGTCGTTGGGGTCCCATCCCTCGACGGTGTTCGCGATGAGCGCACCGATTTCGCCTCGGCCAGCCTCGGCGAGGTAGACGACGATCGACTCCAGCCAGGCATCGACCTTGCCCTGTAGCGCTTCGTCCTCGACGAGCCGGTCGGCCAACGTGACGACGGCATCGGTGATGCGTCGGCGCACATCGGAATCGGCCTGTCGTGTGGCGTCGCCAAAGCCGCGCTGCAGCGACGACCAGAGGTCTTTGGTCCAGGCCTGAAATTCAGGATGATCGAGCAACTCTTGTTTGAGCTGCTCTCCCTGTTCGATCATGCGCTCATCGCTGCGGAGTCGCTCGGCGAATTCGCGAGACCGGAAATCGATGTCTTTCTTGATGTGGTGGTCCGGGTTCGAGTCGACCTCTCGCAGAAAGGTCATCACCGCGCTGTAGATCTTGTCGAAGATGCGGTCGTCGATCGGTTCGGGAACCCACCATGGCGACTCGTTTGTTAAACGGCGCCGAAACGTAGTGCGGTTGTCCTCGAGGAAGTTGGCTGCACCTTTGAGTACCGAGTTGTACATCTCGTGATGGTGATCGCCGTCCATCCCAGCGTCGATCACGCGGCCGACGATCGGGGCTACGGGAACCCGGCTGAGGCGATCCCGAACGAGAGAGTCGACCATGACCCGCACGTCTTCGTCTTCGCTCAAGACATCCGAGACGGCAGTGATAACGACGGCGATCTCTGAAACCGTCGATGCGGCGTTGTCACGCTCTCGGAGCCACAGACCGAGACGTCGAGACATCTGCACGCCCTGGAGCTTTTCTGCCACGACCTCACCGGTCAGGAAGTTCGACTGCACGAACTCGCCCAGCCCTTCGCCGATGTCGTCTTTGCGTTTCGGAATGATTGCCGTGTGCGGGATTGGCAAGCCGAGGGGGTGCTTGAACAGTGCCGTTACGGCGAACCAGTCCGCGAACGCTCCCACCATTGCGGCTTCAGCTGTTGCACGGACGAACCCAATCCACGGTGCACCGCCATCCTGGTTTGCCCGGGCAATGAAGTACACCACTGCGGCCAGCACCAACAGCAGCGTGGCGAAGCCTTTCATGCGTCGAAGCTGAGCGCGCTGGGCGATCTCGCCATGGTCAATGGGTTCGACCGTCGAAGATGTTGCAGATACCACGCTGTGAGCGTATTGGGCTTGGGTGTGCGCTCCTATCCTTAACGAGTGCTCACCGTCTCCGGATTATCAAAGGCCCATGGGGCCCGGACGCTCTTTAGCGATGTGACCTTGCAGCTTTCGGCGGGTCGCCGCATCGCGTTGATCGGCGGAAACGGTGTGGGCAAGACGACGCTCATCGAGTCGATCATGGGAGTACAGGACCCAGACGAAGGCGTGATTCACAAGCCCAAGGATCTCCGGATTGGGTATCTGGCCCAGGAACTTCCCGAAGCCACCGATCGCTCTGTGCTCGCAGAGACCCTCGATGGCGCCGAACACATCCGTGACATCGCCACACGCCTGCGGACGCTCGAAGCCGAACTCGAGACCGACGATGGCTCGAACATGGATCGCATCATCGAGCAGTACGGCCAAGCGCAATCCGAATTCGAAACCCACGGTGGCTACGCGCTCGAATCCGAAGCGCATCGGGTCCTCGCAGGACTTGGCTTTCCTCCGGCGTGGAACGAACGGCCAATCAAAGAGCTCTCCGGTGGCTGGCGCATGCGCGTGGCATTGGCTCGCCTCTTGTTGTCGAACCCCGATGTGTTGATCCTCGACGAACCGACAAATCACCTCGACGTCGACTCGGTCGCCTGGCTCGAGAACCATCTCGCCTCGTGGAGCGGCGCGCTGTTCTTCGTGTCGCACGACCGTGACTTCATCGACGCGGTGGCGAATCGAATTCTGGAAATCAGCGCAGGCGTGGCCCAGGAGTACGTTGGTACGTTCCTCGAATACGTGGCAGCGCGAGAGGAACGTATCGCACAGCTCACCGCGCAAGCTGAACAGCAGCGTCGCAAGATCGCCACTACCGAAGCCTTCGTCGACCGCTTTCGCTACAAGGCCACCAAGGCCAAGCAGGTGCAGAGCCGCATCAAGGCCATGGAGAAGCTCGAACTCATCGAGGTTCCGACGGAGAAGGAAATCGCTGCGAAGTTCGACTTCCCCGAACCACAGCGCTCGTCGCGCATCGTCGCCGAGATCGAAAACGCAAGTGTCGGCTACGAGGGAGTCACGATTCTTGAAGACGTGAACGCAGTGGTCGAGCGCGGCCGCAAGATCGGCCTCGTCGGGCCAAACGGCGCTGGCAAGACCACGCTCATTCGTATGTTGACCGGCAAGCTGGAACCAACCACCGGGTCGATAACCCTTGGGTCAAACGTCGATCTCTCGGCCTTCGCACAGGACCAGGCCGAGGACATGGACCCGGACAAGACCGTGTACCAGGAGCTGATCTCGGTAACTCCGAAGCAGACCACTCGAAACTGGCGCACGGTGCTTGGTTCGTTTGGCTTTTCTGGTGACGCAGCCGATCGCAGAATCATCGAGCTCTCCGGCGGCGAGCGCACCCGACTCGCCTTGGCCAAGATCATGGTGGTGCCGGTGAACTTGCTGGTGCTCGATGAGCCGACCAA
>CAYTUB010000117.1:0-8370 GCA_964441145.1 uncultured Acidimicrobiales bacterium
ATCCCAAACCAAACCGGCTCAGGAAAATGTCAACCAGCCACCAGGGTCCGCGTCAGCCACAACCAGATCGCGGGCGCGAGGGACCCGAGCTGTAGGTGTCCAAGCAGGCGTGTTGTCGCCGCTCCGAGGGCCTCATGCATGTTCGGACCTTAGGTTCGTTACGCATCTGGCTCCAAAACGACACCTTGGCGATAAGTCGATGAATCTGGTCGTGTTCGTCCCGCTTGTCCCATTCAGGTTGGCGACACTCGTGTGGAGATCGATTTACCGACCAATACCGCAGCTGATGCCGGCTGACCCGTTGAACGAGGTGTTGGTCATCGGAACATCACATCGAACTCGTCAGCAATACTGTCGAGGACAACAGGATTTCTGATTCCAAGGCTGCCTTAACGGTTCTACAGGCCAGAGCGTAGCCCTAGATTCACGAGGCGGTATCCGATGGCCTCCCTGCTTACTTCAAACGTGTTTGCGAGTGCCTTCACAATTTCGTCCTCAGGCGTATCAAGCCGAAACTTCATCAACGCGCGTTCAAGCATGTGCTTTGGCATCAATAGCTCCGCTGCGAATGCATTGGCTTCAATCTCTTCTCGGAACGATCCAGCAGAGGCTCGATCATCCCGGAAGTTGACGCGAACATGGTCGACAATAAGTGGCCGGCCTGGGTGTAGAACCAAGTGGCCAAGCTCGTGAGCAATCGAAAACCTCTGCCGTTTCCGAGACTGTGTGCTGTTGAGCCCAATTACCGGGGCTTCTCCGGACTTTCGGTACAACATGGCAGACGTATTGCCATCAAGCTTCTCTCTAGCGATCACGACGCCGAGCTGATTCGCGATCTCTTCGGGATTGATCGCCGGATTTACTATCCCTAGCCGAGCAAGCATCTCCTTGGCGCGATCACCAGCTTCCTTGACAGACATTTCAGTCAGCCTCCTCGGCACGGTTGAGAAGCTTCGAAATCCACTCCTGCTGTTCAACACTAATGTCAGGGCCAGAATGAATAGGTGGTTCCTGCGAAGGAGTTTCGCCCAGTTCTGGCACAAGATCAGCCGTGTGCACGCCCAGTGCGGATGAAAGCTGGAGTAGCTGATGAATTGCGACTGCCTGTTTTCCTGACTCAATACTTGATACGGCAGCCCGTGTCACTCCAAGGGCTTCTGCTATGTCTAGTTGTCGCAGTTCTCTCGAACGTCGAATTCGAGCGACCCTCCGGCCAAGATCTTCATAGAGTTCCGAGTCCCCAACAACCATCGGAGCCAATGTACGGCAAGCGGGCAAGCTGTGCAAATTTAATTTGCGCGCGCGAATTAAATTGTCGATTGGCATGGACGAGAGCTGCACAATTCGACTAAAACAAGAGGAGCCCGACCTGATTCGGCCGGGCCCCTTGAAAACTGAACACCACCCTTACAGGCAGCGATGCAGCTTCTATTTGCAAAGAGAGTGTCTCATACCTGGCTGGTGGAGTTCCATACCAGTAAGGAAAATTCCAGAATGAGCAACCGAAATGAACGGCATGTGACACCCCATCCAGATGGCGGTTGGCAGGTGACAAAGCCAGGCTCCGATCGCGCTAGTGCGAGGACCGCGACCCAGTCCGAGGCCATTGACCGATCTCGTGAGATTGTCCACAACAGCGGTGGCGGTGAAGTCGTGATTCATCGGCCCAACGGTCAGATCCGCGATTCCGACACCGTGGCACCAGGCAACGACCCCTTCCCTCCGAAGGACACGAAATGAGCTTTGTAGGAGCACTCATCAACCACCGAGGGAACCGATTCGGAATTATCAAGGTGAAGCCCTCGGCAATGCGTAGCTCAACAACTACTTCCGAAATGCAGTCGTTCGGTAGACGTTGTTGGGGCCATGTACCGATCGTGTTGGCTGACACCGACGGACGAATCAAGGGCCCCACGGCCACGGTCCGTCTGCTCAGTTCAGTCACCGAATCACAGATTCCCTGGAGGAATTGGACCGTCCAGTGAGAATGGACCATGCCGAGATTTAGCTAGTGGTTGGCTGGCCGCGGTACTTGCGGCCAGCCAACACGCATTGAAAGTCAGGCGGTGTGTGTCGGCGGCGTGGTCCGACTTCGTAGCGAGTGCGGCTTCCCTAGTCGCTGACGTCTTCGATGACGTTGACGGCAGCGAGACCCCAATCGGGGACCCAGGACTTGCGATCGATGATGCGCTGATCGTCTACGTCGATCTGGCCGCTCACAAGTTGTTCAAGGAGCACGTGTGTCTCCTCCCAATCGGCACGAGCGACCGGAAGGTCATTCGTATGGGCGTTCCGGAACCGTCTAACTCGAGCTCCGATAGATGCATCTCCCTCATCTAACGCCGTCACTACGCAGCTGCTTATCGCTACCGCTCGAGAGGTCTCATCAGCCGACACTGCATCCCACTCGGAACCGGCTTGCCGACCGGACGTCGGGTAGTCGGCGGCGTTACTGAATCGCTCCGAAAGGTCGCCAAGGCTGTCTTCGAGTGTCTCGCCGCACTCATCCAAATCCAGGTCCGCTCGAATGTCTTGCAGCATCAGCGAGAACTCGAACCCAACGAGATCCATTTCTTGGGTCCAAAGCCAAGCTTCAGCCGGCGCTTCCCGTCGATAGCATTCGGACTCGACGTCCCCCGCTCCATCGATATTCCACACTGAGTCGTTGATCTCATTTTGAGCGACAATCCATTCTCGTGCCCAACGGGTTGCGATGTCGTTTCCGTAGGTGAAGAAGGCCCATCCCAAACCAAATGACTCCGGGTCCCGCGTGGCCATGAATGCAAGTTCTTGTTCGGCTGTGCTCCACTCAGATAGCAGGGCATCAACTGCCGGGTCCGGCGAAGGAAACGCTGCAAGCTGATAATCGAACCCCTCATCTCGCATGCACTCAGCAAGTTGGGCTTCGCCAACAAAGGTCGTCAAGTTCTGCAATGTTGTCCGGTTGCGACGCTGGTCGCCTAGCTCTTCGGACAGCGCGACAAGATCATCCCAGCCAGAATGGGAGCTGGCCGATCCGGTCTCTGAGTCGTTCCCACAAGCGGGGGAACTCCAGACAGTATTTGTCGATCTCCTATTCCGAGCGGCTCGCCGACAACGACATCGTCGCCTCTGTCGGATCGAAAGGAGATAGCTACGACAACGCGTTGGTCGAGTCCTTCAACGGTCTCTACAAATGGGAACTCATCTACCGTCAAGGCCCCTGGCGAGGCCTCGAAGATGTCGAGTTCGCGACCATGACCTACGTCGACTGGTTCAACCAGCAACGAGTCCACGGCAACATCACCGACGACGCCAGCTACGCCACACCCGCCGAGCACGAAGCAGCGTTCTACAATCAATCACAGGCAACCAAACAGGTCGCCGTCAACCACTAAAAACAGCAGTCACCAAACCCGGGGCGATTCAACTCTTCGCAACGGTTTGGATCCTCATTGGAGGGTTCGTTCTTATCCGTTGGCAAACGCAGACGGGACTTGTCACGAGCCAGGTCTTCGCAACAGCAATCTTCCTTTACTTCATGAAGGGGAAGATCCTCATGCTCTTCGAGCCTCTATACATACGACTCTCAAACCCTTCCGAGGAGCTACAGCAGGCCGCCTGAATCGGATTTTATGTAACGCCGGTGATATCGCAGTTGTCGTTACGCGCAACCGTCCGGGTTTGAATTAGGGCTGTACTCGTGAAACACACCGCTGCCCACCTCAGTAGCCGAGAGGGTGTCTTCGTCGACAAGTGTCAACTCCATCTCGACCACTCCGCCGGTTCGAGTCCAAGCAGGCTCGACAGCATTCCCAGCTGCATCTTGAGGAATAGTTTCCGTCGTCCAAGTCTGCTCATTGATATCGATCTCGAGGGTCTCAAGGCCACAGTGGGAAGTGATCGACACCCTTATTTGGTCACCAACGTCCAAGTTGACCCGGCCATCTATCCCTTGCGCGCATGCAGTGCCGACCAGAGCAACCACCACCAACACGCACTGCACAAACTTCATACCGCCTCCGATCGACATAGTACTGGTACGTCGTTAGGCGCCAGAAAGTTCCGACGTTTGCCGCAACTCGAATCGCCGAAAAGCAACATTACGTAAAGCCGGTCACCAGATGGTCGAATCGTCTCGAAGGTCTATATGCGGTAGCCGCCGCTCCATGCTTCGATCACGACACCATCCTCTTCGTAAAGGCCGAGCATCGTCTCTAGATAGTCCGCCAGCCGACCCGCAGACTCACTATCGCTGGCGGTCTCATCAAAGTCGAGGCTGCGTACCTCGATGAACTCCCAGCCCGCTTCGACAGCTCTACTCTGAGCCTCTTCGATCGAGAGCCCTTCGAACCCGTTGATACGTGTCGGTGAGTTGAAGCCGTTTGGGGGGAGAACGAGAGGTCGAGGCAATAGTTGGTCTTCGAGAAACCCCGGACGATTCGTCTTCAGAGATTGTTGTTCTCGTCTGGGATTCATGTGAGAGCGGTCCCGAATCTATTTGGCGGTCGTGCTCGACGCATGGTCTCGCCGGATTGTGGGATGGTCGATCGCCGATCACATACGTGCCGAACTCGTTGCTGACGCCGTGCAAATGGCGACCTGGCGACGGCGGCCTCCTAAAGGTCAAACCGTTGCTCATTCTGATCACGGATCGGTCTACACGTCATGGCTGTTCGGGAACCGATTGCGCACCGCTGGCCTACTCGATGCCAGTGTCGTGCTGTTGGGCTTTGCCTCTGTGGGCTTTTGGCTGAAGTCGTCCTCAGCGGTGACAGGAGGTTCGGGTAGTCCTGATGTTGGACCCAATCCGTATGTGAAGCCATAGGATATTCAGCACACGCCGTATGACTCGAACCATGACTGTGTGTCAGTGCGCGGCGACGGTTTCGCTGCACCATCTCACGATCAACCGGCCCCCACGTGCTTCCTCCATTCCTCGGTCAAATTGGGAGGCAGAAGCTGGTTAGTTGGTTCGCCACAACTGATCGATGCCAGAGCTATCCGACGTTCCTCCTCGGCGGCAGTTTCAAGTGAAATGAAGGAAGCCATGTCAAGGGGAGGTGGATTTTCTAAGAACTCTCGCTTTAGATCCAGATAGGCCTCGAGCGGCGAGACGTAGCCATACCCAAATTCGCTTTGCATGCAACTAGACCATCGCGAATAATAGGCTATTACCACGGGATGGACCGAAAAACCTAATTGGAACGCCTCGATCTCGTCCAAACTGTCACGATACAGATCACTTCCGGCAGACCGATCCTTGAACGCCAGGTCGAAGCATCCCTGTTCGTTTTCGCTACCGTGTAGGGTCACCTCGTAAGCATCTAATTCCTCTAAAGAGAAGCCAGACGTGTTTGGATCACCCACAACGACGCTTTCATCGAAGGTCAAGAGACTGCCAAGGGCCTGCGGGTCACTCTGTAGGAGATCGAAGTAGTTCTGCGGTGCGAGCCCCAAATTTCTCATCGGGGTGCGAACGGATTCGAATTCGAGTGTAGCTAGGCCGTATCCGTAGAGACGGGCAAACTCATCGCTAGACCGATCGGGGTCATAAGCATCAAAGAAGACCTGTTCTGTTTGCGTTGGAGGTGAGGATGGCTCATACGAACGGTATTCGAATCCGGCCTCTGCCATGCAGCGAACCACGAACTCTTGTCCAGCGGCTTCTGCTTCGAGAGCTGAACGGTACGACTGTCCTTGCTCGAAAATATTCTCCCCACCAACGACGCCTGTAGCAATTTCGTCGGCGGATGCAGAGAGAGAAGTCTCCTGAGAGCACCCAGCAACTATTATCGCTGCGATTGCCATACGTCCGAGTGAGCGAAACAGCGAAGGCCAGCTCCAATAGCTAGCCCCACCTTCTGGCCGGTTAGTACTCATTTGAAACCCGAACACCGCCTCGACGACCAGCAGTGTGATCCTACGAGACATCTCTAAGCCCTGAACTGAGATGTGAGCGTGGGCCCGGCGAAGACTCGAGAGGGCTTACTGGCGACGGAGTCGATGTTGAGTTCGCACAAAGTCGCTTGTCCGGAACATAAGGAACGGCAACGCCGAATTGCCATCTCAAGCAATCTCCTAACAGCAAAACCATTGCCCTTCCGCTCGGGCACCATGCAAAACCACAATAGACGGCATCTCGCTGGCTGTCGTATCGGTAACCCATGGGCTGGCCCCAAAACGGTGCCAGCCGGTTTTAGAGTCGGTGGGTGTGTGAGCGACTAGTAAAGATGTGAGGGCGTGCCTTGTTTGTTTCGACTAAACGAAATGATGTGCCCAGACCCTTGGACTCTTGATGAGCACATCGCCAGACTTCAGTGAGTGGTATAGCCAGAACTACGGGCGGGTCCTTTCGTCTGTAATTCTCGCTACTGGTGCAGCAAGACCACAGGCTGAAGATTCCGTCAACGATGCGTTCGTCACCGCGTACGAGCGTTGGGAACGGGTGCGCAGCCTCGAATCCTCCGTCGGGTGGGTCACGAAGGTCGCAATAAACAATGCCAAACGAAACTTTCGTATTCGGAATCGAAGGATCCGTGAAGCCCACCACCGTGAAGTTCCATCTGTCTCCGATCTTGCAATCGATCATGATCTTTGGCGTTCGGTGCAACTGCTTCCGCGTCGTCAGCGTGAAGCATTGGCGCTGCGTTATGTCGAAGATATGAGCCAGGCGCAGGTGGCTGACTATCTCGGAATTGCCGAGGGAACAGCCAAGGCATCGCTCAACCACGCCCGAAGGAATCTGAAAGACCTACTCAAAGGGAGAAGTGACGATGAACACCGGTCTACGAACGTTCTCTGAAGCAGCCGAGCAGCTGGAACAGTCGATAACGACGCCCGACGTATCACTCGTTGCCGCTGAAGCCCAAAGGCGGAAATCGCAGCAAAGGGCGACCTACCGCGGCGGCCTAATGGTCGTAGTTGTCGCGCTTGCAGTTGTGGCCTGGTCAAGTGCTCAAAGTGGCATTGAAATAGCAACGGGTCAACCGGCAAATAGCGTGGGCTCAGCAGCTGTAGCGGAGCTACCCCCCACGATGCCTGCCGCCGAAATTCCAACGACGACCGATAGCGATGAGCCATTCGAGGGACCAACAGGTGGAGCTGCTAGGAGCGAGCTTTCAGAAGTCGAGGAGGTAACGGTCTTCGTCTCCCCAGTTGAGGAAGCACTCGGGTTACGAACCGACCGATTCGCGCTCAGCCACCAGTTCGAACAGTACGAAATCGTTGTCGCAGATGGGTTCACAAGGTGCCTTCGTTCGGAAGGATATGAGGACTACCTACACAACCCCGAGCCAGGACCACCCCCAGAGGCGTTTTCGTTGGACGCCATCTGGACGTACAGCCTCGAACAGTTTGGCTACGGTGTCGCCGCCGCTCTTCGGCTAAGAATTTCCGACAATTCTGGCGCCGGAGCATCCAGCGGTGAGCGCCAAACACCGAGTCTGCTTCTATATCTCGATGAGCTTGAGCCATCAGAGGAGACTGCCTTCCTGGAGTCGTATGTCGGTTGCGAAGACCAGGTTCACAACGAGAACCCACGCCCACTTCGTGAGATCCCTTACGAGATCGCAGATGAAGTGCGCGAGTTGCGCAGCGCAGCGCGAATCTCTGCGCAAGTCGATGCTGCATGGTCGGTGTGGCGGAGCTGTTTCGACGAGTCTGGCTACTCGTTTTTGGACCGAGAGGCCATCTTGGATGAGCTGGTCACCGATGCTGCGCCTGTGCACAGAGCAATAGATGCAATCGCACGATCCAATCAACCGATGTCCTCACAAGAACTCGAAGAAATTTCCTCTCTTGTGGAATCAATTGCGGAAAGGGAGCGGATCTACGTAGAAGTTGACCAACGTTGCGCTGAAGTGTCCAACGTCGACGCAATAAGCCAGATGGCTATCACAGCCATCGAGCAAGTTTGGCTGGATCAGAACTTAGACAGGGTGCTGCTGCTCGGTTCCAAAGACACAGTGGTCGTCAGCCGCGTGTCTCGCTGATGTCGACTATTGCGTCAGCTATCGGGTTCCAATACCTTCTGAAGGTTCGGTCTGTGTCTTCTCTCTTCGAGGCAACTTCAGAGGGGGTTCCCCATCCGTCGACAGCAATGGCCAAGTCATCGTGCTCATGGGCACCGGCGACGACGACCTTCAAGACTGGCAATATGGACATGCGAGTAGCCGCGCCACAAAGGAGTATGGCTCTTTACTTCATCGAAGATTTCAGCGACCGTAGTTTCAAGGCGAACTTGTCGGAGTGATTTGGTGGACACCTTGATTGAACGACAAGGATCTCTCGAAACTCGCTTTGGTAGCCGTGTCGCGATCCTTCTAGTTGGTCACTTGACGATGGTGGCGGTCATGTTTGTGCTGCTGGAAACCTACGAACCGGACCCAA
>CAYTUB010000118.1:0-8200 GCA_964441145.1 uncultured Acidimicrobiales bacterium
CACCCCGTACGCGAAAGCGAGCGGCCGCTGGGCCGCTCGTTCCGTTCTCCTACCGGCGGATGCCGAGATGTGCGATCAGTTCGCGATATCGCTCAACGTTGTTGTCTTTGACATAGTCGAGCAAACGGCGACGCTGACCTACCAGCATGAGCAGGCCTCGACGACTGTGATGGTCCTTCTTGTGGTCCTTCAGGTGCTCGGTGAGGTGTGTGATGCGTGCGGTAAGCAACGCGATCTGCACCTCGGGAGAACCGGTGTCGTTCTCGGCCAGACCAAACGCCTCGCGGACGCTTGCCATGGTCGTGTCTTTTGGTGGGAGAATAGAATCCATTGTGTTTCCTTGGGTTTCGGACCCAGCCCCGGTTGCCGCGCTGAACATGCGTAACGCTGCCCAGCTCGAACATCAGAGCGGTCGCCCACGAATGTGGACCTGGTTAGGTTAACAGCGTTTAGAAGTGATGCAGCTCATAGGTCGCTTCATGGTGTCTCCGTAGGCCCACTCCCCCAATCGACGGGCACGACGTGAACACCAGATTCACCGGACGCCACCTGACCAATGGCTCGAAGTTTCTCTGAAAGCCGCTCCCCAAACTCGACCACATATGGCAGTGCTCGGCACATTGGCTTGCATCGCAAGAATCAACGCGTATTTCGGGTGGATTGGTGTTCCGTCGATCAGTTCACACCGGCCATCAACATTCTTCGGGTCGAGGAACTTATGTTCTATTCGCAACACCGTGAGAGGCATGCGATGGGCAAATTTGTAGATTTGTGTAGACATTGTAGATTTGTGTAGACATTGTAGATTTGTGTAGCATTGCACTGTGCGTGACTCCCCCTTTGCCCCTACCTTCGGCTCTTGGCCTCCGGTTTTGGCGGGTAGAACGGACTTGCGAGATGACCTCGAGATGGCATTTCAAGCCGGCCCGCGTAGCGAGTGGTACACCGCACTCACGATTGGAAACCGAGGCACGGGAAAAACCGTCGCGCTCTCGCTAGCCAGCGACCTCGCAGCACAAGAGGGCTTCCACGTGATCTACGACGTTGCGCACGCAGGACTGATACAACGGTTGACCGCTTCCTTGAAGACCCTCGAAGGTAAGCCACCAAAACGCAAGAACCGCGTAGAACTGGCGCTCGGGATTCCGGGAGCAACCCTCACAGCCAGTAGCGAATCTGAAGTTGCCCAGGACAGCGAACTCCATTTCAGAGCGACACTTGCGGAATCCCTTGACCGGGTCATCAATGCCGGGGCGACTGGAATTTTGCTCGTGATAGACGAGCTCCACGACGGAGAAACCGAGGAACTGTCCACCCTTGGTGCGGCGATACAAATCATCACTCGCATCAACGCCATGCCGCTCGCCTTTGTCGGCGCTGGACTTCCGGAACTCGACCAACGAGTGCTCGACACACCAGGGACGACCTTCCTCGAACGCTGTGCCCGTTACGACACGACTGCTCTCGGGACCGTTGAAAGTCGCAACGCTCTCCAAACACCGTTCATCGACGCAGGCATCGGGTTCTCCGAGACCGGGATGAATAACGCCATTACGGCAACCGCTGGTCACCCGTTCGCAATTCAATCGATCGGCCATCACATCTGGGCGAAACACCCCGACTCAGAGAAGACAATCAGCATCAAGACCTTTCAAGATGCCATCGAGAAGGGCCTGTCGAGCATGGGTCGCCAAGTCGCCCAACCGGTTTGGAAAAGACTCTCGGAGACAGACCAGAAGTTCGTACTCGCCATGGCCCGACATCCCAATGTGGACGTCCCAGTCAGTTACATCGCCTCGGAACTCGACAGAGACCCGAAGTGGGTGTCGCGCTACCGAAACCGCCTCATCAAAGCAGCAGTAATCAAGCCAGCATCCCGGGGCCACATAACCTTTGCTCACCCTGCATTTCGGAGCTGGATCCAGGCGAACGCCGGGGACCTCAATGTTGGCTAGCGGACCCCTTCCACAACGGATTTCGGAGCTGGTCGGGACAGAGGTCTCGACGATGAGTTCGGTGTCCGGCGGAGACTTCGCCACCGCCTACCGAGTGGAGCTCGCCGACGGTCGAGTTGTCTTTGCCAAGACGCACGCCGACCCGCCTCCTGGGTTCTTCACCACCGAAGCCAACGGCCTCTCCTGGCTTGCTGAGCCGGGAGTCATCAACGTGGCGAACGTGGTTGGCGTTGCCGACGAAGCCCCTGCATGTTTGATCCTCGACTGGATCGATCTCGGCAGCGCTCGGAGTGGAGCCGGAGAAGCAGGCTTCGGCCGGTCGCTCGCCCAGCTGCACCAAGCCGGCGCACCATCGTTTGGCCGCGAAGACCACCGGACCACGGGGAGCCTCGCCCTCCCCAACGACCCCTGCGATAACTGGCCAGACTTCTATGCCGATCGTCGACTCCGGCCACTCGCCGAGATTGCGGCTCAACGAGGCGCTTTGCCGACCCACACCATCGACGGGTTGCTCGATGTGGCAGAACGTCTTGCCGACTTCCCCGCTGCCGACGAACCTCCCGCTCGACTCCATGGCGATCTCTGGGCCGGCAATCGAGTCGTCGACCGGCAGGGCCAGAGTTGGCTTATCGACCCGGCCTGTCACGGAGGACACCGCGAGTTCGACCTGGCAATGATGGCCCTCTTTGGCGGATTCGGAAATGAAGCCTTCGCTGCCTACGACGAAGAGTTCCCGCTCGACGAAGGCTGGCCGGATCGAATCCCGCTGCATCAGCTCGCGCCGCTAGCCGTTCACGCCATCAAGTTCGGCGGGGGTTATGTGCAGGGCGTCCAAGAGGCCATCTCTGCGCTGAGGTAACCGGCAAGTCGCGGTAGGCCGCAAACGCGGCAGCGAGATCAAGTGGGCTCGATGAAGTTGGACTCGAACGGTCCCTGCGCTCGTGCCCAATAGCTCCGCTTTGAACACCTCTTCGATATCTGTCTTTGCCCCCATACCTACCCCGTTAGGGTCGGGATAGCCCTCGATCGTTAACAGACGTTCGCAGAAATCCCGGTTGCCCGCTCTAGATCGATTCCTTTGCGGCAGCCTCACGGTCGCTATCGCCGGAGTTGGGTTCGCCTTGTGGCTCGATGAGTAACACCTTGGCCTCATGCTCCGCGCGTGGCCGATGCACGACACCTGCTGGAACGATCACCATCTCCCCTGGCCCAAACGTCACGCTGTCGTGCTCTTCGTAGTCCATCGTGACTTCGCCTTCGAGGACGAGGAAGAAGTCGTCGGAGTCGACGTGCTTGTGAAAGTCGAACTCGCCCTGGAACTTCACGACCATCACGTCGTTGTCGTTGTAGCTCGCGACCACCTTGGGATCCCAGTGCGTATCGAAGAGTGCGAGTTTCTCGGCCAGGTTCACTTTGTCGGTCGTCATAGCGCCACCCTAGCCATGACTGGATCCCTCAGTTGGCAAACAACTGGCGGGTGGTGACGATGTCGTCGTCGAGTTGAGCTTTCAGTTCGTCGATGCCGTTGAACCGCCGTTCGCTGCGGATGAAATGCAACAACTGAACTCGAGCCACCTGCCCGTAGAGGTCACCGGATTCGCCGTCTGCTGGAAAGTCGAGCAGGTGCGCTTCGAGCACCGCTGCGTCTGCACTGTCGTAGAAGGTCGGTCGTACGCCCACATTGGTTGCCGCCGGCGTCGACGTTCCATCCGGGTGGATGTATTGGCAGGCGTACACCCCGTTGGCGGGGCGTGCGATGTCGTTCGAGAGCATCACGTTGGCCGTTGGGAAGCCAATCGTTCGTCCACGTTGATCGCCCTGCACGACCTCGCCGCGCATCTCGAAGGGACGGCCGAGCATCTGTGCAGCAGCCTCAACGTCGCCGCCCACCAGCGCTCGACGGATCGCCGTGGACGAGACGGGCTCGTTCGCTACCTCAGATTCAGGGACATCGCGCTGCATCAATGCAAGACCCTCAACGACGAAGCCATGATTCTTGCCCTGATCGTGAAGAAAATCGACCGTGCCTTCCCGGCCCTTCCCGAAGTTGAAGTCGCTACCGACGAGGATCTCTTTTGCACCGAGTCGATCGACGAACACATCGGCGACAAAATCGGCCGCCGTGGTCGTTGCCCGTTCGGCATCGAACTCGATGACGTAGACGACATCCACGCCAAGCTCTTCGAGTAGTTCGAGCTTGCGAGGAAGCTGCGTCAAGATCTTGGGCGCCGAATCGGGGCGCACAACGGTGGCTGGATGAACGTCGAAGGTCACAACCGCAGATTCGACCGCGCGGGCCTTGGCCCGATCGATCACGTCTTTGATGACCATCTGGTGGCCACGATGCACGCCATCGAAAGCGCCGGTCGTGAGCACCGATGCTTCCACGCGCTGGTCGTCGCTGTCGCGGATGATTCTCACGGTGTAGCTGACTCCGGGGTTTCTGGTTTCGGCGATTCGGGTTTAGGTGGCGGCTCTGCGAGAACCACCGTGGGCTTTACCGTCGATCCACGATGTTTTTCGTAGATGGCTAAAAGCTCACCACTTGCGTCGACCAAAGGGTACGGCCCCTCGCCCACCGACCCAAGCCGAGCGCTCTCAAAAACACGGCCGAAGCGAACGTCGAACG
Organism: uncultured Acidimicrobiales bacterium; assembly: GCA_964441145.1. Classification (GTDB taxonomy): domain Bacteria; phylum Actinomycetota; class Acidimicrobiia; order Acidimicrobiales; family SHLQ01; genus SHLQ01. Next base: position 4,585 of record CAYTUB010000118.1, read on the forward strand.
CGACCTCATCGTCGACTTCGATCACATCGAGGTCGCGAACGAACTCTGCAGCCGGGCGGACGACGGCTTCTTCCAGCGGTTGTGCGTCCTCGTCGGTGAACGACCCAATGGCCGTTCGCCGTAACCCGTGCAGGTGAGCTCCGCCTCCGAGCAACGCTCCGAGGTCTGCGGCGAGCACACGGATGTAGGTGCCGGCCGAACATTCGACGGTCGCACGCAACACCATTGGATCGTCGGTTGCCTCGAGTTCGTATCTGTACACCGAGATCGGCACAGGGTCGCGCTCGATCTCGATGCCTTCGCGGGCGAGCTCGTGCAGGCGCTTACCGTCGACCTTCTTGGCCGACACCATTGGCGGCACCTGCATAATGTCGCCGGTCAGCTGGGTAGCGGCCGAGCGGGCTGCGGCGATGTCGATCGGGTCCATCTCATGGGTCTTGGTCACCACGCCTGTGGAGTCGAGCGAGTCGGTTTCGCTGCCGAAGCGGATATCGCCGACGTACGCCTTGGGTTGACCGTCGAGGAATCGCAGAATGCGGGTCGCCTTGCCGAGTCCGAGCAACAAGACTCCGGTGGCGTCTGGGTCGAGAGTGCCCGAGTGCCCGACCTTGCGGGTCTTGAACACTCCCCTCGCCTTTGCGACAACATCGTGCGAGGTCCAACCACGTGGTTTGTCGACGATGACGAACCCGGTTGGGCCGTCATCGCGCCGCTTCCTACCCACCGCGGTTACTCCTCTTCACCCTCGACAGCAGCAGAATCATCTGAACCCGAAGGGTTCAGCGAGTCATTGCCCGGACGGGCTCGTTCTGAGGCCAGCAGGTCCTCGATCCGGTTTGCCGATCGCAGCTGCGCGTCAGGTTGGAACGAGAGCGGCGGCGTCCGGCGAAGGTTCGTCTGGCGGTTGATGGCTGCCTGCAAGCGAGGTCGATACTTCATGAATACGTCAACGAGCTCGGCTTCGTCGTCGAGGTCTCCCAGGGCAGCGGTGTACGACACGATTGCCTGGTCGAGACTGCGGTCGGTTTGTACGTGGGTTACCGAAACCCATTCGAGTCGCTCGTCGTCGATTCGACGAAGCTCCTCAGCAATGATCTCTCGCAGCAACTCGTTGAGCCGCGAGGCCCGTTGGGCTCCGGGATCGCGAGAAGACCGGGTATGACGACGACGAGAACTCATTACTCAAACTCCATCCAGGACCGTTCGGCGTCGAGCACCTCGAGGCCGGGCCGACTCCAGACGAGCCGTTCGGCTGCATCGATTGTTTCCTCGGCGTTGCGCGCCGACCCCGAAACGGTGACGACTCCGATCGTCGCCAACTGATGCTCGTCGAGGTCGCCCACCTCGCTCACGGCCACTCCCATACGGGGCAACCGGTCAACGATTGGGTTCACCATCGAACGCTTCTCCTTGAGGCTCTGGGCGTGCGGAAACCGCAAGCGAAGCTCAAGCGCCAGCACGTGCATGTTGGTGCTCGCTACGTGATCGAGCGTGCGATCTCGCGCTCGTCGTAGGTCTCGATGACATCGCCATCTTTGAGATCCTGGAAATCCGAGAGGCCAATACCGCATTCGTAGCCGGCAGCAACCTCTTTGGCGTCTTCCTTGAAGCGACGAAGCGACTTGATGTCACCCTTCCAGATGATCGTTCCGTCACGGATGAAGCGCACCTTGGAGCCACGAGTGATGACGCCGTTCTGGACGTAACAACCGGCGATCTTGCCAATACGTGGGATCGAGAAGATCTCGCGTACTTCGGCATCGCCGGTGATGATCTCTTCGAACTCCGGCGCAAGCATGCCGACCATTGCAGCCTCGATGTCTTCGAGGAGCTTGTAGATGATCTCGTAGGTGCGGATCTCGACGCCTTCGGCCTCTGCGTTCTCGCGGGCCTTGCGGTCCGGACGCACGTTGAAGCCGATGATCGTGGCGTTCGATGCTGCGGCGAGCGCAATGTCGTTCTCCGTGATGCCACCCACACCGCGATGGACAAACGTCGGCTTGACCTCGGGCGTTTCGAGCTTGCGCAACGAATCGGTGACCGCTTCGAGCGAACCGTTCACGTCTGCCTTGATGATGAGGTTGAGGTTCGCTGCCTCGCCACGCTGGATCTGTTCGAAGATGTCTTCGAGGCGTGCGCCACCGCTGGTAGCGGAGGCATCTCGACCCAAGCTCGACTGGCGGTGATAGTGCTCGCGAGTGTCGGCGACCTTGGAGGCGACCTTCTCGCTTGGCGCAATGTTGAACTCGTCGCCGGCCTCGGCAACGTCGGACAGACCAAGGACCTGCACCGGCGTTGAGGGCCCAGCTTCCTTTACGTTCTCGCCCTGATCGTTGATGAGCGCACGGATGCGACCCCACGCAGCACCGGTAACCATTGGGTCGCCGACCTTGAGGGTGCCTTCTTGCACGAGCACGGTGGCGACTGGGCCACGACCGATGTCGAGGTTCGCCTCGAGCACGACGCCCTTGGCACGGACATCGGATTCGGCACGAAGCTCTTCGATCTCGGCAACCAAGATGATCTGGTCGAGCAGGTCATCGATACCGATGTTCTCCAACGCCGAAATCTCTTGGACGATCACGTCGCCACCAAAGGACTCGGGGATGAGTTCGTGTTCGGTGAGCTGGCTGAGCACCCGCTGTGGGTTCGCGTTCTCACGGTCGATCTTGTTGACCGCCACGATGATCGGCACTTCAGCCGCCTTCGCGTGATTCAACGCTTCGATTGTTTGTGGCATCACGCCATCGTCGGCAGCCACCACAAGGATGACAATGTCGGTGGCGCGTGCGCCACGCGAACGCATCGCGGTGAAGGCCTCGTGACCCGGTGTATCGATGAAGGTCAGCGTGTGGTCGTTACGGACCGTCTGGTACGCACCGATGTGCTGGGTGATTCCACCAGCCTCGTCAGCGACCACGTTCGCTTGGCGAATCTGATCGAGCAGTTTGGTTTTACCGTGATCGACGTGGCCCATGACCGTGATGACCGGCGGACGCAACGGCACGTCGCTATCGGAATCGTCGGCTTCGTCTTCGATGCCGAGCATCTTGCGAAGCTCTTCTTCGTGCTCTTCGCCGGGATCAACAAGCTTGATCTCCGCGCCGAGATCTTCGGCAAACTTGGTGATCAGGTCATCGGACAACGACTGCGTCGCGGTGACCATCTCGCCTTGTTGCATCATGAACTTCACGACGTCGGCAACCGTACGGTTGAACTTCGGTCCGAGATCCAACGGTGTGATCGAGCGCTCGATGACGACGGTACCCTCTGGGACCGGAGCATCGTCAGAGCTGTAGCTCGGGACGTTCATTGGTTGGAGCTCTTCGCGGTTGCGACGACGACGCCCCTTCCGCTTTGGCGGACGACGGCCACCAGGACCACCGGGACGACCTCCGCCGCCACCACCAGGACGGCCTCCGCCACCACCAGGAGGACCGCCGCCACCAGGACGAGGTCCACCGCCGCCACCGCTGGGAGCACCACCGGGACGTTGACCGCCATAGCCACCACCGCGAGCGCCAGCAGGGGCGCCGCCGGTACGTCCGGGAGGAGGGCCACCGGGACGTCCGGGGGGAGGCGGGATTGGCTTGCCAGATTGTGAGCGCGGCGGGCC
>CAYTUB010000119.1:0-8174 GCA_964441145.1 uncultured Acidimicrobiales bacterium
AAGAGGGAACGCTCAACGATCAGGCCATCAAGCGGCGCATTTACCCGCCAGAGTTCGCACAAATGGTGCTGTTCCTCGCAGCCGATGACGGCGCAGCCTGCACCGCCCAAGAGTTCCTCGTCGACGGGGGCCGTCGCTAGCAAGAGGGCGTTGGTCATCGCTAAAACTGGAAGACGGCAACCAGTCATTCGCCCGAGGATTAACGCCTTCTTCGTCAAATCTCGAACTGGATCGGCGCCAGCTCACTAGCATCGTCAGATGCTTCGCTTTAGCCGTTGGTTCGTGACCATCGTCGTGCTCGCAGTACTTGCTGTCGCCTGTGGCGCGCAGGAGAGCGACTCGCTTGCGACAGGCACGACCGAAGTGCCCGACGAGCTGACCCCCGTTGCGCCAGCGCCAACCGATGAGGTCACGTCGGACGAACCCTCCGAGATCGAGTCGGTGGAGGATGAGCCGGCCGAGACCACGACCGTCGCGCCGGAGGAATCTTCTACGACGACTACCGAGACCACCACGACCACATCAACAACTACGACAACGACCACCACCACAACAACTACGACGACAACGACCGCGGCTCCGCTGCAATCGCTCGAAGCGTTACAGCTCGACCTGCAGCGGGTGGCTGTTCTCACGAGTCCCGTTGCGCTCGCCTCTCGCCCCGGAACCGATGACCTGTTCGTGGTCGAACAGCAGGGTCGCATCGTGCGCCTTCCCAACGGTTTGTCCGACGGTGCCGACACCGCGCTCGACATTCGAGGCCAGGTAAGTCTGGGGAACGAACAAGGACTGCTTGGCTTGGCGTTCTCGCCCGATGGCGGTCGCCTGTTTGTGAACTTCACCGACCGCGCGGGCACGACGACCATTGCTGGCTACGACATGGCGGGCAACGCCGTCGACCCGGCGTCGGTCGACGTTGTGCTGACCATCCCTCAACCCGCCGGCAACCACAACGGCGGACAACTCGCCTTTGGGCCAGATGGCTTCCTCTACATCGGCACGGGCGATGGCGGAGGCGGCGGCGACCCATTTGCAAACGGCCAGAACCCGAACACGCTGCTCGGCACGATTCTGCGGATCGATGTGAGCGGCGATTCCGGGTTCACGGTTCCGGCGACCAACCCGTTCGTCAACGGTGGGGGAGCGCCTGAGGTGTGGTCGTGGGGTATTCGCAACGCCTGGCGATTCGGGTTCGACTCGGCCAACGGTGATCTTTGGATCGGCGACGTCGGTCAGGACCGCTTCGAGGAAGTCACCGTGCTGCGGGCCGCAAATGGCGGCGGCAATGGCGCGAACCTCGGTTGGAATGCAACCGAGGGCGCCGAGTCATTTCGAGGTGCCGCGATCCCCGCCGATCATGTCGCTCCGATCGTTACCTACGCCCAGGCCAATGGCCGCTGTTCGATCACCGGCGGCGAGGTGTATCGCGGTCCGTCGATTCCGTCGCTGTCGGGCACCTATCTCTATGGCGATTTCTGTAGCGGCGAGGTCTTTGGCTTCCGCGCCGATGGCAGCGAACGAGCCGTCCGTCTGAACATCCCCGTCGTCAGCCAGCTCACCAGCTTCGGCCTCGATGCATCTGGCGATATCTACGTGCTCAGCCGGGCGGGCGGCATCTTCCGCATCGTGTCGTAGGTGTCCTGAGCGAAACAGTTCACGTGGTAGACAGTGCCGGTGTCTGACGCCCCCGACTGCCCAATCTGTACGATGCCCGACCCGCTCGTCGCCACCGATGGATTCGAGTGCGCGACGTGTGGTCACGAGTGGGAACCCGACCTCGATGATGGCGTCGGCGAGATTCGAGACGTCAACGGCGCACTCCTCGCCGAGGGCGACGATGTCGTGGTCATCAAAGACCTGAAGCTCAACGGCAAGTCCGGCGGGATCAAGATCGGCACGAAAGTACGCGGCATCCGACTCGTGCCCGGCGATCACCCAATCCAAGGCAAAGTCGACGGCCGAACCGTCCTGATCACCGTCGACAAAGTCAAAAAGGCCTAGCGCCTACCTGGGACAGTTAGGGACAGTCCCTCATTGTCCCAGGAGGTCGAGGGTGGTCGACAGTACGTCGATGAGTTGTTCGGTGGGGATGTTGCTGGTGATCAGGGCGACTTGGTTGCCGCTGCGCCCGAGAACGGCTTCGTCTTCGAACAGGAATGCACCCTCACCGAGATCGAGTGTCTGCACTCGGCCAGGCAAGGTTCCTTCGACAGCGTGTTCGATGAAGATCTGGGGATCGGGCACGGTCTCGACTCGAATCTCGATCTGTTGAGTGGGGTCATCGGTCGAGGTGAAGACGCACTCGTCCAAGCTCTCAACCGAGAAGGTCTCGAGGTCGGTCTCACCGAGGATGGCTTCGATCTGGTCGGCCGCGGCGAAGTCGCACGTCGCACTCGACAGCACGCCACATCCGGAACTCACCAGCGCGACCAGTAGCAGGGCAGACGTGATTCGGGCTCTCATGTGTTGATCAGCTGATCCATGACGGCCCGGATCTCCTCTTCGCTCAGCCGGCCTTGCCAGTTGAGAACGACCTCGCCGTTGTCGTTGATGAACATCCACCATGGCTGATAGGTGACGTCGAGGTTGAACCAGAAGTGTCCATCGAGGTCGGCGAGGTGGGTGATGTGGCCGAGCTCGTGGCGGTCAACAAAGTCCTGCATGCTGCTTTCGTCGGAGACTCCGGCAACGCCGACGATCTCAACTTGATCGGCGAACTCTGCCGAAAGTGCATCGACCCGAGGTGCTTCTGCGTTGCACCACGAGCACCATGGCGCCCAGAACCACAACACGACGTCTTGGCCGAGGTATTGGCTCACGTCGATGTCGGGGCCGCCGACCGATGGCAGCGATACCTGGAGAGCGTCGGCCACCGAGGTGCGTGGGTTCCCTCCGCCGAAAGCTGGGGATCCACCGCTTTCGCTGACCGCGCTGACTATCTCTGTGTCGACGAGAGGCAGCGGTTGGGCAACCGGTTCGGCTGCGATCGCCGATGCTGCTGCGGTGGCGGTTTGCACTGCGGCTGAGTCTTCGATCGTTGGCGTTGAGCACGCAGCGATGACGACTGCAGTCGTCGCGAGAAGGATGGGAAGACGCCACTTCTTGAGGTTGGATCCAGCGTGCGGGTTAGCCATCGTCTTCCTCCGTCGGCCTTCCCACATGGTACGGCAGGCCCCCGCCAAAGAGTGGTCGGTGTGAAGCGCTAGACAGCGCGCTTTCGGGAACGCAGGTACCAACCGGCGCCACCCGCGATCGCCCCGGCGCCGGCGACCAGCGCTCCGGTTTTCGCGTGTTCGCTGACGCGTTGGCGAAGCGGAACGGGGTTCGAGAACTCACGAATCTCCCAGCCGCGTTCGGTGGCCTCTTTGGACAGCTCGCGGTCGGGGTTGATCACGATTGGATGACCGACCGCTTCGAGCATTGGCAGGTCGGTGATCGAGTCGGTGTAGGCGTAGCTTGCGGACAGATCGAGGTCGTGTTCGAGCGCGAGCGCTTCCATGGCGTCGACTTTGAACGGCCCGAACGAGTAGAACTCGACACCGCCCGTGTACTTGCCATCTCGATCGACTTCGGGGATTGTGGCGACCGCACCGTCGGCGCCGAGATGGCGCGATAACGGCAAGACGATCTCTTCTGGCGAGGCCGACACCATGAACACTTTGTGTCCTGCCGCGTGGTGTGCCGAGATCTCCTCGAGCGCTTCGCGGTAGACGATCGGGTCGATCACATCTTGGAGTGCGCCCGAGACGAGGTCGCTGACCTCCCGTTGATCCCAGCCGGTGCACACTCGTAGCGCGTTGTTACGCATGTCCTCCATGCGCTCGTGGTTTGCGCCGAGGTACATAAACATCAGCCGGCCCCACACCGCCCGAAAGATCAGGCGTGTGGAGATGAAGCCGGCATCTTTGAGCGCAGGGCTGAACGCGAACAGCGCCGCATTGGCGATGGTCGTCTTATCAAGATCAAAAAAGGCGCCGACATTGGAGGCGCGAGTACTAGTCATCTCGGCCATGCCTCCACCATAGAAGATGAGATCGATCCAACCAGTGCACTTGGGGTCTGGCCCCCGGTGTTGTGGTACTCGCTAATGCGGCTAGACCGGACCCATGGAATGGTCCGAGCTCACGTGAAGCCGGTTGCCTTCGAGGTCGGTAGTGACGAAGCGGTCGTGGGGATTGCCGCGTATGATCTCGCTGGCTTCGAGCCCTTCAGCGAGGAACGCTGAACGAGTGTCGTCGATGTCGCTGACCATGAGGTCGAGGTCGCCTTCTCCCGCGGTTCCTGGTTCGAGGACGAGATGTGTGCCCCCTCGCAACTCCAGGATCGCGAACTCCGGCTTCTCGACGACGATGCGCATGCCGAGGCGGCCGTAGAACTGGGTGAGAGCCACCACGTCAGCCGCGTGCATGGACAGGTGGCCGATCGCAAAGCGAGGCCGAGTGTCGTTGTCCGTGGTGATGGCTGTCATTGGTTGCCCTTTCTACGCTTTCGAGGCTCTTCCGCGGATACCTCGGGTTCTGGGGTGCGTGGTATGTCTAGATAACTCTTGTTCTGAGGCCGAGATTCCCAGGTGTCCCCTTTTGACCAGAGCCTGTCCCGTTCCTACGGGTTGACGGATGCCCACCAGCGCGCGAAGGTTCGTGTGTCGACGTGATCTGTGATCCGTCTTGACCTCCGGCCCATGGGTCGCTGCCCTGCTGGCTTTAGCCGTAGTGGCTTGACTTCCCCCGTCATGTATCCCGCGCACGTGCGCGTATGAGGAAGTCATGTTTTGGTCGTTTTGTTCTCCCAAAGGGGGAGTCGGTACATCGGTTGTCGCCGCTTCGGTAGCGGCGGAGTCGGCATTGACCCGGTCGACCTTGGTTGTCGACTTCGGTGGCGACATGGCCCAGATCCTCGGCGTCGACGCCGCTGAGCGACAAGGGGTTGGCGATTGGTTGGCAGCATCGGCAGATGTTGGGCCAGAGTCGCTGGAGAACCTTGAAATCGAGGTGTCGCCCAACCTGGCGCTGGTGCCTTGTGGCGGGCCGTCGTCGCCAAACGTTCCCATCGAGCGGGTGGTGCAATTGGTGCGTGGTCTGCATGCGAATGCTCGATGCGTGATCGCCGACGTCGGCACACTCACCAACGAGAGCGACCCCCGGGCCATCGTGTGCGTCAGCGGCGATCGCACTACCTGTGTGATCCGGGCCTGCTACCTCGCGCTACGACGACTGTCGCAGCTGCCGGTCACCTTCGACGACATTGTGGAAATCGAAGAACCCGGGCGAGCGCTGCGCACGATCGACATCGAGGCTGTGGCGGGTATGCCGGTGTCGGCTCGCATACCGCTCGACCCAGCCATTGCCCGGGCGGTAGATGCGGGGTTACTCAATCGGCGTCTGCCGCGCAGCCTTCGCCGCAATGCGCGGGCGCTGTTGACCAACGGGCAATCAGTGGAGGTGGCGGCATGAGTCTCGCCGAGGAAATCCACGACCGCATCTGTGAACGCAGCGGAGCCGAACCAGCCGACTCGACCACGCTCGATACGACCATCACCCAGCTGCTCGGCGAGCTCGCTCCGCTGATGACCCGAGACGACGCTGATCGAGTCTCGGCGGAGGTCAAGGCTCGTGTCGATGGCCTCGGACCGCTGCACACGTTGGGCACGGATCCTGCCGTCTCGGAAATCATGGTCAATAACGGTGAGGTCTGGGTCGAACGCGCAGGGCGTCTAGAGCGGACCGAGCTTCGGCTCGACATCGACGAGGTTCACCATCTCGTACGCAGACTTGCTGCCCGGGCTGGTCGGCGAATCGATGCGATGCGACCCAGCGTCGACGTTCGTCTCGATGACGGATCGCGCCTGCACGCGATAGTCCCGCCGTTGGCCGTCGACGGACCATGCGTCACGATCCGTCGGTTTCGCCCGCAACGCCTATCGCTCGGAGAACTCGCATCGCCCGAAGCCGTCGAATTTCTACGCACGGCCGTGGCACAGCGGCGCACGATCATCGTCGGCGGCGGGACATCGTCGGGCAAGACCACTCTGCTCAACGCTCTCGGGTCGGCCATCGACGGCAACGTTCGGATCATTACGATCGAGGACGCGGCAGAGCTTTCGTTGGCAGGCGATCACGTGGTTCGTCTCGAAACACGCCCCGCAGTTGAGGGCACCCCGTCGATCGAGTTGCGCGAGCTGGTGCGCAACGCGTTGCGGATGCGACCCGACCGGATCATCTGCGGCGAGATGCGTGGCGCCGAAGCCCTCGATCTGATCCAGGCAATGAACACCGGCCACGAGGGATCGCTGTCGACGGTGCATGCCAATGGCCCAAGCGATGTTTTGCGCCGGATCGAAACAATGATGCTCACCGCGGATGCCGATCTGCCGCTTGTCGCGATTCGTGAGCAGCTGGCGGCGTGCATCGATCTGGTGGTGATGATGACCCGCCAGCCCGACGGGACTCGTGTGGTTGCGTCGATCGACGCGGTTCCCGATGGCCCCACCAAAGGATGGCAACTCGACGAAAGGTATCGCCAATGACACTGCCACAACGGTTCCCGCAATCGATGGCATCGGTGCCGGACACGAGATCGACCGACTCGACGCGCCCTGATCAACAGCGACCTCAGCCCAGTGGGTTCACCAAGGTGATTCCGAATCCTTGGATCGAGCGCTCACGCGAACGGGCTTGGCTTGGTCATCTTCCCGATTTCGCGATGCAGCTATCTCGATCGGTTCGAGCCGGAACATCCTTCGAGCAGGCCCTCGTCGATGCAGTCGCCGGAGCCGACGTACCGACCCGGGTGCAGGTGGCATCAGCTCGGGTTGCCGCCGGCCAGCCCATCATCGGGGTGATCGACTCTTGGGGGGACCAAGCTCGAAGCGAACCCGAACGATTGCTCGTTGCTGCTCTGGCGGTTGGGTTAGGTGTCGGCGCACAAATGGGACCTGTCCTCGACGGCATCGCGATGGCATTGCGCGACGAACTAGCTCTAGACGCTCGCCGACGGGTGCTGCTCGTGCAGGCGCAAGTGTCGGCGCTCGTCCTTGTGGTCATGCCGCTGGGGTTTGCGGCACTGTCGTCGATCATCCGCGGCGGGTTCGCGTTCGCGGGAATCACTGGACTACTGCTTCTCGTCGGTGGCCTGACGCTCGACGGTGTTGGGGTGTTGTGGATGCGTCGGCTCTTGCGAGGGCTGCGATGATCGGCCCGTTGCGATGGTGGCGGCGTCGCCGAGCCGAGCGTCAGAGGGCGTTGCGATTCGCGCAAGCGTTGCCCTCATTCGCATCGCTGCTCGCCGTGTTGATCGGCGCTGGTCAACATCCCCGTCGCGCGCTGACCAAGTTTGTCGAAGTAGGGCCGACGGGGAACATGGGCGAACTCGCCCATCGACTCGCGCCGGTGTCGCACGCACTCTCGCTGGGCGCCGACTTCACTGACGCCATCGCGCCGCTGGATCACACGTCGGCCCAACCCGCTCGACAAAACCACGGTGGCGTCGATCTCAGCCTGTATCGCGTTCTCGATCTGTTGCGCCGTGGGGAGGTTGACGGGCTCGACCTCGCGACACAGCTCGAGTTCGTGGTGCAGGACTTGCGCCGCGAGCGGTCGATCGCGCTCGATACCGCAGCGCAGCGACTCACCGTTGCGCTGTTGTTTCCGCTCGTGCTGTGCATCCTGCCGGCCTTTGTTCTATTGGCCATCGTGCCCCTCTTGCTCGACGTGCTCTCGCAGCTCCCTGCCTGAAGCCCCGAGCCTCTCGGCCGTTTCGGCCCACACACGACATGCCCACAGGAGGCACCACCATGTTCACCCAATCCACCCAACGCGCCCATGCACACACGGTTCTGGCCATCAGCCGAGTGCTCACGAGCCGACAAGACGACGACCGCGGTCAATCGACAGCCGAGTACGCACTGCTGTTACTCGCGGCGGCCACCATTGCCCTGCTCGTGGTCACCTGGGCGACGAGCACCGGCAAGATCGGTGAGCTGTTCGATGCCGTCATCGATTCCGTGATCGGCCGAGTCTGATGCGCGGTCGGGGCGACCGGGGTCAGGCCACCGTGGAGTTGGCCCTGGTCCTCCCGATCCTGGTCCTCATCCTCGCCGGTGTGGTGTGGGTAGGGCAGCTGATGGCCACGCAAGTGCAGCTGGAACATGCCGCGCGTGAAGGCGCCCGCGCCGC
>CAYTUB010000120.1:0-7840 GCA_964441145.1 uncultured Acidimicrobiales bacterium
CAGCTGCGTTCCTCGCCAAGATGCGCGAGATCATCGAGACCACCGACTGGGAAGCGGAGATTAGCTAGTCGTGTCCACACCGTTGCGGGTTCGATGGCTTGGCAGTGTCAGCTATTCGGACGCGCTAACGGTGCAACAGGCGCTCTTTGGATCGCCACATGACTATCTGCTCTTGCTCGAGCACAACCCGGTGTTCACGCTCGGGGCGCGAGCTTCCAGGGACAACCTGCTGGTCGACCCTGCCGAGTTCGGCGCAGAGTTGGTCGAGGCCAACCGCGGCGGCGACATCACCTGGCACGGCCCCGGACAGCTCGTTGGCTATCCGATCCTGTCGGTGCCCGGAAAACGCGGTGGCGGAATGGCCGACACGGTCGCGTACGTGCGCGGTGTGGAACAGGTCGTCATCGATACCCTCGCCGATGTAGGGATTCCCAACGCAGGGCGGCTGAGCGAGTACCCCGGCGTCTGGCTCGATGTCGACGGCGACAACCCGCGCAAGATCGCAGCGATTGGTGTGCGACTTAGCCGTGGCCGGTCGATGCACGGGTTTGCATTGAACGTCGACCCCGATATGGCCTGGTTCGACCGCATGGTCCCCTGCGGCATAGCGGACAAGTCGGTCACCTCGATTGCTCAGGAGGGCGTCGATGTCTCGATGCGAGACGTTGTCGACGCTCTCGTTGCCCGTGCCGAGAAACAGTGGAGCACAGGAGGGGTCGACCGTCGCGATGTCGTGTGGCGTGAACGCCCCGACGATCTCACCCCGTTCTCCCGCGGCGAGGGGCCCGGCGCCACCGCGGGCACACCGTCGGCTCCACTCATCGAGCCATCGCCGCACCTCGAAGGAACGTCGGTTCGCCTGACCGGAAGGTTGAACGAAGCGGGCGTTACTACGGGCCTGCAGATCCAAAGTCGTAAACCAGAATGGATGCGGGTCAAGGCCGACATGGGGCCCGAGTATCGGCGCCTCAAGAGCGTGATGAAGAGCCTCGACCTTGTCACCGTGTGCGAAGAGGCAGGTTGCCCAAACATCTTCGATTGCTGGAACGACGGCACCGCAACCTTCATGGCCCTCGGTGAACGCTGCACCCGCAAGTGCGGTTTCTGCCTGGTCGACACCCGCCACCCGCAAGCTCCCGACGCTGATGAACCAGCCAAGATTGCTGAAGCCGTTGAAAAGATGGCTCTCGACTATGCGGTGATCACCATGGTTGCGCGAGACGACCTCGCCGATGGGGGAGCAGCCCACATCGCAGAGACAATCCGTGCGGTGCGTGACCGTAAGCCAGGTACGCGTATCGAAGTGCTGATCTCCGACTGCAAAGGCGAAGGTGACAGCCTCGATGTGATCAACAACGCTCGCCCCGACGTGTTGAACCACAACATCGAAACCGTGCCCCGACTGCAACGGGTCGCTCGACCTTCGGCGTCCTATGCCCGATCTCTCGCCGTGCTGGCCCGAGCAAAGGCGGCCGGACTGACGACGAAGTCGTCGATCATCGTGGGAATGGGCGAGTCCTTCGACGAGGTCACCTCGACGATGGCCGACCTTGCCGCCGTCGGCGTCGACATCGTCACGATCGGCCAGTACCTTCGTCCAACCTCGAACCACTTACCCGTTGCCCGCTGGGTAGAACCAGCCGAGTTCGACGAATGGAAGCGAATCGGCGAAGCCGACCTCGGCCTGAGCCACGTCGAGTCGAGCCCGCTTACCCGGTCGAGTTATCACGCCAAACAAGCCGAAAGCGCGGCCAACGGCTAGCCAGCGGTTCTGGGAACACTCAGCATGAATTATTCAGGCTGGCCGTTCCCAGATTTCCAAACTGAGCAACCACCAACCTGACGCCGTTGCACCAGGGCTAGGACGGCCAAGAGCGGCTGCTGGTCTCTAAGACTCGAGGGTTTTGCGCCTGCTCAGCAGGACGAAGAACGACCCGGTCACAATTGCAAGCAGTGCGCCAAGGGCGAGTGGACGATCGCTTGGCCCGGTGAGCGCAAGAACCGGTGTGGTGACATCGGCTCCAGCTCCGGCTGCCCCAACGTTACTGACGGCGGTCGTAGTGGGGGCAACGGTCGTTGTCGTCGTCGACGAAGCCGTTCCGGCTGCGGCACCAGAGATCAATGGATCCTCGGTCGTTGTGGTTGTCGTGGGTGCCGCTGTCGTTGTGGTGGTGGGGGCGACAGTGGTTGTGGTTGTCGTGGGCGCCGCTGTCGTTGTGGTGGTGGGGGCGACAGTGGTTGTGGTTGTGGTTGTGGTTGTGGTGGGTGCCGCTGTCGTTGTGGTGGTGGGGGCGACAGTGGTTGTGGTTGTCGGGGCGACGGTTGTAGTCGTTGTCGGTGCCACCGTTGTGGTGGTGGTTGGTGCCGCTGTCGTTGTGGTGGTTGGAGCGGCCGTGGTGGTCGTAGTCGTTGTGGTAGTCGTCGTCGGTGGCAGGGCCGAGTCGAGGTGGTCGTAGATGCCGTCGCCATCGGTGTCGAGGAAGCACGAGCCGAGCGGGTTGACTTCTATGTAGAGGTCATCAAAGCGAACACGCTGTTGCGGGTCGCTGTTCATCGGGTTGTAGAGGTAGAACCGGAAGAAGTACTCGGTTCCCGCTACAAGGACTTCACTGCCGATAGCAGCTCCCGGCTGTGCGTAATTGGTGCCATCGATCGATGGGTTCAGTGATGGCACCTGAATGTCTTGTTGCAAGACCGCTTCGTCACCAAAGGCAGTATCAGTGGCGAAGGTCGAAGTCATTTGGAAATCCCCAAGCTCGAACCCTGCATCACCGGGGCCGCCGGTGAAGAACCCGTACTCGATGGCATTGAGGAGCAAGTCGGTGCTGGGAATGAAAGAAATTTGTACGTAGTCGCCCGGCGGCGATTGCGCCGCAGCGAAGTCAGGGGCGTCGGCGCCGTCGAAGATGTAGGTGGAGCCTTGGTCGAAGGGCTCAAAGATCCCCGGCCCAAACGAGAGGTCGGTCGTGCTCGCGAAATAGGCCGCAGCGCCATCGAAGGTCGCAAACTGGCTTTGACCGCCAGCGTCGTTGTGGGTGTATCGAATGTCACCGCCGGTGCTACAGGGCCCAAACTCGTCCACGTCGGGAATCCCGTCGCCGTCAGAGTCGGGGTCTACCAAGTTCGCGATGCCATCGCCGTCCACGTCATTTGGCGTTGGTGCCGACTGCGCAGCGATCGCGCTTGACGGAAGGACGCTCGCCAGAAGGGCGATTGCGAGGGCTGTCAGGATTAGGCGCAACGGTTTCGAGATCGACATAGTGATTCCTAAAGTCAGCGTTGATCCCGCAACACTTCTTGGTTCGGCCTAACCATCGAAAAGATTGAAGCTTCGTCATGAAATTGCCAAAATTGGGAGGGTCGGACGGACTACGCAAGATCCTCAAGCGGATCGTCGAATTCGCGCAGGCTCACCTGGCCCGGTTCACAGGAGTCGAGGGCACGGCACCATCGACATGCGGGGCCCGTGGCAATCCGGGGCTCAGGAGAGTCGACTTCGAGTTCGATCATCCGGTTGATTCCGCGGACAATCCGCTCTGCGGCCGAAAACAACATGTTCTCGGTGACATCGTCTGCGACGAAACGCCCTTCGTCGAGGTAATAACTGGCGATCCGGCGAGGGGGCACCCCGATGCGGACGGCCTCGATCACGGCATAGAAGCGCAGGTCGTCGAGGTGGTAGGGCTGCACCTTGCCACTTTTGAGATCGATGAGAACCTTGCCCGCCCGCAGACCTTCGGCTCGACCGAGCGTCAGGTCGATCTTTCCTTGTACGACGACCTTGCCTTCGAAGAACTCCATCCGCACTTTCGACTCGGTTACCGGACGCCATTGTTTCTTGAGGTTGGGCCAGCACTCATCGAACTTCGACACCAGGTCAACAGCATCGGAACGAAGCTGGGCTCGGTCGGCATCGCTTAACTCCTTCAGGAAGTCGGCGATGTTCTGCTCGCCGAACTCGAGGCTTGCCATGGACTCATCGACAAGGTCAGCCGGTATTGGCGTGCCCTGCCAGTTGATCGAGAATTCGATGGCCTTGTGCACCACAGTGCCGCGAGCCAGCGGGACCGACCAGCCAGGGAACTCGCGATCGGCGAGGTAGCGCTTCTCGCAGCCATGCACCGAAGCAACGGCGTGCTTGTTCGCCCAAATGCCCTTGTGGTCGCTAGGTAGACGTGCAACGTGGTCGGCAATACCTTCGCGGATGAACTCCTTCAACTGCACCCGAAGTTCGGCTGGGAACTCGGGCCACGTCTCGCGTTTCGCGCCGATCTGGTCGACGACTTCTTGCTGGGCGGGGCTGAGAGCGTCGCTCATTCGCTCCGCGCCTGCTCACGCAGGACAAACTTTTGGATCTTGCCGGTGCTGGTCTTTGGCAGCTCACAGAACTCGATGGCTTTTGGTGTCTTAAAACCGGCGAGGTGTTCCTTGCAGAAAGCCATGAGCTCTTCGGCGGTTGCATCGCAGTCTGGTTTCAACTCGATGAAGGCCATTGGCACCTCGCCCCACTTCTCATGGGGTTTGGCAACGACACCTGCGGCGAGCACGGCTGGATGTTTGTAGAGCGTGTTCTCGACCTCGACCGACGACACATTCTCGCCGCCTGAAATGATGACGTCTTTGAGGCGATCCTTGATCTGGACGTAGCCGTTGTCGTGCCAGACCGCGCCGTCGCCGGAATGGAACCAGCCGCCCTCGAACGCCTTCTCGGTTGTCTCGGGGTCCTTGTAATAGCCCTTCATGACGGTGTTGCCACGAATGAAGATTTCCCCTTGGGTCTCGCCGTCGCGAGGAACGCGTTCCATGGTGTCGGTATTGAACACGGCGAGTTCTTCGTTCATTGGCATCGTGACGCCTTGGCGAGCCTTCTTGTCGGCCCGGCCGTCATCGTCGAGCACGTCCCACTCGTCGCGCCACGTGCACTGAGACACGTGGCCGTAGGTTTCGGTCAAGCCATACACCTGCATGACGTCGAACCCGATGGCCTCGATTGCCTTGAGGATGGCTGCGGGTGGGGGAGCGCCAGCGGTCATCGCATGCACGGTGTGGTCGAACTCACGTCGTTCGTCGTCGGTGGCGTTGACGAGCATGCCGAGGACGACCGGGGCGCCACCGAAGTGGGTCACCTTGTGGGTGGCGATGGCCTCGAAGAGCGCCCTTGCGTTGATGTCGCGGACGCACACAACGGTTCCGGCCAGGAGCGCCATGGTCCAGGCATGGCCCCAACCGTTGCAGTGGAACATCGGGACGGTGTACATGTACGTGGGAGCCGATGGCAGCTGCCAGCCAACCGCGGTCCCCATCGACATGAGGTAGCTACCGCGGTGGTGGTAGACGACCCCTTTGGGTGTCCCGGTGCTGCCCGAGGTGTAGTTGAGGGCGTGGGCCTGCCACTCATCTGCTGGCATCGACCAGGAATAGCTTGGGTCGCCCGACGCGAGGAATTGTTCGTAGGTGTGGTCTCCGAGGCGTTTCCCGCTCGGTCCCGCGGGGTCGTCGATATCGATGACCACGATGTCGCGGTCAACCCGAGCGAGGGCCGCTTCGACAGTTTCGCTAAACGCGGTGTCGGCCAGAAGAACCTTGGCATCGGAGTGATCGAGAATGTAGGTCACTGTGTCGACGTCGAGTCGCGTGTTGATCGCATTCAACACGGCGCCGGCCATGGGCACACCAAAGTGTGCTTCGAACATCTCGGGCGTGTTTGGGCAGATGATGCTCACGGTGTCGCCAACACCGATACCGAGGTCGTTGAGCGCCGAGGCGAGGCGGGTGGTGCGTTCACCGACATCGGCCCAGCTGTAGCGACGGTCGCCGTAGATCACCGCGGTTCGATCCGGGTGAAGATCAGCCGTTCGGGTCAAGAACGACAGCGGCGTCAACGGCACGTAGTTTGCCGGCGTCTTGTCGAGTGCCTCGAAATGGTTTTCGGTCATGTTGCCCCCTCGGCGGAAAACCTAGCGCCGCCTTCTGTATTAGCGGCCAGGCGGGGTCGGGGGAGCGGAGCGTACGTAGCGACCATGTATGGACTTCTGGGGTTCGCCGCAAGCAGTGCGGACAAGTGAATGTCACACCCCAGCGCGAGGATGCTTAGGTGGAGTCAACGACCATTCGTTTCGCTAGGGCCGCCCGAGAGCTTTCTCGTACGGCGCGCCTGTGCGGTGTCGTTGCCCCGTCGTTTATTTCCCCACCGCGGCGCAACGACGTCTCTCGCACCATCAAACGCCGACCCAATGGAACCGTGGTGGCAGTCTCACTTCGAGCTCGTCCATGGGCAGCCGTGCTCGCCGACATGGTCGATGGGGTGATCGTGGCCAACGAACTTTCTGGGGTCGAGGCAGACAAAGTGCGTGGCGCGCTCTGGCTTGCCGTGAGCGAACCTGCGGTCACCGTCGAGGCGGCATAGCGCCGCTGTGCTCTCAACCGCACGGCAGGCAATCACCACTTTTGGTGTGCGTGGTTGCTAGTGCTCATCGGAGCGGCTCTGGCACCGAAGCGAATCATGTGGAGTCCATGATTGGAAGGCGGAAAGTGATCGCTGGATCCGCTGTGGGTGCAGCGGCGGTCTGGGTCGCGCCGACGGTCACCGGGCTTGGGATCACTCCCGTGGCAGCGGCCTCGGCTGTGGGAACCTGTCCCACTCCCATCATCTCGGCCTTTGACGGTGACGACAATTTCACCTTTGCCGGATCGATCCCCGCTGGTGCCGACCTCACTCAAAACGATGCTTCTCCCTTCTCCAGTGACACCACGGGCTTCGTGTTCAACGAGACCGGTCCCGTCCAGATCGGACCTGGCGGATACCAAACAGAAACAGATTTCATACCCGAGGGAACGTGGGTCTGCTCGATATACATCCATGGCTCATCGGTCAGTATGACCGTCCGCTACCGCATGCAAATCCAGGTTCCAGGGTCGACGATTCTTGGATACGACGGTCGAACTAATCGAATTCAGATGTCTGACCCGGTCTTTGCTGTTCCGGGTGTGAACTACAACGCCGCGGCTCGCGGCCATGAGTTCAGTGCCAATGCAGGCGGTGCTGGCGATCACTACGCAGTGGTCGCTCCCGATACCGCCAATATTCGGATGGCGGTGGCCGATTGTTGCACCGACCAAGGCCGACTCTTCGTTGCCTGTATCTAGCTAGCCGCGACCCTGAATTCGGTTTGGGGAGATGAACACGGCAGTTCGGGCATCCTCAACCATCACCCGGTCGTATTCGTCCCAATCGTCATGGGTGCCACCCGCCGCGGTAAAGACGTCACGCAGGAGCTGAGGTATCGCCTCTGGTTCGATACCGGGAAGCGAGTCGATTGGGCCAGCGAGTTCGGCTGCACCATCGACCGATGCCCAATCCCACTCGACTCGAAACAGCAGCGTGCAACGCGGATGCTCTCGCAGTCGGGCGAGCTTCCAGCTCGGTCCCCGAAGCACGGTTGCGATAACCCGCTCGCCGGTTACCGGGTGATCCATCACGCCAGCATTTACCACCGATGAATGCACCGACCCATCAGCGCGGGCCAGGCTGAACGTAACCAGCCCACTGTCTCCTCCCGCAAGTCGTTCGATGTCGCTCAAATTGGCCATAGCCGAACCGTAGCTGGTCTGGGATTGCTACCGCGGGTGTTCTATCGCCCGTAGATGATGTCTTGAGCAATGGCTGCGACGTGGGCCGAGTCGTCGACGCGGAAGCCAGCCGCCGAGCATCGAGAATGTCGAGGTAGGCCGGTCCGGCTCCGCCGGTCGGCCGGAAAGGGGCCTCAAGCAACCCGCAGGGTTGCCGCCAGCCGCCGAGCATCGAGAATGTCGAGGTAGGCCGGTCCGGCTCCGCCGGTCG
>CAYTUB010000120.1:7940-8083 GCA_964441145.1 uncultured Acidimicrobiales bacterium
CGGAAAGGGGCCTCAAGCAACCCGCAGGGTTGCCGCCAGCCGCCGAGCATCGAGAGCCGAAGGCTCGGATTGCGACCGCGGATCAAAATAGTGGAGCTGGAGGGAATCGAACCCTCGTCCGCTGAAGGGTTGCAACCCGCGCT
>CAYTUB010000121.1:0-8021 GCA_964441145.1 uncultured Acidimicrobiales bacterium
CGTCTGCCAATTCCGCCACTCCGACGTGACTTTGATGTTGTGGTTCTGGTCTCCCTGAACCGGTGGATTATCGTAGCCGATCGTCGCACGAGGTCCACCCTTTTCCACTCGTCCACTCGTATCGGTGGAGGCCGCTTCGGGGCTGGTCTCCCCCGCTACCGCTGCGTCAGCCAGTTGGCGAGGGCCTCGCCGAT
Source organism: uncultured Acidimicrobiales bacterium (assembly GCA_964441145.1). Classification (GTDB taxonomy): domain Bacteria; phylum Actinomycetota; class Acidimicrobiia; order Acidimicrobiales; family SHLQ01; genus SHLQ01. The sequence continues at coordinate 195 of CAYTUB010000121.1, forward strand.
TTCGTTCGGGCTGTCTTCTTGGATGAAGTGGATGCCGGGAACGGTGACCTCAGTTTGGTTGGGCCACGTACGGCAGAACTCGCGTTGCGGTCCGGTGAGGATAATGCCCGGGTCGGCATTGATGAACAGCTTTGGGATGTCAGACGTCGATAGCCAGTCGGCGTAGGCCGAAACGATGTCGTGCACGTCGGCGGGCTCGCCGTCGATGGGGATCTGTCGGGGCCACGTGAGCGTCGGCCGCCGGTCGGCCGGGTCGACGAACGGGCGACGGTACTCGTTCATCTCCTCATCGCTGAGGGTGCGCATAATCGACGACGGCAAGATCGCCTCGATGAACAGGTTCTTCGTCATGACGATCTCTTCGCCCGCTTCGGTGCGCATGCTCTGGAAGATGCCACGTGCAGACTCGGGCCACTCGTCCCAGGTGACGGGCCGAACGATCGCTTCCATGTAACAGATGCCCGCCACGCGATCTCGGTTGCGGTTGGCCCAATCGAAACCGAGGGCCGAACCCCAGTCGTGAATGACGAAGGTGATGTTGTCGCCAAGGTCGAGTTGATCGAGGAGCCCGTCGAGGTAGTCACGGTGTTCGACGAATGTGTAGGAGTCGGCGGTTGGGTCATCGAGCTTGTCGGAATCACCCTGGCCAATCAGGTCGGGCACGACGCAGCGGGCCTGGCCCGACACATGCGGCACGATGTCACGCCATAAATACGACGATGTCGGGTTGCCATGCAGGAACACGACCGGGTCCCCCTCACCGACGTCGTGGTACGCCATCTGCTTGCCGGAGACGGTCAAGAACTGCTTGCTCAAGGGTTCGACGCTCATCGCTACGTTCTAGTCCCGGCTGCTATCTGCGGGCAACCGGCCCCGAGCCCGCAGTGCACCGGGCCCTCGATTTCTCATCAGGTCGAGGAATTCGCACACCGATAGTCAAAAGATGCGGCGGCTACTTTCCATACTCGTACTCATCCTCGTAGCGTCATCGTGCTCGACTGACCAGGTTGCCATCGTCGGCAACGAGGCGGGCTCGGATCAAGCGCCCGAGGCTGTGATCGATGATGCGGTGACCGACGGGTCTGCAGCAGACGAGATAGACACTGGCGAGCAGGCGACACCGCGCACTGAAGCTCCCACGACGAGCACGACTCCCCCAGAGACGACCGCGCTACAGGCAACGACTGCACCCGACAGCATCGAACCAACTCCGGCAGAAGACGTCGGCTCAACGACACCCGTTACGCAGGAGACGATTCCACCGGAACCGAGCGAAGCATCCGATTTCGTCGATGACTTGGACCCGACGCCCGAGGACCTTCCCGCAGACCTCCTCGCACTCCTTCTCGACGAAACCGACTTCGACGAAGGCTCGGCCATTGACGTGCCCGAGCCCACCTCCTACTTCCCCGGCAGCACCGAATTCGAGGAATGCTCGGGCTTCGAGGAGCTCGACTCGCTGTTCGTCGCCTCGGCATCCCTACTCATCAATGACGAGGAGGCAGGCGGTCAGCTCATCGGGCGAGCTCCCGACAGCGAGACGGCCCAAGCACTCGTGAGCGACTTTGACGGCTTCGAAGAGTGTTTCGAAGCCCAGTTGGGAGCGAACAGCGGGGAAGACGACGTCTACGGGTTGCTATCCAACGTCGAGGTGTCGATCGAACCGGTAGTCGTTCCGGGCTCCGACGCAGCAGCGTCTTGGGAAATTTCATTCGGGACGCTACGGTCGGGCGCCTTCGTCGTCGCAGTTGGAGATGTTGTGAGCGCGCTGAGCTTTGATACGGACAGCCTCGTTGGCTCCGGGGAGTCAGGTATTGAGCCGCTCGACCTCGCCGCAACCGCAGTCCAAAAGATCGCAGCCGGCTGAAGCAACGCTCATAGCAACCCGCAAGGTTGCCTGCGACGTTTGGAGGCGCAGCCGACAAACTCGGTAAGAGACGAGGTCCACCAGGACCGAGGAACGGCTGTCACACCCCATCTCTAAGGTATGGGCATGGGATCGGAGCAGGCCTTCCAGGGCAACACACCATCGTCGGCGGGTGACGATTGGGCGTCGTGTGCCCATTCGGCGATGGCCGTGGTTACCTCCTCTTTGTCTCAGGCTCCTTTCGGGCAAGCCATCGACGGCATCACCCAATTCCGGGCCGAGCTCGATTCGCTCGAGGCGCTGTTGCTCGCCAAGCGGTCCGAAGATGGCCACTCCGACCGGTCTAACGAAAATGCCTTCACTCGCTCGGGTGGCGTGTCAAAGGGCGAAGCGAAGCGTCGCACCCGTCGGGCCAAGGCCGTTCGCAAGAACCCCAAGCTGGCCAAGAAGCTCGCTGCCGGAAAGCTATCCACCGAACAAGTCGACCGAATCGCCGAAGCTTCCGAAAAGACCGACGGCGCGGCTGCCAACGACGAGGAACTGATCGACGAGATCTCCAAGACCAACCCCGATCAGGGCAAGGCGATCGTCCGCAAATACATCGAGGACTCACAAGACCAAGACGAACGAGATACCCGTTACCGGCGCCAGCGAAGGCACCGGCGGGTGTTTAAGACCAAGACGCTGAGCGGCATGAGCCGCCTCGTCCTCGAGGGCGACGACGAAACCATCGACACGCTCCTGTTGCAGATCCAGCGCAAGGCCGATGCCTTGTATCGCTCCGAAGGTGGGCGTGACGTGCCCAACAGCAAACATCGGCGCACCCACGATCAACGGATGTTTGATGCAGCCGTGCAGAGTCTGGCCGGAGACGGCGACAACGACGCTGATGCGGGCGGCGACGGCGTTACTAACGGTGCTGCTACCGACGACGAAACCACCGGCGAAAGGCCTGCCCGTAGGCGTGATTCAACCGTTGCGACCGCCGATCGAAGTCCGCCATCGCCAAGACCACCACGCAATCGGCCCGGAGAACGCCCAACGATGGTGTTGCGGGTCGATCTTGACAACCTCGGCGGGTCCAACGGTGTCGACGATGACACGGTCAGATCGTGGAAGACCGATCTGATCGGCACGGGGCTCGTCCCGACAAGCCTCGCCGAGTACTTCGGCTGCATTAGCGACCTTGCGCTGCAACTCGTCTCCGGGAAAGGCGCCGTTCTCTGGCAGGGCCGTTCGCGGCGCAGTGTCACGGTGGATCAGTGGATTGCCCTGGTCGCCCGAGATTCCGGTTGCGTCCAATGCGGTGCGCATCACACTCGATGCGAAGCGCATCACCTCACACCGTGGACCGCTCCCCTCCAGGGCGAAACCAATATCGAAGACATGGCCCTAGTGTGCGTCGATTGCCATCACCGGCTGCACGAACTCAACCAAACGCTGTTCCAAGACGCTGAAGGACACTGGCGAACCCGAGCGGCAACCGCCGCCGAAACCCCAGCACGGGGCCCAGACAAACGCCGAAACGGCGGGCGGGGAGACGCGCGAAGCCGAACCGAGCGGACAGGTCCACGCGAGCGGTCTACTCATTCCGGTGGATGCCCAACCGCAAACAGCTCGCCGCGGGCGCCATGATGACCTGACCGCACCGCCCAGCGGCGGCCAAGCGTGAAATACAGCGAGAGCGAGCTCGCTGGGAGACCAGCCCGAATTATTCGTCGGCGGCGAATTCGTCCAGCACGAAACCCATCGCCGAGAGGTCGAGCGACCCATCTGGCTCAAGGCCAGCGCGGCTGAGCGTCTCACCAAACCAGAGTTGATGCTGAAGCGTTACGAGCGGAGCGATAACCGCCTCGCCAAAGAGCACGCTCTCGGCCTCGGCGAATACGACCTGACGGTCAGCGCTGTCGAGCTCGGACCGAGCTTCGATGAACAGATCATCGAGTCGATCGATCGAAGTGCCAGTGATGTTGTCGGCGCCGCCGGTTGAGAACATGGCGGCAACATCGGCCTCGCGAGATGGCGAGGTCGTTACCGAACCAAAGCGGAACAGTCCCAACTCGCCGTTCGCCGCCAGCATTCCGTATTCAGCCGGATCGTGGCCAACGGCTGTGGCATCGAGACCGATCTCACGCAGCGACGCTGCGATCTGGTTCGCCAGCTGTTCTTCCGGCGATACGTCGCCGCTATCTTCCCCGTCTGTGTTCTCTTCCCCGTCTGCGCTGTCAGCAGGACCAGAGTCCGTACCGACGAGGAAGTAGTCGACCGTGAACGCGACATCGCCGTTCGCCGATGCATCAACCAACAACCGCGCCTGCTCGAGGTCAATATCGCACGCACCGCCACAGGCGTCGACCGGCCGAGAACCAGCCTCTACCGGGGCCGATCCAGAACTCGCGACGAAACCGTCCATGACCGCGAGGCCCGGGAAGAATTCGTCGCGCAGCTCGTTGCGATCCAAGGTGTGCAGAACGGCTTGGCGAATCTGTGGGTCATCAAAGGGCGCCTCGGTGGCGTCCATTGCAAAGAACACATGGGCAGACCGCTCAGATTGCGTTTGTTCGATACCAGGGAGAGAAAGTTCAGGGTCGTAGCCCACTCCCAAGTCGACCTCGCCAGCAGCAAGCATTGATGCTTCGGGGTCGAGGAACAGTTCGATCGTCGAAACCACACCAGCGGCCTGTTCGCCCTGGAGACGTATGCCGTCTTCCCACAATGCGACCGGCTCGAAATCAACCGACGAAGAAATCGGCAACGATCCATCGTCTTGAGCGATTTGGTCGTCATCGGCAGGCAGCACACCAAAGACGACTCCGGCGAGAACTTCAGGAAGCGCAGCGAAGGGCGTGGTGAGCGTGATCTCTACCTCGCTCGTCGAAACGGCTCGCAAACCAGGAACAGAAACAGCCGCGTCGGTTTCGCCAATGTCAGAAACGGTGTCCGGCGGGGAAGCCTCGATCCAGCCATCGACCGCCCAGAGACTCGGGCCGTTCAACGACAAGACTCCTCGGGCCGCGACTCGATTCAGACTTGCGACGACATCGTCGGCAGTGATTGGATCACCAGAACTAAACGAATGGTCACCGAGTGCAAAGGTCCAGGTCAGTTCGTCGTTGCTGACGGACCACGACTCAGCGATCGCTGGTCCGACCAAACCGGTATCGGTATCGATGGTGGTGAGGCCATCGGTCAATGCATCGGTCACCAACACGGCGACCGAGTCGACCTCATCAACTACATGTGGCGCCGCGAACTCGAGGACGGGAAGACCAACCCGAAGAGTCAGTGGATCCTCCACAAAGGCAATGACCTCAGGAATAGTCGTCGAAGATACATCGTCGGACTCGTCAGAATTCGACGAGTCCGCGGCAGTGGTCGGCGTATTCTCGGTGTTGTCCGAAGCCGAATCACCGCTATTCGAGCAGGCCGTTGCCAGGAGAACCAGGACGCCGAACAACCCAACCAGTCGCGAAAGGCGCGGCTGCCACTGTCGAAAAGGACTCCGGTGTACAAAGGATCGCACCTCCAGCTATCGGAGGTTTACCGCAGAACGTGAGCCAAACGACCCAGGTCCCCCCATGTGGGCTGATCAGATGCGACGAGGCAAAAACTGGGTCAGCTGAAATCGAAGAGCAGCGCGAGCGCCACGGTCGTAAAGCTGAAAGCTGTAGCGACCAAGATCGTGATCCGATTCAGGTTTTGCTCGACCACTGTGGAACCGGCTGAGGTAGCGCCGAGGCCACCACCGAACATATCGGAGAGGCCACCGCCTCGACCGCTGTGTAACAGCACGAGGAAGATGAGCGCAAGGCTCAAAATCACATGAATAACGAGGACAATCCAGAACATCGGGGCTCCTAGAGGACTGTGATTAGTTTAACCCAACCGGTACTGAATACAGCTCGCGAAGACTTCGGCGGACAACGAAGCCCCACCGATCAGCGCACCGTCGATATCGTCCTCAGCCATGAGCTCCTTTGCGGTGCCCGGTTTTACCGAACCGCCGTACTGGATTCGTACCGAATCAGCGGTGCTCGAGTCGTACAGATCGCCGACAGTCGAGCGAATCAACGCGCATACTTCCTGCGCGTCGTCCGGGGTTGCCGTCATGCCAGTTCCAATCGCCCAGATCGGTTCGTAGGCGAGGACCATGCTGGCCACCTGCTCGGCCTTCACGTTGAGAAGACCCGCGGTCACCTGCCCGACGATGTGGTCGACTACCTCGCCATTTTCGCGCTGTTCGAGCGTTTCGCCGACCGCCATGATTGGCGTCATGTTGTGCTTGAAGACGGTCTTGACCTTCTCGTTGATCTGATCGTCCGTCTCTCCGAAATGCTGACGGCGTTCGCTGTGACCGCAGATCACGAAAGACACGTAGAGCTTTTCGAGCATCGCCGCAGAAACTTCGCCGGTGTAGGCACCGTTGATCTCCTCGTGGCAGTTCTGCGCGCCGAGTGCGATTGGAATGTTGTCAGACTCAAGCAACGTCTGCACCGAACGCAGGTCGGTGAAGGGCGGGTGGATCGATACGTCGACCGCCTCGATGTCGTCTTTGGTGAGCGCATAAGACAACTTCTGCACCAGCTGGATGGCCTCGAAATGGTTGAGGTTCATCTTCCAGTTGCCGCTAATGATTGGTTTACGAGCCATGGTGGAGTCGCTTTCTGGATTGAGTCAATCGTTGATGGCCGCTATGGCCAGTGACCGAGGGACGGCCACGGAAATTTTGTACGCCTTAACTGTCGAACTCGCCGCGAAGGGCAGCCAACCCGGGCAGGTCACCCTTTTCGAGTAGTTCAAGTGATGCGCCACCGCCGGTCGAAACGTGGTCGATCTCGCCATCGAGTCCGAACTGTTTCGCCGCCGCTGCACTATCGCCGCCGCCGATCACGGTAAAGGCACTGGAGTCTGCCAGCGCCTGGGCAACGTGTTTCGTTCCCGCTTCGAATCGCGGATCTTCGAATACGCCCACCGGTCCGTTCCAGAGCACGGTCTGCGCCTCAGCGATGATCTCGCTGAACTCGGCCGCCGTGCCAGGACCGATATCGACACCGTTCCAGCCATCGGGAATGCTGCGTCCAACTTGTCGAACCTCTCCCCCAGCGTCGGGGTTGAATAGTTCTCCGCCCGGTCCAAGTGCGGTGATATCGGTCGGAAGCACGATCTTGTCGGTGCTTTGGAGCACCTTGCAGTAGTCGACCATCGATTCTTCGAGCAATGACTCACCAACGGTGTGGCCCATTGCGGTAAGGAACGTGTACGCCATACCTCCACCGATCAGCAAGCGATCGACACGCGGCAACAGGCACTCGATAACCGCGACCTTGTCGCTGACCTTCGAGCCACCCATGATCGCGACAAATGGCTTACGAGCGTTATCACGCACACCACCGAGGATCTTGACTTCCTTCTCCAGCAGGCGTCCGGCTGCCGACGGCAGATGCGCTGGAGGACCAACGATGGATGCGTGCGCTCGGTGTGAGGCGCCAAATGCGTCGTTGACGTAGGCATCTTGCCCCTCGATCAACTTCTGCACAAAGGCTGAATCATTGGACGTCTCGCCGGGATCAAACCGAAGGTTGTCGAGCAACGCAACCCCTGGCAGCAACGACTCGAGGTGAGCGCGAACCGGTTCGATTGAGTACTTCGGGTTCGGTTCGCCCTTAGGGCGACCGAGGTGGCTCATCGCGGTGACCTCAGCACCCTGGTCGAGAAGCCACTTCAGCGTCGGAAGAGCCGACTGGATACGAAGGTCGTCAGTAATTTTGCCATCATGAATCGGCACGTTGAAGTCGGCTCGAACGAGCACTCGCTTTCCAGCGAGATCTCCCAGGTCTTCAAGCATTGGAACGGTCACAGTGTCGGATCCTTCTCCGTATAACTAGGTAAAAACAGCGCTAGTCCAAAACAGCGCTAGCTGGAAACAGGTACGCAAGCCCACAGGGGGCTTGCGTACCGGT
>CAYTUB010000122.1:0-7625 GCA_964441145.1 uncultured Acidimicrobiales bacterium
CGATATCGTCACCGGCTTCAGCCTCGATGACTTCGATCTCTGGTGCTTCAGCTTCGGTCTCGATGACTTCGATCCCTGGTGCTTCAGCTTCGACTTCGGCTTGCGCCTCATCTGCCGCCTCGAGCACCGCGATCGGCGCAGCTGCCGAGATCGCTGCAGGAGCGACCGCGGTGGAGTTCGAGGTGAGGGTTACCGGTGACTCGATCGTGGGCGTCAGTGCTTGACGCTGAGCAAGTGCATCCCCGCGCTCGAGTGCTTCGAGCATGTGGATGGCAATGTCGGCGACCATTACTTCGTCTTCGTCGACTCCCTCGCCCTTGACCCCATCGTCGATCATCACGTAACAGAACGGACACGCCGTCGCGATACGGCTGGCGCCGGTCGCGAGGAGCTGCTGTGATCGCTCGACGTTTACGTTCTTGCCGGTGTCCTCTTCCATCCAGAAACGGCCGCCACCAGCTCCACAACACATCGACTTCGTGCCGTTCTTCTCGGCTTCGAGGACTTGTACCCCACCGAGCGAACCAATGACCTTGCGCGGTGCCAGATAGATGTCGTTGTGGCGGCCGAGGTAGCAGGCATCGTGGTACACCACGCGCTCATCGAGCGACGCGTTCTTCATGTCGAGGCGACCATCTTCGATCAGCTCTTCGAGGAACTCACTGTGGTGGATGACCTCATAGTGGCCGCCGAGTTGTGGGTACTCGTTGGCGAGCGTGTTGAAGCAGTGTGGACACTGGGTGATGATCTTCTTGACGCCCATGTTGTTGAGCGTCTCGATGTTTTGCATGGCGAGTAGCTGGAAGATGTACTCGTTGCCCGTGCGCCGAGCGGAATCGCCGGTGCAATTCTCCGCAGGTCCAAGAATTGCGAAGCTCACGTTTGCTCGGTTCAACAGCTTCGAAAGGGCCTGGCTGACCTTTTTGTTCTTGTCGTCGAACGAGCCGGCGCAGCCGACCCAGTAGAGGTACTCGGCTTCGAGAGGGTCGGTGCCGTCGATGACCTTGACATCGGAGTCGGCCGCCCAATCGGCGCGCTCACCCTGGCCGAGCGCCCAGGGGTTCATCTGGTTTTCCATGCCCCGATAGGCGTTGCCCAATTCGCTTGGGAAGTCGGACTCCATCAGCGACAGGTAACGGCGCATGTCGAGAATCTTGTCGAGGATCTCGATGTTGACCGGGCAGATCTCGTCGCATGCGCGACACGTCGTGCATGCCCACAGTTCTTCGCTCGTCACCCGGTCGAACATCCAGTTCGAGGGCACGGGGATCTCCGCGTCGACCGACAGGGGAGGTGACACCTCAGGCGAGCCGGTGAGGGCCATGACCTCACCGGTCTTCAGCACGATCTCACGCGGGTCGAGTGGTTTGCCGGTGGCGTTTGCGGGGCAGACGCTCGTACAGCGGCCACACATCGTGCAGGCGTCGGTGTCGAGCAATTGCTTCCAGGTGAACTCTTCGATCTTGGCGACGCCGAACGATTCCATCTCGGTCTCGAGAAGGTTCGGCATTTCCTTCATCGCGCCCTTCGGACGGTCGCGTTCACTCAGGTACATATTGAGCGGCGACGTGAAGATGTGGCGCAGCATGGTTGTGGGCAACAAGACTAGGAAGGCGACAAACGAGAGGACGTGGGCAATCCACCATCCCTGGTGCCAGCCAGCGAGCGAACCGGAGCCATCTACCAACGTGGCAAACGGGTAGCCAATGAAACTCCACCGTTCGAAGTCTGGTGTGCCTTCGAGTGCGATACGAAACGCCTCAGCGCCAAAACCGGTCACCGAGATCGCGAGGAAGGTGCCCAGGATCATGGCGTGTTCGGGCTTGGACTTCACACGGATTCGGTACGGGCGCATGGAGCGAGGGCCGTAGCGACGCAGAATTGCCCACACGATGGAGATCGTGAAGATGAGCCCCGCTGCGTCGCCGACAAAGGAGTAGGCCTGGTAGGTGCCGCCTTCGAGAAACTTGAGCGCTACCGGAACTTGATGGTCGATCTCGAGCAACGTGGTTACGCCGAGCAACACGACGAAACTGAAGTACATCATCGAGTGCATGATTCCGGCGCCAGGCTCACGCAATAGGGTCTGCATGTAGAGGCCGGAGCGAAGGTTGGCCATGCGCTTCTTGACGTTCTTCTTGGTCGTCGAACGATTGTCGGGGCCACCGCGCTCCCAGTTCTTCATGCGGAGCGAGAAGACCCAGGCCCCGTACACGATGAGCATTGGAAGCAGCACATAAAAGGCGAACACGAGGACGCCCGGGATGTTCACAAAGACCGTTCGGCTTACTTCGTCTTCGCTCTTGAAAGCGAAAATCTCCGCGGCGATTCCCGAGAGTGCGGTGAACGTGGCGACGGCTACACCGATCCCCAAAACGAGCTGTTGCGGTGTGAGGCGCTTAGCGATCATGGCGCAAACTTACAAGGCGATACACCGCCGAGGTTAGTTCGGCGCAGCTTTCCTAACGGCCGACGATCTTTGATGAACTATTCGGCCGCTCTATTTGCGTAGATGGTGGTTGCAAAGCGATTTCGATGAAGTCGGAGAGCGGTGCTGGACGCCCTGTCAGCCAACCTTGGATCCGGTCGCACTTCATCAAACGAAGAGCGTTCAACTCATCGTTAGTTTCGACTCCCTCGCCGACCACAGACATGCCGAGATCGTGCGCCATCTCGATCGCCTTCTTGACAACCGCTGCGGCACCGGGATCGTCGACCATCGGTGTGATCAGGGCCCGGTCGAGCTTCACGATTTGCGCGGGCAGCGTCGTCAGATACGCAAGGTTGGCGTGGCCAGACCCGAAGTCGTCGATCGCGATCTTGACGCCAAGCTCGCGCAACTCGCGAAGAATTTCAGCGTCGGTGCTCGACGTTTCGGCACCTTCGGTGACCTCGAGAACGATCCGGGATCGATCCACCTTTGCATCGGTGAGCACCGTGTCGATCCGTTGGCGTAGCTCTGGGTCGCGTAGTTCGAACGGCGAGAGGTTGACCGCGACGTATGGATTGTCGCCGGGCAAGAAAGGAAGTGCGGCGCAGGCTTCGCGCAGGGCGAAGCTGCCAATCGCAACAATCATTCCGGTCTCTTCGGCGAGCGGTATGAACTCAGCCGGGGAGACCGGCGTTCCGTCGAGGCTGCCCCGAATCAAGCATTCGTAGCCCTCGACCACGGTCGAGTACGAGTTGACTATCGGTTGGAAATGGATGGTGAGGTCGCGGTTCTCGATTGCGTGTTCGAGCCACTGCGTCAGTTGGGTACGGCGCCGTGCGTCCTCGCGGTAGCGGGCCTCGAACGGGACGATCTCGGTCGTTCGGTGATGCCCGCGCCGCACGGCGATTGCGACGTTGGCGAGTGCTTCGGTGAGGTCATCGTCGGACGGGTCGATCTCGGCGAAGCCGATCGTTGCGTCTACCGACAGCGTTGTCTCACCGACGGGAACTGGGGACATGAAGTGGCTGGCGAATGCGTTTGCCAGGGCCTCGCCGTGGTCGGCGGGAACGACGGCGACAAACTCGGGTTCACCCACACGGACCAGACGGGTGTCGGCGCCATGGGTTGTCGCAACTTCGTCCACGAGCGCTTCGAGCTCGAGGCCGATCGCTCGCAGGGCCGAGTCGTGAGCGTCTCGTCCAAAGGATCCGTCGAGGTCGGTGAGATGTTGTGGCGTAACGCCGAGGGCCATCCATCCCGCCCGTGGCGTCGCCGTGTCAGAAAACCAGCGTTGGAGATGAGCGATGTTTGCCAGGCCGGTAGTGAGGTCGTGTTCGAGGTTGTGGGTTGATTGAGTCTCGGCCAGCTGTCGTCGATGACCTTGAGCCAGAATCCGGCCGGATGTCTCGACGAGAGAGATCAGCGGCTCAACCTGAGTGGGCTTCGTGTCACCAAACAACAAGGCCAGCACGGCGGGTGGACCTTCAGGAAATTCGATCAGGGCGGCGACACCTGTCGATTCGCCGATCTGGATCTCGCCCGCATGCCCGCTCATGGTTGGCACTTCGAGCGCGGAGATCACCGGTTCGAGGGCCACGCCGAGGTCCACGATTGGTGGCCCCGTCGGGTGCTGGTAGAGGTGGGCGTGAGACCCTTTCAGGGCTTTCGGGAGTTGATGAAGAATCTGGCTGGTGATGGTGGCTCCATCTTCGGCGAGGATCGCCGTATTGGAGATCTCGGCCATGACCATCCGGCGAGCAAGCTCGTCAGATGTTGCTCGATGGTGAGCCTCACCGGTATCGAGGGTGCTGTTCATCGTCGATGCGAGGCGGCGCCAGTCGCCCTGTAGCGATTCGGTATCGATTCGTTCGCTGTAGTCACCGAGGTGGAGAGCCTCGGCAATCTTGTCGATGTCTCCAAACAAGTGGTCGATGGTCTTGGACACACTGTCGAAGGAATTGCTGACTTCGGCGATCTCGTCGCGGGCGAGGTCGTGGGTTGCAGAAACCTCTCCTTCGGACAGCGCCCGTGCGTGTTTGCTGAGGGTGGACAAAGGGCCGATGATCGATCGGGCGAGCAAGATGCTTCCAGATAGTGCGATCAACAGCACCGCAGCGATGATGCCGGCGAGGCTGAGCAACCGAGATGTCTCGTCCTGCGTGAGCTCGCCAATGAAGGTTTGCGCCCGACCCATCTCCTGAGTTGTGAGATCGATGAGTGAGAGTCGACGTACGTCGGAAGCCGCCCGTCGCTGATCTCGGTCGTCTACGTCTGCGGCCGAATCAAATCGGTCCAGGTCGAGGAGTTCCCACGCTGAAGACTCGGTCAACTCTTGCAAGGAGTCGACACCCTCAACCGAAGCGTTCGCGCGGAACTCGCTGAGCGCTATCAGCCCGATCTCTCTGCTATCCACGAGCGCTGTTGGGTTGGCTCCACCCAGAAAGAATTCGACGTCTTCCTGGAGCAAGGCTTCCCGGCCTGCGAGTAGTTGGACGATCGCGTCAGCGGTCCTTGCCGGTTCGCCGAGCGGTGCGCTGCCCAGGCGGCTTTCGATGACTTGTCCAAGTTCGTCGATGACAGACGTATAGACGATTGCCGCGTCGCCAAGTTGTCCGTTGTCGCGAAGCTCTCTCGCCTCGGGCAGTACCTGCGCAACGTCGAAGACCATCCCCATATCCAGCGCCGTCGCGATCGCGCTACCGAGTCCCGCGTCGACTGGCTCGACGAGGACGGTGGGGGCCGATGGGTCGATGAGGAGGTGGCGTTCTTCTTGGAGGGCCGTCTGTAGATCAATGAGGTCGTCGATCTCGTGGGTCTGCGCGTCGTAGGCACGAAGCTCACGTACCCGTTCGATGTCGTTCAGTGCGAGCAGGCCCGAGATGACCAAGAGCGCCGAGATTGGGAGCGTGAGGAGAAGCAGTAGCCGAGGGCCTATTCGCATCGAGCGAAGAAATCGACTCGCGCGCGGAGCTGCCCCTGTCTGTTTTGGTGCGGGTCGGCGCGACAACACCCTTGCCAATCGGTATTTGGCGATTGGTTTCAATACCGGCGACGGGTGCCATTTGGCCTACCGTTCCGGTGATGAAACAGACCGATCGCACGACCCGTCTCCTTGGAACAGGGAGCGATAAGTGGGAGGTGTACAGCCGCGCTCGTCAGCGTGCCGCTGCTGGGGAAGACATCATTGAGCTAACCATCGGTGAACCCGACGTCGACGCCCCATCCAGCCTGGTCGACGATGCGATAGGCGCCCTCCGCGACGGACGCGTTGGCTACTCGAGCGGTCGGGGTGAAGCCGCGCTTCGAGACGTCCTTGCAACGCAATACTCCCGGTCGATCGGGCGTGAAATTTCGCCTGCGCAAGTGTTGTGCTTACCGGGCACACAAACGGCACTCTTCATCGCGATGATGGGGGTTGCCGAAGCCGGTACCGAAGTCATTGTGGGCGACCCGCTCTATGCCACCTACGAGGGGGTGGTGGCGGCGACTGGGGCCGAGCTCGTCTCGGTACCACTCGATGCGGCCCGAGGGTTTCGCATCGATGCATCAGCGGTGGAGCGGGCGGTCACACCGGCGACCACGGCGGTGCTTATCACCTCGCCGCACAACCCGACTGGGGCAGTGCTCACTCAGGACGATGTGGAATCGTTGTGCCAGGTTGCGCTCCGCCATGACCTCTGGATTATCTCCGATGAGGTCTACGCCGACTTCGTTCCCGACGACTTCGAGTTCTACTCACCGCTCGCTGTCGCCGAAGCCGCAGATCGAGTCATCGTGGTCTCGTCGATCTCAAAAGCATTCGCCGCTCCTGGATTTCGTAGCGGGTGGTGTCTTGGGCCAGAAGCTTTCATCGATCGTGTCTTGCCCTATGCCGAAGCGATGCTCTTTGGGAACCAGCCGTTCATCGCCGACGCGACGGCCAAGGGAATCGTGCAGGGGTCGCCCGTGGTCGGTGGCATGATCGAGCGCTTTGCGGCGCGAGCCAAGATGCTCGCTGATCGTCTGCATCAGGAGACGTCTTTGCGAGTGGTGATTCCCCAAGCGGGGATGTTCGCGATGGTCGACGTCTCGAGTACCGGCTTGTCCGGCGAGGAATTCGCCCACGACCTTTTGGATTCGGTCGGTGTTGGTGTGATGCCCGGATCGTCGTTTGGTCAAACCGTCCCCGGTTGGGTGCGTGTCTCACTGACCGTCGACGACGACCGCTTCGCCGAGGCGTGCGATCGGATCTGTACTCACGCGCAGACCATCAAAGAACGCTGATCTCGGCCGCCAGGATCTCGTCGACGGCGACCGCTGCGCGGGCTAACCCTGAGACGCAGGCAGCAGGATCTCGCCCGTCGCTTTGTCAAGGATTTGACGACGACCGATGGGCTGGTCGAGCTCAAGTCGTTCTTCGAAGATTGCAAGGCAATCGTTGACGGAGCTCTGTTGCCTCATCTCGGCCAGCACCCAAATTTCGTCCGCCGTCTCTTCGACGCTGTAACGGTAGGTCTCGTTGCAGCCATTGTGGAACACGCGGACGAACGTGGCGTCTGGCTCGATGACCAGCTCGTCGGATGGCTGATCGGTAAAGGTGTCGCTCGGTTCAAGCGTGACCCCAATGCCAATCCATGTACCCCGTAGCTGCAACGCCACGACCACGGAGAGGACAACTGCAGCCAAAATCAGGACAGTCGTCTTGGAGCGAGGGGCCATTCTGGCCACCAGTCTTGAATCCGGCATGTGCTGTCCTTTGAACGTTTCGGCTATGCAGCTAGCTCCGAGGGTCAGTATTCGTGACGCCTCATCTCTCTTCTACGACCGACAAGCCGATCTAGTTCCCGCCAAAGAAATTATCGACGGTAGAGCTCTACCGCTCCGGACATCGCCTTAGTCGTCATCACTAGCTGTTGTCTTCGTTCCAGCGGTCTCGTTTGGCTTTGTTTTCGGCGCCGTTGATCATTTGGCCGTTGTTCAGGTCGGTGGGTCCGCTCTTTGAGTGCGGGCGGATGTGCGATGTTTCGAGCCCCTAGGCGAGAAACTCGGTTAGTGAGCGGAGCGAACGGCGTCGGCCTTCGAGCCAGCGGAATGGGGTTTGGGTGCCCAGAGCGCATTGGCCTCGTTGTTGGACGAGGAGTGCGTTGCGTTGGGTCTTGGTGAAGCATCGGACTTCTTTGCCGAGGTTCACGGTTTCGTCTTCGGCGGTCATGAC
>CAYTUB010000123.1:0-1919 GCA_964441145.1 uncultured Acidimicrobiales bacterium
CTCACCGACGTCGCCGGATCGACGGTGAAGGTATCGGGAGCCACACACCCGATCGATGAGTAGGCACAGCGTGCACTAGGATGCTCGTCTGGTCACCGTGGCCTAACCACTAAGAAGGAGCGGGTTTCCTTGAGCGACCTGATCGTATTCACCTACCCAACCGCGGCCGAAGCCGGCCAAGCCCTGGCGCACGTGTCGAGCCAAGAGCAACAGAACGTGCACAAGCCACTCGTGGCGATCGAAGACGCTGCGGTTGCCATCAAGAAGGACAACGGCAAAGTAAAGATTCGCCAGACGCTCGAGTCCACGGCCAAAGGTTCGCGCACGATCTATGGTGGCTTCTGGGGCTTCCTGATCGGCATTATCTTCGGCGGACCGCTGCTCGGTCTGCTCATCGGCTACGCGGTTGGGGGGCTCCTCGCCCGCAAGGTCGACCTTGGCATCGATAACGACTTCATCAAGTCGCTCAGCGCAGAACTCGCTCCGGGCAACTCGGCGCTATTTCTTCTGGTCACCGACACCGATCCTGAGGTCTTCTCCCAAGCCATGGGCGATCACGTTGGCACCCTCTTCCACACGTCGCTACCCGACGGGTGCTTCTCCGTACTGGGCGAAGCGTGTCAAAACGACGAACTGCGCCAAGCCGTTGAGGCCGAAGCCTTCGAAGACGCAGAGGCGTAACCCAGTCTGGCGGGGTCAGCCGCTCTCCTCTAGGAAGAAGACGGTCACGCCGTTCTCCCCGGTGATTTCGAGTGTGCCACCAAAGATCGTGTAGACAGCCGCGCCTTCAAAGACCTGCCGCAACAGCGCTGCGGTGCGAAAGTCATCACAATCTCCTGATGGCGGCGGCGAAGACGTGAAGTTCAGCTCGCCGTTCGCATTGTCGGTGCCCGGTCCGCCAGCCGATATGACCGTTACCTCAACATCGACGTCGTACACGCCGCAAGCATCTCCAATGAGCAATGACGATTCCGACCCGAATACGAGTGGCTGAACTTCCTCGAACCAGGCTGACGATTGTCCCGCACCGTCTGTACGAAGAATCCAGTTGAGCCGCCACGAAGTACCAATGAGGGGCCGATCGGGATTGGCAACCCTGACGTCCAACATCTCAATGGTCACCGTCGAAGTTGCGAGGGAGATGGTGTCTGTCCCTAGCTCGAGTGTTGGCCTATCTCTCAAAACCTGAACCAGGAAATCCTCCTGGGTACCAAACGGGCCGTCGCAGCCCTCAAAGGTGAAGCTGATCCGATCGATAACCAGCTCCCCTGAGTCAGTCAATGTAAATGGTCCACCAAACGAGTCGCAACCCGCAGAGGCCGAGAACTCGCCGTCTTCAAAGCCGACTCCAATCGTGGTCCCCTCGACGATTTCGCGAGGTTCTCCGTTCTCTACCACCAAGGTCGCCCGGTAACCGCCGCTTAGTGCCAACTCACTCGCTGCTGCCTCTGTGGCCAACCCCTGCTCGGCGTCGTCAACTCGCGCTGACGAGCCAGATTCGGCGACCCCGTTTTCACTCGAGCAACCGGTAAGCACCATCAGCCCAAGTGCGAACGCCAACTTTATGAAGTGCTTCATATGCCTACTACGTCGGCCGAGCCTTCTCAGTTCCCAAATCTTTGTTCTGAAGACGTCGTAGTAGCGACGTGTCGATCCAAGACCCGAGGTGACCGTCCCCTACTCTTACGTTGGCTAGTCCTCGGCGAGGAAGTTCAAAAGCTCTCGGCGTTGACTCTTGATAACTGCAGCACCCCAAACCCGTTGGCCCTCGAAGTACTCGACCACGCCGTGAGCGCCATGAACAAGCGCCCGAGTGCTCAAGCTGCCATAGCGTTTGGGACATGGCCCCTGCGCCGCCTCGACAGCCGAGGCATCGGCAGACTCCGCGAACACTACGGAGAACAACTCCAGAGCACCCT
>CAYTUB010000123.1:2019-7539 GCA_964441145.1 uncultured Acidimicrobiales bacterium
GCCGAGGCATCGGCAGACTCCGCGAACACTACGGAGAACAACTCCAGAGCACCCTTCCAAATCCGGCCCGTCGTCTCAAACACCCAATTCACATGCCATACCCTGACCTGCTGATCCTGTTGCTCAAAAAGGGCGCCTGTCACGATATCGGTTTCGTATCCAACGCCGACCACCGTGTCAGTTCGGCCGGTGATCGAGCTTTTGCGACGGTGGAAGATCACCAAACCATCCACCTCGAAGCGGTCAAACCCCTGACTCTCCAACCGCGAGATCATCGTGTGATATCGAGCAGCGACCCGGTTCTCCATACACCGACACACTATGCACACCAGCACGTACCGACAATGCCTCTGGGATACCCCTCGCACCTAGACTTTCCCGGTGCACGACACCACTAGACGAGTCGCCTATCTCTGTTCGCAGGTCACCTTGCCCGGGTCGCCAAGCCGGCGGATCGACGCGTACGAGCATGACCTAATGATGGACGCCCTTCGTCCCGCCTTGGCCGCCGAAGGCATGCATATCGACGACATCAGTTGGGATGATGAGTCCGTCGATTGGAGCACCTTCGAAGGTGCGATAATCGGTACTACCTGGGACTACTGGGATCGTCAGGCCGAGTATCTCGACAGGTTGGCCAAGATCAACTCCGTTACGCACCTGTGGAACTCGCTCGAGCTCATCAATTGGAACATCGACAAGGGGTATTTGAAGACCCTTGCCGATAAGGGTGCGCCGATCATCCCGACGTTGTGGCTTGACCACCCCACTCCAGCAGCGATCGCAGGCGCGTTCGACCACTTCGCTGCCAACGACCTCGTCGTGAAACGCCAGGTCGGAGCAAGCAGCACCGGCCAACACCGGATCCGTCGCGGCGAGCCCATTCCCGAACTTACGCTTCCCATGATGGCCCAACCGTTTCAGCCTGCGATCACCACCGAAGGCGAATACAGCTTCGTCTTTGTCGATGGTGCACTCTCCCACTCGCTCAACAAGCGACCAGCCAAGGGCGACTATCGCATCCAATCCGAATACGGGGGTACCGAGGAACCACACCTGGCTTCGGCGGCCGACGCCGACGATGCCGCCGGCATCATGTCGCTGCTCGATGAAGTACCGCTATATGCCAGGGTCGACATGTTGCGCCTGGCGACCGGCTCACTGGCCCTGATGGAGATCGAGCTGATCGAACCCTATCTGTACCCCGAGCAAGGTCCGAACCTCGGCCCACTCATCGCCGCTGCGATCATGGAACGGCTCGGGTAGAAATCAGCTGAGCCGCGTCATTGTGGCCAAAAAGCGAACCGCCCAGTCATAAGCTGTGGCCCGATGAATCAGTACGAGAAGCTCCACTCGCTCGGACAGCAACTTCGAGACAAGCAGACCGGAGACTTCCGGATCCTCGATGTGGGGGCCGGAGACGGCTCGGTCGAGTACTCGCCGTTCTTTGCTGAGCTTGCCACCGACTATGTCGGTGTCGATCCAGACGAGGACATCCACGACAACACATGGCTCGATCAACGTTTCCATCAATCGGCCGAGACCTTCGCCGAGCAGCACGTCGCAGCCATGGCTGCCGGCGACGCGGAGCCATTCGATCTCGCCACGGCCATCTACGTATGGGAGCACCTCGAAGCGCCCGCTGAACTGTTGAAGGCCGCGCACTCGGTGTTGCGCCCGGGCGGTACCATGGTCTGCATCACCCCGAACGGCCTGCACCCATTCGGGCTCGGATCCAAGGTGCTCGCCAAGTTCGACCTGACCGACAAGGTGTTGCGCAAGCTGCGTCCGGACGACATCGACCACTACCACTTCCCCGTCGTCGCTACCCGCAACACCATCTGGGGCGTGCGCTCATGCGCTGAAGAAGCCGGGTTCTCTCACGCCGAAGTGATGTTGCACGACGAACCAAACGTGTTCGTCCCGTATCTGCCATCAAAGCTGCACAGCTTGCCCCACGCCTATAGCAAGGTCATCGCCGCCACGAAGCTCGATGTGCTTTCGGGGACGCTGATCATCAAGCTCACCAAGTAGCCGGTCGCACCGCCGCCTAACCTGTAGTCATGAACGTCCTTGTCATCAACTGTGGTTCGTCGAGCGTGAAGTACGCCCTGTTTGACGGGGACGAGGAACTGATCGCCGAAGGCAGACGCGAGCGGCTCGGCGCAGACGAAGATCAGCACAGCGAGACACACGGAGAGGCTGTCGCTGCGATTTTTGAGATAGTCAGCGAGCATCAGATCGATGCAATTGGCCACCGAGTGGTTCACGGCGGCAGCGAGATCAATCATCCCCAGGAAATCGATAGCACCGTGCTCGCCGCGATTGAAAAGCACATTCCCGACGCACCCATGCACAACCCGTTCAGCATGGCCGCGATCGTCGCCGCTCAAGTCGCCTTTCCGTCGGTCCCCCATGTGGCGGTATTCGATACCGCGTTCCATGCCCGCATGCCCCGACGAGCGGTCACCTACGCCATCGATCAAGACGTCGCCGAACGCCATGGCATCCGCCGATTCGGGTTCCACGGGATCTCCCACGAATATGCCGCCGGTATCGCGGCCGAGTTCCTCGAGCGGCCCTTGAACGAGTTGCGCCTCATCACCCTGCACCTTGGGAATGGCACCAGCGCATGCGCGGTCGAATTCGGGCGCTCGACCGAAACGTCGATGGGAAATACACCCCTCGAAGGCCTCGTCATGGGCACCCGTTCGGGCGACGTGGATGCGGGCGTACTCCTGTCGCTCCTTCGCAGCGGCGAGTTCACCGTCGACGAACTCGACGACCTGCTCAACAACAAATCCGGTTTGCTTGGATTGTCGGGCATGGGCAACGACCTTCGCGAGATCCAACAGGCGGCGTCCGACGGTGATAGCCGTGCCCGTCTGGCGATCAACGTGTTCGTCCACCGTGCCCGCAAGTACATCGGTGCGTACGCCGCTGCCATGGGCGGCGTCGACGCGATCGTGTTCACCGGTGGTATCGGCGAGAACAGTGCGAGCATGCGCCGAAGGATCCTTCAACGACTCGAGTTCCTTGGCGTTGTACTCGACGAGGACCGCAACGCCGACGCCAGCATCAACTCCGACAAGGACCACGCGTTGATCACGACCGGCCGCTCCCGAGTAGAGGCCATCGTGGTCAAGGCCAACGAAGAACTGATGATCGCTCGAGAGACCCGACGAGTCGTAGAGACCGCCGACCGTCCGGCACCACGAGTGATACCGATCGCAGTCAGCGCCCGTCACTGCCACCTCACCGACGAGACCTTCGCGACACTGTTTGGTGCCGATGCAGAACTGACCAAGAAATACGACCTCTCTCAGCCCGGGCAATTCGCATCCGATCAGCACGTGACGCTCATCGGCCCGCGTCGCGAGATCGAGAAGGTTCGCGTCCTCGGTCCTCTCCGCAAGTCCAATCAGGTCGAGATCTCTCGCACGGATGAGTTTTTCCTCGGCATTGATGCGCCGGTGCGAAACTCGGGAAATGTGCGTGGTTCCGCGCCGATTACTTTGCAGGGACCCGAGGGGTCGGTCCACCTAAACGAGGGCCTCATTTGCGCTCATCGCCACATCCATATGCATCCAACCGACGCGGAAGCTTTCGAGGTGTCCGATGGCGACGAAGTCGCGGTGGCGATCACGGGCGGCGAGCGTGACCTCGTGCTTGGCGATGTCCGAATCCGGGTGCACGAGAACTATGTCCTCGAAATGCACATCGATACCGACGAAGCCAACGCAGCGGAGCTGGGCAGCGTCGCCGCGGCGACGATGAGCAGGACCGATGTCGACGACGACGAGTTCCTTGTATATACCGGCCTCGACGCGTCAGCGGGAATCACCACCTTGACCAAGCCCACAGCCTGACCACTACGCGGCTGCGCTGGCCGCCTCGACCCACTGCCACAACGCCTCGCGCTGCGCTGGTGTGTCCGACTTTCGCGTGAACGCAAGCTTGTGAATATTGCGTTCGCGTCGGTCATGCCAGAACTTGCCATTCGAACGCAACGCCGAATCATCACAAGCCAGCCAGACAAGCGTGTCCGCACCTTGGGCCGGGGTGCGCAGTATCGGCCCCATGATCTTGGCGAAACCCGGTATTGCCCCGTCGACGCCGGGCGTATCAACCCAACCGGGATGTAACGCATGGAAGGTCACCTCGCGGTGTTTCGACGCCCACATCTCGTTGAGGGTGACCTGAGCTCGTTTGGCCTTCGCGTATTGCGTGGTGCCGTTGTAGGAGGCGGCGGGCATCTCCAGGCCGTTCACGTGGAGAGCAGCGCCATACATGCCACCCGATGACATGGTCAGGACGCGAGCGTCACCGGTGGAGCGCAGACGGTCGAGCAGCAGAGTGGTGAGAAGAAAGGGACCGACGACTTGGCTCGCGACGGTTGCCTCGGTTCCCAGCGACGTCTCGCGTCGAGGGTTGATCAGCGCGCCTGCGTTGTGGATCAGCACATCGAGGCGTTCATGACTGTCGAGGACGTGGCGGGCAAGCGCCCGCACCTGAGAAAGTTCTCCCATATCGGCAGCTACTTCCGAGACCCGCTCGTTCCCGCTTGCAGCGATGAGCTCGCGAACTGCAAGCTGGTTCTTCTCGGACCGGCGACCGGTGACCACGAGAGTTGCGCCCGCCTTTGCAAACATGTGTGCTGCGGCCAGACCGATTCCCGACGTCGCACCGGTGATGACGACGACCTTGCCCGTCAAGTCACAGCTCGCCAGGTCGGTCCACTTGTCGGTTCTGCGGCGAACCTCGTACCCAATGCGGGAGAAGCTACTGACGATCGGAGCCTCGATCACCCCGTCGATCAATTTGGCTGACATCTACGCCTCCGCATCTACACCGACTCTTTGTCGCCGGCCATCGCCATTGTTATCGCACTACAGAGACGCTCGCTGGCCCAAACAACGGTCAATCATCTCTGCACGTCTGGCGTAGGCCCTCACCTCAAAACAACAAAAGGCGCCCCGTCGAAAAGACCGGGGCGCCTTTGCTTGCTATGACTGTCTAACCGCTAGGCGAGGTCGAACCGATCGGCGTCCATCACCTGGGCGAACGCTGCAGCGAAGTCCTTGGCAAACTTCTCGCTCGCGTCGTCAGCTGAGTACACATCGGCAATCGCACGCAGGATCGAGTTCGAGCCGAACACGAGGTCGTTGCGAGTACCCGTCCACTTGACGTCGCCGCTGGCACGGTCCTTGCCCTCATACACACCCTCTTCTCCGGCAGCTGACCATTCGGTGCTGTCGAGGTCCATCAGGTTGACGAAGAAGTCGTTGCTGAGCGTTCCAACGTTGTCGGTAAGGACGCCGTGTCCGTCGGTTGTTACACCGAGTACACGGAGACCAGCGACAAGTACCGACATCTGCGGTGCGCTAAGGCCGAGGAGCTGTGCCTTGTCGACGAGCAGGTGCTCGGCGACCATGGCATTGCCCTTGCCGAGGTAGTTACGGAATCCGTCCCACTTTGGCTCAAGCCAAGCGAATGACTCTTCGTCGGTGTTCTCTTGGG
>CAYTUB010000124.1:0-7355 GCA_964441145.1 uncultured Acidimicrobiales bacterium
GGCACTCCCCCGCCCGACACGTTGAGTTGTTCGACCGTTCCGGTTGCTTGCGCCGGAAGCGTCCCAGCACGTTGGGCGCCATCCCGAGCGGTCAACAGCTTGGGAAACAAGTCGCCAATCACCGCGTCGGCATCACCAGATTCGATGATCGAGTCAACCTCGCTTCGCAGGTCGTCGAGCTCGCCTTGTGCGTCGGCGGGGTACAGATCGAGCAACACGTGAGCGATCTCTACAGTCGACGCCGCATCTCGCGCAGAGAAGGTATACAGACTTTCAGAGGTCATCTTCAAACCTTAAAACAGCAAATGCCCCCGCCTCGAATGAGACGGGGGCACTTACTTGCTAGGGCTCAAAGTTTGTGAGGAGACACATGAGCCCTGGCTTCAGGAGTCGTTAGCCGCCGATAGCTACGAGACCCTGAGTGTCGATTTCAGGAAGCTCACCGGTGAGCTCCTGGATGTGGGTGAGGCCACCCTCGCCGTCAAGCTCGTAGACGCCGATGTTTCCTGAGAGGCCTTCGAGCTGGTACAGGTAGTCGCCGTCAGGGCTGACGTCGAGGTCGATGAAGCCGTCGGTTTCACCGAAGACCTCTGGACCGGTCGTGCCAGGCTGATCGAATCCGCTTACACCCTGAGCTGCGATGGTCTGGATGGTCTCCAGGCTTCCGTCAGCTGCGATGCGAACGCTCGAGATCGAAGCGTTGATGGCGTTAGAGACATAGAAGATGTCTCCGCCATCACCGTGTCCGAAGTCGATCCAGCAAGCGGTGAGCTGCTGTCCGTCGGTTCCGAAGGAGTTAGGAGCTGCAGGATCGCCATCGGTGAAGGCAAAGTCGCCTTCGGTGATGGTGAGGCTTGAGTCAGCGCCAAGCTCGTAAACGGTTACCGAACCAGCCTGGAGGGCTGGAAGTGCAGGAGGAGCACCTTCTGAGTTGAACTCACGTGCTTCGGTTACTACTACGAACTCACGACCGTCTTGGACGGTGATGTCGAAGTCGATTGCTGAAGGAAGGTTACGTCCTTCAGAGTTTCCACGAAGCGTTGGTGTGTTGGTGTCAGCAAGTGCAAGACGACCTGAGCGGAGAATGTCGAAGCTGTATACCGATGCTTCACCGTTCTCGCCTGGAAGTGCTGCTGAACCTGAGGTGATCGAGCTAACAATGATGCGGTCTCCGTCGGTGGAGAAGTCAATGTTGGCTGGACGGTTGTCAAGGTCTGCTGAGTTACCCGTTGGGGTCAATTCGCCAGCGTCGTTGATGTAGAAGGTAACTACGTTGCCTTCATCGTTAGGCTCTGCACGTGGGTCAGGTCCGCCGAGGGCGAGTCCGTCACGGTCGATGTTGGTTACAGCAACAAGGTTGCCGTCAACAGCGAGCGAGTTCGGGCCAACGCCACCAGAAGCAACAACGCTTGTCTGGGTGAGGGTGAAGTCATCGTTGATTGCAAAGACGGTGATGCTGTCAGAGCCAGCGTTTACCACGAGTACGTGGCTTTCGTCTTCGGTCACGATTACTGAGTCAGCCGAGATCAACGGGTCAAGGCCTTCGCCACCGTCGAATTCGGTCGAACCGGCGCCGCCGGTTGCGAAGTTACCAATGTGTACGAGGGTGCCGTCTGAGAGGCGACCGAACGAAGCGAGTTCGTTGTTCTCGAGGTCGTTGGTAGCTACGAATGCAGCACCGACAAATTCAGCGTTGTCTGCATCGACAGCGATGAGTTCCCAGCTGGTGTCAGGGCGAACCTGGCGTGAGGTATCAACGTTGAAGCCGTTGCGGCGGTCAGCGTCGAGTGCACGGTCAAGACCGATGTTGTTGATTCGGTAGGTGCCATCGCTCTGCTCGGTGAGCGTCCACAAGTTGTTTCCACCGTCACGGTTGGTCACAACGTTGTAGTTGTCAGCGTTTGAGTCAGATGCGCCGTTTGCAACGAGGTAGTTACCCGTCGAAACCGACTCAAGGACGTAGCCGTCCTCGGTTGCGATGAGGTTCCACTCGGTAGCCGTGTTGGCTTGGTTCGAGGTAGCAACGTTGCCGGTTGGCTCGTTGAGGAGGTAGCGGCCGAAGTTTTGGTCAACAAGCTGGAAGGTTCCCTGGAGTCCAGGAGCAGCAGCGTCGTCGCCAGCATCGTCAGCATCGTCAGCATCGTCAGGGACGCTTCCGTCGAAGAGTGGTCCAACAGCAGATTGCGTCTCGAGTGCGTCACCAACGGTGATCGTGATACGAGCAATTGGCTCTTCAGCGGTGAGGGCATCAGTGATGTCCGCGCCTGCTGCGGTTTGGAAGCCGAGGATGTTCTCGAGGAGGTCTGGGTGCGGAGCAACGGTGCTCGACAGGTCGTCAGTCGAGGTTCCGCCGTCACCGTTCAGGCCGAGCGAGAAGCCCGCTGCGCCCTGACCGTCGTTTACCTCTGTACCTGAGTCCCAGATGTCGCTAGCGAAGATGTCGATGACAAGCTCGTCTGCGATTGCGTTACCAGCTTCGTCGAAGACCTGGTAAGCGAGAGGATCTTCGTTACCGATGAACGCGTCGTTCGATGGGATAATCATCGAAGCGAATGACACGTACTGGTAGTTGGCTGCGTTGCGGATGTCAATCGATCCCTCGATGACCTCTCCTGGAGAGATGAACTGCACGTCGCCGTTACCGATTGTCGTCTGAAGACGACCTGCGGCAGCGAATTCGGCTCCGAGGGCTTCGGTGTTACCGCCCTCAGCGAGTGACTCGAGGCCTGCGCTGGCTCGGTCGCCGACGTTAAAGAGGTCGAAGTCTCCGTTGTGGAGGCCGACCCATGCTTCTGTGAAGAAGAAGCCGCCGTCTGGCTGCAAGTTTTCAATTTCGAAGCGCACGGCTTCGGAGGAATCCTGGGCACCGAGGCTTAGTGGCGCCACTGCCAAGGTTGTGACGATTAACAAAAGGGCAAGTACGGAACGTCCGAACTTCCCTCCTGCAGATCGCAAGCTGCTGACTGTCATTTATCTCTCTCCAGTAGTTGGGGTTGCATCAGTCCGGTTAGGACAGAATTGACCATAGTGACAGTCGAACACTCTGGGTAGTTAACTGCATCTTAACGAGATCGTTATGTGTTCATTTCTCGTATACATAGGTGGCTCCCACACTGATCGCTCAGAAGTCGATTTTGGATCTTAACCTCTCGATATCCCCGCAATATAAGGGAATGCGCGACCCTCGCCTGATCAAAGATGGACACCCTCGACATGGCTGCGCGAGCCAAAAATCGCTTTGTTCATCAATATGAAAAGAAAGAAAACGGGACGAAATGCATTTATTTGTGACGAAAAAATGAACGTATGTAACGAAGGGTGAACCCCTGTTCACAAATACCGGCCACGGAGAGTCGAGACCACCGTTTTTGCGTCCTCGAGATACCACCGCCAGCGTTATCGACATCCGCGGCCACCTAAATTGTCAGCCGTCGGTAGGACAAGCAGTAGCCCGAAAGCCCTGCGGAGTGGCGCCAGTCACATTTGCGCGACAGAATGACGCTTGACGGCCGAATTTACGGCAACGACATAGGGGGATTGAATGGAAGTATCCATCAGCGTGAACGGCATGGCGACCAGCCATGACGTCGAACCACGAACACTCTTAGTGCATCACTTGCGCGACAACGTGGGGCTTACCGGCACCAACGTCGGATGCGACAGCTCATCATGTGGAGCATGCACGGTCCATATGAACGGAGAGTCGGTCAAGTCGTGCACCGTGCTCGCCGTTCAAGCCGACGGACAAGACCTCACCACCATCGAAGGATTGGCTGCGACCGCCCAAGCCGATGGCACCGCAACTGGGGATCAGAACTGGCACCCGATGCAGGAAGCCTTCCAGCAATGTCACGCATTGCAGTGCGGCTATTGCACGCCAGGCATGGTGATGGCGTCGACCGCCTTCTTGAAAGAGAACCCAAACCCCACCGAGCAACAAATTCGCGAAGGTCTCGAAGGCAACCTCTGCCGTTGTACCGGCTACCACAACATCATTAAGGCCGTTCAAAGTGTGGCTGGAGGTGCATCGTGACCTCGGTTGAAGAACAACCTGCAGCAGTAATGGGTACGAAGATGCTCCGCAAGGAAGACCCAGCCCTACTCGTTGGTCAAAACAAATTCATCGACGACATTCACGCTCCCGGTGAACTCTGGATGGGCATGGTCCGCTCCACAATGGGCCACGCAAAGATCAACAGCATCGACACCAGCGAGGCATTAGCCATGCCCGGCGTCGCCGCGGTCTATACCGGCGAACAACTCGCGGACATGGGCTTATGGCTCGCACCCTTGCCATGCGCATGGCCCGTCACCGAGGACATGGTCAACCCGCCGCACAACCCCGTGTGCATCGGCGAAGCCAAGCACGTTGGCGACATCGTCGCCGTAGTCCTGGCCGACAGCCGTTATGGCGCAGCCGACGCTACCGAGAAGGTCATCGTCGACTACGAACAACTCCCAACGGTCGGCTCGCTCGAAGCAGCAGTTGAAGACAAGGTCATGGCGCACTCCGACCTGAGCACCAACAAGGCCTTCCACTGGCCGCTGGTGCCAGATCCAGAAGGCACCGAGAAGGCCTTCGCCGAAGCAGCGCACACCGTCAAGGCCAAGTTCATCCAACAGCGCATGATCCCCTCGCCAATGGAGCCTCGCGGCTGCCTGGCGATTCCGTCACCGGCTGGTGGCGAGGTCACCTTCTACTCCGCCACTCAGGTGCCCCACATCTTGAAGGTCATGATCGCGGCGACCACCGGTATCCCAGAGAGCAAGATCCGCGTGATCGCTCCATCGGTTGGAGGAGGCTTCGGCGGCAAGCTGAACGTCGACCCCGACGCCGTGCTGTCGGTAACGCTCGCGAACCATTTGGGCGTTCCCGTCCGATGGACCGAGACCCGCACCGAAGCGGCCGGCTCGTCACATCAGGGGCGCGGCCAGATCCAGCACATGGAAGTCGCCGCCGACGAGAACGGAAAGATCAGTTCCGTGCGCGTGCACATCGATGCCGACATGGGCGCATACATGATGCTCATCACGCCTGGTGTGCCGCTGCTTGGCAGCTTCCTTTACACCGGCGTCTACGAGATTCCGAACCTTGCGTTCACCTGCGACGGCTACTTCACCAACATGACCCCGACTGATGCCTATCGCGGCGCCGGTCGACCAGAGGCCAGCTACGCCATCGAACGAATCATGGACATGCTCGCGGGCGAAGTCGGTATTACACCGGAGGAGATTCGAGAGCGCAACTACATCAATGGTGGCGAAGCGTTCGAGAACCACGAGGCAGCGTCCACGCTGATCTTCGACTCGGGCCACTACCGCCCGGCGCACGACAAGGCGCTCGAGATGATCAAGCTCGCCGATCTTCGCGCTGAACAAGCTCGACGACGTGACGCAGGCGAGGCCAAGCAACTTGGCATCGGCATGTGCAGCTACGTCGAGATTTGCGGCCTCGCACCGTCTCGTGCACTCGGCGGCCTCAACTATGGCGCCGGTGGCTGGGAACACGCGACGGTTCGCATGCTTCCAACCGGCAAGATCGAAGTGGTGTCGGGTTCGACCCCACACGGTCAAGGCCACGAGACGGCATGGAGCCAGATCATCGCCGACAAGATGGGAGTCGATCCCAACGATGTAGAGGTATTGCATTCCGATACGGCCAAGAGCCCGCTCGGTCTCGATACCTACGGCTCTCGCTCGTTGGCCGTTGGTGGCGTTGCCATTGCCATGGCCGCCGACAAGGTCATCGAGAAAGCCAAGATGATCGCCGCTCACCAGTTCGAGGCAGCTCCAGAGGATGTCGAGTTTGAGGGAGGTGCGTTCTCGGTTGCCGGCACACCGTCGAAGTCCGTGCACATCCAAGAGCTCGGCTTCGCAGCCTTTGCCGCCCACGACCTTCCCGATGGCATGGAGCCCAACCTCCAAGAGCAGGTCAGCTTCGATCCGCCGAACTTCGCCTTCCCCTTCGGAACCCACGCATGTGTGGTCGAAGTGGATACCGAAACGGGCGGCATCGAACTCATCGACTACGTCGCGGTCGACGACTGCGGTCATCAGGTCAATCCAATGATCGTCGAAGGCCAACTGCACGGAGGCATTGTCCAGGGCGTTGCCCAGGCACTGTTCGAAGAAGCGGTGTACGACGAGGATGGCAACATCAACAACCCATCGTTCATGGACTACCTGGTTCCATCGGCAATGGAAGTGCCATCGATGCAACTCGACTACACGGTGACGCCGTCGACCTCGAACCCGCTTGGAGTGAAGGGTGCGGGCGAAGCCGGAACAATCGGTTCAGCCGCCGCCGTCATGAACGCAGTGTGCGATGCACTGTCGCCATATGGCGTGAAAGACATGGACATGCCCGCTACCCCCAAGAGAATTTGGGAAGCGATCAACTCGAATGGAGGTGCGGCATGATTCCAGCTGCATTTGATTACACGGTCGCCGAGTCGGCCGAACACGCAATCCAGCTCCTTGGCGAGTATGGCGACGAGGCAAAGCTCCTTGCGGGCGGACACTCGTTGATCCCGATGATGAAGTACCGCTTGGCGACGCCAACGCAATTGGTAGACGTAGGTCGAATTAACGACCTGTCCTACATCAACCGTGAGAACGGCCATGTGGCGATCGGGGCGATGACCAAGCACAGCCAGCTCGAGACGAGCGATGTCCTGGCCGATGCATGCCCGATGCTCGCGCACGTTGCTTCCCTCGTTGGTGATCCTGCGGTACGTCACCGCGGAACACTCGGCGGGACGATGGCACATGCCGATTCGGCGTCTGACCTGCCAGCTGCGGTGCTCGCACTCGGCGGCACGATTGTGGCTCAAGGCCCCAACGGTCGTCGCGAGATTGCGGCGTCGGACTTCTTCGTCAGCTACTTCGAGTCAGCGCTTGCTCCCGATGAGATGATCGTCGAGATCAAGGTGCCGGCAAACACCGGTGGCTGGAACTATCAGAAGTTCAATCGTCGAGCGCAAGACTGGGCAATCGTTGGTGTGGCCGTAGCCGATGGAGGCAAGGGCATCGCCCTCGTCAACATGGGTTCAACCCCACTTCGAGCGAGTGCCGCAGAAGCTGCGATGGCCGACGGAGGTTCCATCGAGGACGCCGCGGCACTCGCTGCAGACGGCACCGAACCACCCGAGGACCTCAACGCCGATTCCACGTATCGGACACACCTCGCTAAGGTTCTCACTAAGCGTGCTTTGGAATCTGCCTCTGGTTGATCCCTAAGCAATACATGTAGCGCCGTCTGCTCAAGGGGGAAGCGGTGCAGGCGTCGGCCGCCATACTTGCGGCTGGCTTGTAGAGGCTGGTGTGGTCCGGGGGGTCCATGCCAGCCTCTCTCT
>CAYTUB010000125.1:0-4062 GCA_964441145.1 uncultured Acidimicrobiales bacterium
GTGACATCATCACCTTCTACCGCATCGAGGCGTCACACGACAGCAACTAGCGATAACCAGGCGACAGATCGAGCGCACAAGGCGCTGCGGTAGCCACGACAGCTACCGCAGCGCTGTGTCTAGCGTCGTTTAGCTCCGGTCGTAGGGGCAATGTCGACACCCGCGCGAGCAGCAATAGCCGCGATCCTTGAGCGTCTGAGCGTTAAAAACAAAGAGCCCCGAGGTGTCCTCGATGTACCCCATCTGGGCCCGCTCCACTGACGCGTCATGCGCGTCGACCAACGCATCGAATTCGGCGTGTTCAGGACTAAGCCGATCTGGTGCTGGGGTCATCCAGTCCTCTCGGATCGGCAAGTCTGCATCCACGACTGCACGCTAGGGCCAGTCGGTCGCCAATGGCGACTCTGACGTCGACGGCGAGAGGCCAATTTTGCCCAAAAATAGAGCCAAATGACCCTCCTCCTTCCCCCTTCAGACCACCCATTTTGATGCCGATTATTTTGTGGTGAGCACGACCCCTACACGTGGTGCAGTTGAACGCTCTCAGGCTGGATGGTCTGAACGTCCAACGGTGGCGCGACTCATACGATTGGTGCTCTTTTTGCTGCCGTTAATCGTGGGTTGGCTCGTCGTGCGCTACGCAAAGACGTGGTTCTGGCAGCCTGCAGGCTCCATCGGTGTTGCGATCTGGGTCGTCCAGGCAATCATCGTTGCGGGCTTGGCTTCCTTTGCGGCGACCCGCGTTGCGCGTCGCTTTCTTCCGCTCTCGGCACTATTTGGTCTCACACTGGTCTTCCCCGATCATGCTCCGTCGCGTCTTGGGGTCGCCCTTCGAAGCGGCACCATCAAAAAGATGGCTGCTGAGCAAGCTCTCCCAGACGGATCACTTCAGGAAGCCGCCGAGCACGCGGTTGCACTCGTCGCAGAGCTTGGCAGGCATGAGCGACTCACCCGAGGACACACGGAACGAGTTCGAGCTCGCGCTGAACTCATCGGCGCCGAGATGGGGCTCTCAGAAGAAGATCTGCAGCTGTTGCGCTGGGGTGTTTTGCTTCACGACGTAGGAAAGCTCGAAGTACCCGCAGAGATTTTGAACAAAGAAGGCAAGCTCACCTCCGAGGAATGGGAAATCCTCAAAGCGCATCCCGAAAACGGTGCTCGAATGGTCGCTCCGTTGGCCGAGTGGCTGGGCGAGTGGTCCAAGGTTGCGGTGGAGCATCATGAGAAGTGGGACGGCTCGGGATATCCCCTGGGTCTCAGTGGTACAGATATCTCCCTCGCAGGTCGAATCACGGCGGTCGCTGATGCCTACGACGTCATCACGACCAAGCGCTCCTACAAAGAGGCAATGTCGGCAGAGGCGGCTCGAAAAGAACTTGTGAGAAGCTCCGGCTCACACTTCGACCCTGTTGTTGTTCGAGCAGCCTTGCGCGTTGGACTTCGTGAATCCAAACGCGTTGGCCTAGTGGGGTGGCTATTTGAGTTGCCGTCCGCGTTGAGATTTGTCACGGCAGCGCCGCTAGCGACTGCGGTGTCTACGGCCGCAGTATCGACTGCGGTGATTGTTGGCGCATCGGTCGGCGGAGTCGAGGCCATCCCCGCACCACCACAGGCAATCGCGCTTGCCGAGGAAGAGACCTCGACGAGCACGACCAACGTGCCGGCAACCACGACGGCGGTTCCGGCCACCACGGTTGTTCCGACGACG
The DNA here is from genome assembly GCA_964441145.1 of uncultured Acidimicrobiales bacterium. Lineage (GTDB taxonomy): Bacteria > Actinomycetota > Acidimicrobiia > Acidimicrobiales > SHLQ01 > SHLQ01. Next base: position 1,709 of record CAYTUB010000125.1, read on the forward strand.
GTTGTGCCGACAACCACGACCACGACCACGACGGTTCCGCCCACCACGACCACAACGGTTGCGCCGACCACGACCACGGTTGCGCCCGTGGTAGTTGCGCCAACCACTTCGAGCACGGTTGCGCCTACGACGACGACCACGACGGTTGCGCCAACCACTTCGAGCACGGTTGCGCCTACGACGACGACCACGACGATCGCTCCCACAACTACAACTACGACGGATGCGCCTACGACGACGACCACGACGCCAGTGCCCCGGATTTTTCCAGCTGGTACGAACTTCATGGTGCTTGATCCGGTGCCGAATGACCTGTCGGCGAGCGTGTCCCCCGCGATCGAATCAGACATCATGGCCTACGTGATCGAAGAGAGCCAGTACGTGACGTTGACTCAGGATTTGGAAGTCTCGCTCCCCCCTCAGGGTGTGGAATTCAGAAGCCTCAATCGGCCTCCGACAGCGACTCTTCCGGCGGGGACACTCCTATGTTCGTGGCTCGTGCGATTCGATCCACAACTCAACACTGGAGCATCGAAATCGATCGACCTGACGATCGACTTTGGCGAAACGATCATCGGACTTGGTCTCACCAATGAGCAGTTGGCCGACGACAGCGAAGTTGGGATTCCTGGAACGATCTATGGCACCAACCCCCAATTTCACAGCGGCGACCGCCACACGGTGAACGGTTCCTCGATCACGCTGAGAATGGTTGTCGTTGGCACCAATCAAGATCAAATACGGGTCATCACCGCGTGTTCCTGATCTGGTGCACTCAGAGCTGAAGTGCGCTAGCCCACAGCAAGTTCTTCGGCAATCAAGTCGATTGGGACACCCAAGTTCTGACCGCTCGAACTACCCGTCTCGAAGATTCCGAGCTGGATGCCGACGACCTCGCCGCCGCGGATGATCGGGCCACCCGACGAGCCTCCTTCGAGCGTCTCACCGGCAAGGTTGAGGTACCCCTCGTTGTAGTCACGGAGGCAACCCCAGCCGTCATCGAAAGCCGATCCCGCAATGCATGGCTGGAAGCTCTGAAAGTTCGAGAGTGCAACACTCACTCGTGAAGTGAAGGCTGTGCCGGGATATCCCACAACGGCGATTTCCTCTCCGGCCAATAACGCGCCGCTATCACCGATCGAAAGTGGTTCGGGCAGATCATCCAACGTTGCCCCGTCCAATCCTTCAACCACTCGAATGAGTGCAGCGTCGTGGGCGGGGTGAGCATCGAACTGCTCTGCGATGAAGAACAGGTCGGCCGGCCCGCCATCGGTGCTTGGAAAGGCAACCAATACTTCAGCGGGGTCGGTTGCTCCGGCAAAGGTCGGGTCGCCGGTCCGCTCAAACTCGAGGGCGGGAAGTACCACGTGGATATTGGTCAGGATGAGGCCATCGTCAGAGATGAGCGCACCCGATCCGGTTCCGATGATGTTTCCGAACTCATCAGGTACCGATATCAGCCCGGTCGAGAGTCGAGCTGCACTCAGTTCTGCTGGGCTGTTGCCCGCACCGCCAGCTTCGTTGGCTTCGGTGATGGCCGCTGCCGCTTGAGCCTCGGCTGCGGCGATCTGTTCATCGGTTTGACGCTGCTGCTCTTCGATCTGCTCTCGGAGCTGCGCGATCTGTTCGTCGCTGTCACCACCGTCCGGCCAGAAAAGGAACGCAGCGATTGCACCCAGGATGACTGCACCAAGCGCTACACCGGCGAGAACCAGCGGCTTGCGATCCTTGGGCTTGCGGTGCACACCTGCGGTCACGACGCGAACCGGTACTCCAGCATCGTCATCACCCATGAGCACAAAGAGCGCACCTTCGACCTTGGCTTTGGTGATCTGTTTGTGATCGATCCAGGTGCCTCTCGTCGATGCGAGGTCCTGGACCCACCAGTTGGTTCCGTCGTGGGTGAACTCGCAATGGCGAGCACTGACCAATTGGCTGTCGGTCTGCATATCAGCGCTCGGATCGCGCCCGAGCACGATGCGTTGTCCAGGGTTGAACGCTCGCGTGACCCCATCGAGTTCGAGCCGTAGCGCCTGGTCGTCGAGTCGGACAGTATTGGTGCCAGCCCCGGGATCGACGATGGATTGTGCCGGTTGGTTCGCTTGTTGTGCGAAGGCCGCTCCAGCGACCGGGACGGCAGCAGCAGCCGCAGCAGCGCCCGCAACAGGGGCAGCGGGTGCGGGTGGTGGAAAGGGCGCGAGCGGTGCATCGGGCGCGGTGAAGTCTGGGGCAGCAGGCTGCGGAGGCATGCCGACAGCGGGAGGCGGCGTGGGTGCTGCCGGCGTTGCGGGCATATCTGGTGCTGGCGGCACGTCCGGTGCGAGTGATTGCGACATGTCTGGCGCTTGCGGCGC
>CAYTUB010000125.1:4162-7161 GCA_964441145.1 uncultured Acidimicrobiales bacterium
GATATCGGGAGCTTCGATATCGGGAGCTTCGATATCGGGAGCTTGGATATCGGGAGCTTCGATATCGGGTGTCGAGGGCATTGGGGTTTCGACGGCTGGTGCCGGGGGCATTGCTGCGTCGAGGCCGGGAATGTCCGCTTCGGGTACGTCGACATTGGGTACGTCGACGGCTGGTGCTGCGTCGACGCCTGGCATCTCCACTTCAGGAATTGCAGCGTCGGGAATGTCCATACCGGGAGCCGACGGCACTGGGGTTTCGACAACTGGCGCTGGAGGTGCCGGTGGTGGTGGGGTTTCGACAACTGGCGCTGGCGCTGGGGGTGCCGGTGGTGGTGGGGTTTGGACGACTGGCGCTGGCGCCGGGGGTGTGGCCATCGACGGTGCTGCCGGAACGGCGATTGCTTCGGCGGTGAGCGTGGGGCCATCGGTAGCGCCGAGGGCCATCGTGACGGCGCCCGTGATCGCACCATTGAGCACCGGGGTTCCGTCGATGAAGGTTCCGTTCGATGATCCGTCTTGGAATATCCATGAACCGTTCATGAAGGCGAATGCGAGGTGGGATCGCGACACCATTTCGCCATCGACGAATATGGTCGCGTCCGGCCCGCGGCCAACGACAACACGGTCGGTTTCCTCGTAGGTAGCCGAACCTTGTCCCCAGGTAAGTCGAAGTCTCATCATGTCCTTCCAGCCGTTCGCCGCCACATCATGTGCGCCGCGCCATCTCAGTTTGCGATACACAACGGTTTCTTCTGAAGTCCAGCAGAAAATGATTTCGACGCAGCGTTATGTTCGCGATGTTTAGTCCAGCCGCTGGAGTTCTATCCCTGCTGCATCGAGCGCTTTGTCGAACGACCCATTGGCGGAGGCATCGATCATCCATGTCGTTCCGGCAATGTTGAGCCGCTGGGGATAGACACGCGACACCTCCTCAAGTGGAAAGGACACGTGCAGCTTTGCGATCTTGCGTCGCAGCCGGCTTCGAGCGTGAAGGTCAACTCGGTCGGGATAGAACAACACCGCGACGCGATCGTTGACGTTTCGCTTGCCGACCACCTTGTCCCGCTCACGGAATCGGCGGATGCTCGACACCGCGGTGCCGACGGCCAGCATCGCCCCGCCAACGAACATCCCAATGGCGCCTGCGTCGACGGATAATTCGGCTCCGAGCTCGAACCCGGTCGTTGCGCTGTCACCGGCGGGCCTCGATGACACGGGCACCGCGATCAGAACCGAGTTGTTGTGTTGCGATCGAGCCGCCGCCGTCCAGGAGTCAAGGTCAAACACCGAACCCCAAGAGTAGCTCTCAAGAATGGGCCAAATCCGATTGGCATCTCTATACGGCTCATCTGCCATATATATATGGCAAGCAAGACAACGATCAACTTCGATGATGAGATGGAAGCTGCGCTCGCCGAGCTCGAAGATATTGCGTCACCGAGTGCCCGGTTCGAGGCGTATTAGCCGTCGCTACAAACTGGCTTCGAGTGCTGCGATCAGCTGATCGATCTCGGCGCGCGAGGTGTAGTGGACGAAGCTCAACCGCAGCACGCCGGGGTCGATCGCGATGTTCATGGCGTCGAGCACTCGTACCGCGTAGAAGTCTCCCGCCCCAGCCATGATCTTGTGATCGGCGAGCGCCACAGCAACCTCATGAGGGTTTCGATCGGTGACGAGGGCAAGCGTTGGTACGCGGTTGTCGAGTGTGGTTGGCCCAACAACTCGCAGGTCGTCTCGTGAGTTCACGAAGTCGAGCAGCGGTGCGAGTAGCGCCGTCTCGTACGTACGGAAGAGATCGTGTACCCGTTGCGCTCGTTCGGCCGGAAGAGCGCCATCGTCGAAGTGTGCCTCGTGGACGGCGTCGATGTAATCGATGACCCCGTTCATCGCTGCGACCTGGGCGTGGTCGGGGCCAGCGGGAACGAGGCGCTTGTGAATATCGCCGTCGTTGAAGAAGTGGCTCTGGTTCTCGAGCGAATCGCATACTGATCGCCGCACCGTCATGACCCCTTGGTGAGGCCCCCACGTCTTGTACGCGGAGAAGAGGTAGATGTCGGCACCCAAGCTGTGTACGTCGGGCAACCCGTGCGGTGCGGCCGAGACCCCATCGACCACCGTCGTGACCCCAGCCGTAGCGAATCTCGCACAAATGTCGGCCACCGGATTGACGTACCCGATGACGTTCGAGCAATGCGGAAACGCAGCGAGTTTCGTCCGCTCGGTAACAAGGCCATCGAGCGCAGCGACATCGAGCATGCCCGTCTCGGCGTCGACGCCCCACTCGCGCACGACGATGCCTCGATCGGCAAGCCGTCGCCACACGCCAGAGTTCGCCTCGTGATCTTGGTTGGTGACGATGATCTCGTCGCCGTCTTCCCAACCCGAACGAAACGCGTGGGCCAACACGTAGGTGTTTTGCGAAGTAGAGGGCCCAATGTGCACTTCGTCGGGGCCGACGTTTAATGCCCCGGCGAGTCGAAGATACGCATCGTCCATCTGGCGTCCGCCACTTGCCGAAGCCGGGTACGGCGCGTACGGCTGCACCTTGGTCTCGGTGTAGAACCGGTGTAGCCGGTCGATCGTTTGGCGACTGGCATATGACCCACCGGCGTTTTCAAAGAATGCCCAACCAGCGAGCTCGTCCTGGTCAAAGGCCGGAAACTGCGAACGAACAAAATCAAGGTTGAGCTCAGGCATACCATTCTCCATCGCCAGAACCTAGCTGCCGGCCAGTCGAATAGCGGTCTCAGAGAGGAGCGGCCGCAACCGCCACGTCAACCTTGACGCTAAGCGAGGTTTGACCCCATCGTTCCATCGTTAGGTAGCGCGCAGCTGCCGGCTGGATCTGAGCCCTGGAGGCCGAAGGCCGGGAAAGCAGCGATCTTGCCCGGTAGCTCCCAGCTGCGAAGCCGGTGGGAGCGGAAAGGGCCTCCGGCCAGCTGCCGAGCATCGAGGAGCGAAGCGACGGATTGCGACCGCTGGAGGGCGAAGCCCGGGAA
>CAYTUB010000126.1:0-2960 GCA_964441145.1 uncultured Acidimicrobiales bacterium
TGCTTGATCGACAAGCTGATTCGGCGACGCTGGAGGTCGAGATCGATGATCTTGACCCAGAGCTCTTCGCCAGGGGTAACGACTTGTTCGGGAAGGTCAACGTGGTGTGCTGACATCTCGGAGATATGTACAAGGCCTTCGATTCCGTCGCCCACCTGTACGAACGAACCGAATGGCACGAGCTTGGTGACACGGCCGTACACCAACTCGCTTGGCTGATGGTTCGAAGCGAACTCTTGCCATGGATCTTGTTGGGTTGCCTTCAGCGAGAGACTGATTCGCTCGCGGCTGAGATCGACCTCGAGTACCTGAACTTCGATCTCGTCGCCGACTGCGACGACAGAACCTGGGTGGTCGACGTGCTTCCAGCTGAGCTCGGAGACGTGAACGAGGCCGTCCATGCCGCCGAGGTCGACGAATGCGCCGAAGTTGACGACCGAGGACACCGTTCCGGTGCGAACCTCGCCGGGCTTGAGGTTGTCGAGGAACTCTTCGCGCTGCTCGCGCTGGTTCTCTTCGAGCCATCCACGACGAGACAACACCACGTTGTTGCGGTTCTTGTCGAGTTCGATGATCTTGGCTTCGATCTCCTTGCCCACGTAGGGCTGGAGGTCGCGGACACGGCGAAGCTCGACGAGGGATGCGGGAAGGAAGCCACGCAAACCAATATCGACGATGAGGCCACCCTTGACGACCTCGATGACATTGCCCTTGACCATGCCGTCTGCTTCTTTGACTTCTTCGATCTTGCCCCAGGCACGCTCGTATTGAGCTCGCTTCTTGGAGAGGACCAGACGTCCCTCTTTGTCCTCTTTCTGGAGAACAAGTGCCTCAATCGATTCAGCCATAGACACGATCTCGAATGGATCAGCGTCGTTGCGAATGCTGAGTTCGCGGCTGGGGATGACACCCTCAGCCTTGTAACCAATGTCGAGCAGGACTTCGTCGCGGTCGATCTTTACGACGACACCTTCGACCAATTGGCCGTCTTCGATGGTGACCATCGAAGACGAGTAGGCCTCCTCGAGGTCTGCTTCTGCGACGTCGTTCTCGGTGATTGCTCGGGGTATGTAGTTGCCTTCGTCGTCGAAGGTTCCAAATTCAGTGGTTGCGGTGTCTGACACGGTTGCTCAAATCGGGGATAGAAGTAGGGAGTAAGGACAGGTAGAGATAGCCATGGAAATCACGGCCGTCGTAAGGCTAATCGTTCCCGCGGCTTTTGCCCCCTCCCACGGACGATCACGTTTTCCGGTGAGCAATGCGGAGCAGGTTTCGATTCCGGCGCCCCATATCGACACGTGACCGAGTTCACACAAATGAACTAATTCTGAAAACGTCCTCCAGAGCTTTACGACAATATCTCCAAAACGTACGAATGAACATGTGTTCATCACGCGTGGTGATGAATGATTCCCCTCAGGAGGGCCTCTATGACGATCCGTCGATCATTACTTGCTTTGGCAGGACTGCTTGCAGTCTTGCTTCCGACAGTTGCAGCGACAACTGCGGCCGGTGCCGAAGATATTGCACCTACCTACAACATCACCTTCGTGAATAACACCGATGGCCAGTACTTCACGCCACCAAACGTTGCCCTCCACAGCAACGACGTGTCGGTCTTCGATCTTCGTGAACCTGCAAGCCCAGGCGTTCAGGCTGTCGCCGAGAACGGTGCTGTGCCAGTACTTGCCGAAGAACTCGCAGGCGCGGTCGACGCAGCAGGCTTTGGTGTCTCCGGCGTCCTCGAACGCGATAGCTCCGAGGGCCAAGGCCCACTCGCTCCAGGTGTTAGCGCAAGCGGAACGTTCAGCACCGACGAGCGCAAGTTCAGCCTCGTCTCCATGATCATCTGCACCAACGACGGATTCGCCGGCTCACGAGCCAAGAACCTACCAAGCGCAGACGGTGAAACAATTCGTTACTACCTTCGTGGTTATGACGCTGGCACCGAGGAAAACACCGAACGTCGCGCAGACCTCGTCCCCGCACCATTCTGTGGTGACGGCGGCGGAACCGAGGAAACGAACCCATCGCTCGCAGAGAACGGTGTCGTCCGAGTACACCGCACCCTCCAGGGCAACGGTGACCTTCCAGCTAACTTCGACTGGGACAACAACGAAAACATCGCCTACGTCGAGATCACTCGTGTTGGCGCCGCTGCACCAGCACCAGCTCCTGCACCAGCACCAGCACCAGCACCAGCTGACGACGCTCCGACCTATGAGATCGTCTTTGAGAACAACACCACTGGTCAGTACTTCACGCCACCAAACGTTGCCCTTCACAGCAACGACGTGTCGGTCTTCGACATTCGTGGAGTGGCGAGCCCAGGTGTTCAAGCAGTTGCCGAGAACGGTGCAGTACCAGTACTCGCAGCCGAACTCGCCGCAGCCGTCGACGGAACCGGCAACGGCGTATCTGGCGTCCTGTTCAACGACACCCTCGACCCAAGTGCCGAAAACGCACCATTGGCTCCAGGTGTGACCGCAAGCGGAACGTTCAGCACCGACGAGCGTAAGTTCAGCCTCGTCTCGATGATCATCTGCACCAACGACGGTTTCGCGGGCTCACGAGCCAAGAACCTTCCGGCCGCTGTTGGCGACACTGTCACCTACGACCTGCGTGGCTATGACGCTGGTACCGAAGTCAACACCGAGTTGCTTTCTGACCTCGTTCCTGCCCCATTCTGTGGCGGATCTGGCCAAGGCACCTTCGACACCAACCCAGCTCTCGCTGAGGACGGCGTGATCCGTGTACACAGCACCCTCCAGGGTGTCGGCGACATCCCAGCCGCCAAGGACTGGGACAACAACGAAGACGTCGCAGTGGTAACCATCCGCCGCGTCAGCTAATCGAACAACTGGTTGGGTTCGCTATTACCCAACTAGCTCGTAGTTACCTCACGGGTCGGTGCATCTTGCACCGGCCCGTTTGGCGTTTTGTACCGCCTGCGTGGCCTG
>CAYTUB010000126.1:3060-6976 GCA_964441145.1 uncultured Acidimicrobiales bacterium
AAGGCTTCAGTAGCGTGCCGCCAAAATCGCGACGCAGTCGCTGGCGGCTAAGCGCTGAAGCTACGCCTTGGCCTCTGCCCAGCTGGGGCCAAACGCGAGGTTCACCTCTAGGGGGACTCGCAGATCGAAAGCTTCACCCATCACCTTTGTGGTGAGTGCTGCCATGTCGTCTCGTTCGTCTGGCACGACCTCGAGGATCACCTCATCGTGCACTTGAAGGATGAGCTGTGACTTTGTGTCGCTCTCGCGAAGCTCGTGGTCCAAGTTGACGAGGGCGACCTTGAAGATGTCTGCAGCGAGGCCTTGGATGCCGGCGTTCATTGCCTGGCGCTCTCCGGCTTGCCGTACCCGGAAATTCGACGATGCGAGCTCGGGAATCTTACGACGTCGACCGAACAGCGTTTCGGTATAGCCGCGCTCGCGTGTCTCTGCGACGGTGTCATCCATGTATTTGCGGACTGCGGGGAAGGCCTCAAAGTAGGCCTTGAGGATTTCGGCGGCTTCTTCGACGGGGATGTCGAGACGCTGGCTGAGTCCGTAGGCCTCCATGCCGTAGGCCAGGCCGTAGCTCACCATCTTTGCCTTCGAGCGTTGCTCGACGGTGACATCGTCGCTCTCAACGTCGAACACCCGGCTCGCAGTGGCGTTGTGGATGTCTTCGCCGGCTTCGAATGCCCCGATCAAGCCGGGGTCCTCTGCGAGGTGGGCAATACAGCGAAGCTCAATCTGGTTGTAGTCGGCTACGAGTAGCTCAAAACCGTCTGCTGGGACAAAGGCTTTGCGGAAGGTGCGTCCCATCTCGGAGCGGACGGGGATGTTGTGCAGGTTTGGCTTGTCGGAGCTCAACCGGCCGGTGCGCGCAACGGTCTGGTTGAAGGTTGCTCGGATGCGATCGCCCTCCCCCACTTCGGCGAGCAGACCTTCGCCGTAGGTGGAGCGCAGCTTCTCCACTTCTCGGTAGTCGAGAAGGTGCTCGATGATTGGGTGCTCGCCGCGCAGTTTCTCCAACGATGCGGCGTCGGTGCTGTAGCCGGTCTTGGTCTTCTTCTGTGGGGTCAGCTCGAGCCGCTCGAACAAGATCTCGCGGAGCTGTTTGGTCGAGTTGACATTGAACTCCTCGCCAGCGTCAGCGTGGATGAGCGTTCGCAGTCGGTCGACTTCGCTCGTCAGGTGATCGCGAAGGCGGGTGAGCTCAGCGACATCGACGCCTATACCGAGCGACTCCATGCGGGCCAAGACGCCGATAAGGGGAACTTCGATCGTCTCGTTGAGGTCGCTGAGTCCTTGCGCTTCCATCGCTGCTCGTACCGGCTCGATCAGCCGGTCGACGGCGAGGGCGTTTCGCCCGGCGGTCACCGACACGTGCACTACGTCGTCATCGAGCGAACCAAAATCCAGCTGGCCAGACGCCGATGCTTCCGCTTCGGGAAGTTCGAAGTCGGTGTACTTTTCGATCAGCGCCGCCAGCTCGTAGCTCGACTCGGCAGGGTCGAGCAGGTATGCGGCAATTGCGGTATCGAGGGCCAGGGTCGGCGTGCTCTGGTGCTCGGTGAGCCAACGCCGCAACTGCGGTTTCGCGTCATGGAGTGCCACACCAGCATCTCCTCCGAGCTGACCGAGACCCGAGACCACATCACTGTCGCTCAATAGCGCCGCGGGAATCCATAGGACTTCGGCGGACTCGGGATCGGTGACGACGGCTATACCAGCGTCGGCTTCGTCGGGGGCGACTGCCATCGCGACCGTGCGACCGGCGTCAATCCCGCCAAGCACTGCGACCGCCTCCGCCGCATCGGTGGCGATCGAGACTTCGGCCTCGAGCACTTCGCGAGACGTCGATGGCATGACGCCCTCGGCATCTCCGCCAATCACTTCAAGCAACCGCTCGTGCAAGGAGCGAAATTCGAGGAAGTCGAAGAGCCGCTTGATCTCCTCGTGGTCGGGCTCACCCGGCCGCAGATCGTCAAGGTCGAACTCGATGGGCGCGTCTCGAACGAGTTCCATGAGTTCGAGGTTGAGCCGGACCTGCGCCTCGTTCTCGGACAGGTTCTGTTTGAGCTTCGGGGTTTGCTCTTCCACCGCGGCGTAGATGCCATCGATCCCGCCGTAGGTGTTGATGAGCTTGGCAGCTGTTTTTTCGCCAACCCCGGGCACACCAGGGAGATTGTCTGATTTGTCGCCGCGCATCGACGCATAGGCCACATAGTCGGTGGGCTTTACGCCGGTTCGTTCGAAGATGCCCTCTTCGTCGTAGAGGGCATAGTCGGACACTCCCCGCTTGTTGTAGAGCACCTTGATGTGTGGGTCTTCGACGAGTTGGTAACAGTCGCGGTCTCCGGTCACCACAATCACGTCGCGCTTTTCGTCGCGGGCGCGGCTTGCCATGGTCGCCAAGATGTCGTCGGCTTCGAAGCCCTCGAGTTCGAGAACAGGGAAGTTCAGGGCATCCACTACCTCTCGCACGAGTCCCATCTGCTGACGCAAAATGTCCGGGGCCGACTCGCGACCTGCCTTGTACTCGGGGTTCCGTTCGTGACGGAAGGTTGGCTTGGGCAGATCGAACGTCAGGGCAACGCCTTCAGGTTCATGGTCGCGCATCAAATTGATGAGCATCGAGGTGAAACCAAAGACGGCGTTGGTGACCTGGCCCGATGCTGTGGCCATGTCGGTTGGCAACGCAAAGAAGGCGCGGTAGGTCAGCGAATTTCCGTCGATCAGCAGCAGAGGTTTGGACACGGCCCGACCCTATCGCCGACGACACTCAAGGGCCTAGGGGAAGGCTGGCTTAGGGCTCAAGTTCCCCGGCCAGCACGGACTCCGAAACCGAACGCATGGAGCCTCGGCTTCCCATTGCGGTCTTTTGCAGGAACCGGAAGGCATCTTGTTCGGACATGTTGTGTTCGTCCATCAGCTTGCCTTTCGCTCGATCGACGATTTTGCGGGATTCGAGTTGTTCCTCGAGGCTCAGCTTGTCGTCGGCGAGCATGACCAGCTCGCGGTGCCGAGCCAGGGCCATTTCGATTGCAGGGATGAGATCCGTGCGCTGCCAAGGCTTCACGAGGTAGGCCAGGGCGCCAGCCTCAGCTGCTCGTTCGACGAGTTCTCGCTGGCCAAACGCAGTGAGGATCAAGACCGCCGCTGAACGTTGGGCCACGATCTCGCGCGCTACTTCGATCCCATCGAGCCCGGGCATGCGAACGTCGAGGATCGCAAGATCAGGTTGAAGTTCACCAACCATCCGAAGCGCATCGTCGCCACGGCCGGTCTCTGCGACCACTTCGTAGCCTGCCTCTCGTAGGGTCTCTACGAGGTCGAGACGAATAATCGCTTCGTCTTCAGCTACCAGAATTCGCGGGCTGCTCATGAGCTCAGCATTTCGTCGAGAAGCTCATCTTGACGTGTTTCAAGGTGGATCATGCGTGCCTGTAGTTCGTCGTGGTGACGGCGCATCGTATCGGCATGGCGCGCTGCCTCTTGTAGCTCTTGTTCTGCAACAGGGGTCTCGGACACCATTGCGCGGATGCGGGCTTCCTCAGCCTCGACATCGAGGAACTTCACTTGTTCGTGCGAGATGCGGAGTTCTTCACGCACGCGTTTGAGCTCGTCCCCTGTCTCCTTGAGTTTGCGCTCCACCATTGACTTCTTCACAAAAATCAGTGTAGGGCCACCGGTCAAATCGAAAGCCCGTCGTTCGTCAGCGTCGTTCGCTTCGCTCTTCTACACGCTATCCAACCGAATAATTAGAAACCGCTGAGACGGCGGCTGGCAGCGTTTGCTGGAGTCGGCGGCACGCGGACTTAGACGTTAAAGCCGGAGACGGACTTGACCTCGAGGAACTCTTCGATGCCCCACTCGCCGCCTTCGCGGCCGTTGCCGCTTTGGCCGTAGCCGCCGAAGGGGGCGCCGGCACCACGAG
>CAYTUB010000127.1:0-2411 GCA_964441145.1 uncultured Acidimicrobiales bacterium
TCGGTGTCTTCGAGGAGTTCTTCGGTTTCGATCTCGGTGTCTTCGAAGGTTGCATCCGCTTCGAGGAGCTGTGTCTCTTCGAGGGACTCTGTCTCTATTGCCTCGGCTGGTTCCAAGGCTTCCAGCGCAGAGAGGTCAAGGTCGGTGGACGGGCGCGATGGCCTGAGCAGCTCGCGTACCTTTTTGGTATCGAGCTCGAGCGGCGCGAGTGGTTCTGGCAACGAAAGGGGTGCCGGTACCAACTCTGAGGTCAGCGCCGTGCCGGCTTCCTCGGTCTTGCTAACTGGGCCGGGCCAATTGCGGTCGCCCACAAAGGAAGGTTGAGCCTCGTCGCTTGGCTGGCCAATTTCGGAGTCGTGACCAGACGATGTTCGTGTCGAGATGCCTCGACTCGTGACGTCATCAAGAACGGCGCCGAAAGACGGCCATTCATGTTTCTCCTCGTGCGACATCAAAATTCTCCATACGACGAGTGGCGGCGGGGACAATCGTCTTGTGAAGATCTATCGGATCGAACCGGCAGAACCTGAGTTCTTCCCTCGCGATAAACAGCCCCAAAACAAATGGCTAAATTGAGCGTCGAATATGCCGATTGACCCATGTGAGTAGTTCTTTAGCCCCAAGCCCGACAGCCGAGCATCAGATCGCGCAACTGCACGCCGAACTTGCTGCTGCACGTCGCCGCGCCGATGTTGCCGAAGAACAACTCCGTCGGGTGCATGCAGCCGTGCGAGAATTCAAGGATCGGCAGTTGGCTGCCAAGAAGGCCCAAGCTGTTGCTGCGCAAGCGAACATGGCCCAAGAGAAGGCGAACGGACTGTTTCAGGCGTGGCCAGCAGCAGATCCGTCACTCGACGACCGTTTCCAGGACTTTCTCGATGGCGAAGAGGTCGATGATGCAGCTCGCAAATGGATGCTCGACCAAGACTGAAGAGTTGAGCGCCTACGCGCCCTCTAACTAACCGGTTGCGCTCGCGCCGCTACTGCGGGACGATAACGATTCGTCGGCTTGCCTCTTTATCTTCGACACCGTTGACGATGATCGGCTGAGCTTCGCCGAAGCCGACAGTCTCAAGCCTTGCGGCCTCGACACCTCGGCTCACGAGAAAGTCCCGAACAGCATTCGCGCGACGCAGCGATAGACGCTCGTTCCCATCGGGCGGACCGTCCGTGTCGGTGTGGCCTTCGATAACGGCGCTGACGTCGGGGTTATCTACAAAGAACTGCACGACGGATTCCAATTCTGCGATTGCCTCCGGCGTTAGGTCATCGTTGAATGGCAAGAATTGAATATCGTCGAGGTCGACAACCTCGTTGACCGTCACTGGCTCCAAGACGTTGTTGATGACAATGACGTTGCCGATCTCGGACTCCAGCGCCTCTTCGGGCACGATGGTTTGTCCGTTCAAGATGACCATGTCTCCCTCGACGGTAACCGCGATGGGGAGGCCAGAAAAGGTCTGCACGGTGCCATCTCCGTCAGCGAGACTCTGTGGGGTTATGCGTCCTTCGATGATGTGGTAGTTGATCAAGGCGGAAGCGGTCGCAGGGTTCGAGGCAATCTCGGAGATCTGCTCAGGAGGTAGTGCAGCGATCGCAGCATCGGAGGGCGCTAGGACGGTGAATTCTCCACCGCCCTCAACGATTTCTCGCAGCCCGTTGTCGCCACCGAGGTTCGCAAAGCTCTGGGTATTGGAGTCGACTCCCAGTAGGTCCCATGGCGAGAAAGGTTGAGGAGCGCTACTGGTTTCAGGTGCGGGAGCGTCGGTTGTTTCAGGGGTAGCCGTGGTCTCGGGCGCCGCTGCTGGCGCAACCGTGGTCGTCCCGGTAATGATGGTTTCCTCGGCTTCGTCGCTGTTGTCCTCAACCGGTTCGCCTTGTTCAACCTGGGCGGAATTCGTTTCGGGGTCATCCTCGCTGTTACCGAGAATTTGGTCCCCAAAGAAGACCAGGATGAGAAGGAGCACCAACGGAATCAGCAACACCAGCGGGTTCAGCTGTCGTTGCTTAATTGGAACCTTTGCGTCGTCATCCGAGGGGCTGGCGTAGAGCTCTTGGACATCGCCGTCCACCTGGTTGCCGGTCGGGGATTTCAGGGGCTTCTTCGCGAAGGGTGATTCTTCCGATGCTTGCTCGGGTTCGCTCAGGACATCGGCGAAGTCTGCCGAGTCGAATGCGCCGGTGCCGTCGACCTTGAGGCCGCCCAACGAAGGCTCGTCGAGCCCGAGGCCCGTGGATTCGGGGGTCGGTGCGGTGACGTCAGTCGTTTCAAGATCGCTAATGATCTCATCGGCGACTGAGGTCGCATCGGATGCGACGGGATCAGCTTCGACGCTGGCCTGGGTACCTGCGTCGGTCTCGGCGCTTGAGGCAATGTCCGCCTCAACAATGTCCGCCTCAACAATGTCCGC
>CAYTUB010000127.1:2511-6957 GCA_964441145.1 uncultured Acidimicrobiales bacterium
TCAACATCGGCTTTGGTGTCCGAGGTCGCGGTGACCAAAGGAACCGTCTCGCCAAAGTCAGGATCTGCTGTTGCCTCGACGGTTTCGACAAGCCCCTCGGCATCGTCACCAGATTTTTCCGGAACCGGAGTCTCGGCATCTAGCGGTTCGGGCTCGGGCTCGGGCTCGGGCTCTGGCTCTGGCTCTGGCTCGGGTTCTGGTTCGGGCTCTGGCTCGGGTTCTGGTTCGGGCTCCGGCTCCGGCTCGGGTTCTGGTTCGGGCTCTGGTTCTGGCTCTGGCTCGGGCTCGGGTTCTGGTTCTGGTTCCGGCTCGGGTTCTGGTTCCGGCTCGGGTTCTGGCTCGGGTTCTGGTTCCGGCTCGGGTTCTGGCTCGGGCTCTGGTTCCGGCTCAGTTTCTGGCTCCGTGACGGTTGTGTCAGGGGAGAGAGTTGCGTCATCGGAAATTGGGGTGTCAACTTTGACGTCGTCGGCTTCAGTTAGAGGGGTATCGAGGCCGCCGGCCAGGATTGTCGATGCCGTCGAGGTCGTTGGTAGCTCCGAGCTTGCTCGAACACGAGCAAGCATTTCCTCTGCACGAGACGCAAGCGAATCGATGTCGTGTTTCGGTTGTTCAGAGTCACTCATGATGTGGATTTCCGCTCCTGAGGAGACCGAATTGGTCAGTTAAAGAAGGTAGCCGCTCGGAGAAAGCCTTTGAGGTACTGTCAAAATAATCCGACTTGTCAATCGGCAAGAGTTACCACCAATCGAGCCCTCCCGGACCATCGGGCTAAGAATTTGTTGTTTACTTGTTTCTTAGCGTTTGGGAAGAGCATTCCTAATTGGACTGTTGACTGAACTATGAAGATCTTTCGACGCTCCAGTTCATTGCTCGACTCTGCGCGCACCCAGCCGATCGAAACAGGCACGGTTGAGTGGATGCGCGAACTGAATGACGCGCTCGCTCTTTCCGAAGAAACCGGCCGTCCTGTCTTCGCGCTCTTTCAAGAAGTCCCTGGCTGCGCGGGATGCAAACAGTTCGGCGCCGACGTGTTGTCAGACCCATACGTGGTCCAGGCAATCGAACGCGAATTCGTGCCATTGCTTATCCACAACAACTCCGGTGGACGCGACGCCGAAGTCCTTCAGGCGTTTGGCGAGCCTGCATGGAACTATCAAGTCGTGCGCTTTCTCGACGCAGCAGGCGAGGACATTATTGCCCGCCGAGACCGCGTGTGGAAGACCGGCCCACTACTGGCCCGCATGGTCGCCACTCTCGAGGTCGCCGGACGCGAAATCCCCGACTACATCCGCCTTCTCGAACAAGAACACAGCGAATACCTCGATGAGGCCTTTCTCGCCCAGCCCTGCTTTTGGGTCGGCGAAATGGAAATCGGACAGATCGAAGGCGTCGTACTCACAGAGGCCGGGTTCATGCACGGCCACGAAGTAACCCGAGTGCTCTTCGACCGACGAGTCCTCATGCTCGACGAACTGTACGAACAGGCCAAACGCCGAAACGTTGCTCAGGCGGTGTTCTCAGACAGCGCCTCATTGTCTCGCCTCTCGCGCCACGCAACAACGAAGACCACCGGCCGCTACCGCAAGGCTCCCGAGAGCGATCAGAAGCGTCAGCTCGGCCGCAGCGTCGCAGGCTCGTTCACCGAGAGCCAGCTCACCAAGCTCAACGCTTTCTCACGCAGCCGCCGCGGCGGCGCTGACCGATTCTTGTTCCCGAGTCAACGCTAATCACGAGAGAGATTCCCCCCGCAGACCGCGTTTCTTCCGTGTTCCCGGGCCTCTTCAAGTCTTCTTTAGGAAGTTTGAAACAGCGGCCGTTGACACCGGGTTTCTACTAGTAACAGCCCCCGAATATATGAAAGGAAATGTGATTAACATGCGGCAATCGCTGCGACTTGGTTCGATCTCGGGAATCCCCGTTGGTATCAACTGGGGGCTCCTCCTGATCGCCGGCTTCTACATCTTCAACCTTGCTGTCGGACTTCTTCCGGCAGCTGTTCCCGGCTCCTCTACCTTTAGCTACTGGGTGTTTGCGAGCGTAAGTATCGTTCTCTTCTTCGCTTCCGTCCTCGCCCATGAGCTCGGTCACGCGATCGTTGCTCAACGCAATAACATCCGTGTCAGGGCCATAACCCTCTGGTTCCTCGGCGGTGTCGCCGAGCTCGAAAAAGAAGCCGATGATCCCGGCGTCGAGTTCCGAATCGCCATTGCCGGCCCCGCCGTGAGTGTGGCTGCAGCAGCGCTGTTCGGTTCTGCTGCCTTGATCAGCTGGTTCATCCCAGGAGGCGGCCTGCTGACCTTCAGCCTCGGTTACCTCGGAGTCGTCAATCTCGTATTGGCTATCTTCAACCTGATCCCAGCCGCACCCCTTGACGGCGGCCGTGTCCTCACCTCAATCCTGTGGCGAGGCAATCGCAACCGTCATGAAGCACGGGCAACCGCTGCTAAGGCTGGCCAGGTCTTTGGTAACGCACTGTTGGCCATCGGCCTCATCGGTCTCTTCACCGGCAACGGCACGTTCGTTCTGGCAATCCTCGGATTCTTCCTCCGGTCGGCCGCAGGTGCAGAACGCAACCGTGCCGAAACCCTCAACCGTGTGGAGACCTCAGGCGTCGCCAACTCGATGCTTCCACTGGTCGCCCCAATTACTCGGGGCATCACGGTTGCTGGTCTCGAGTCGATGGCTTCGGCCTACGACAAGCCAGTCGCCTTCCCAATCTGGGGTCCAGCTGGAGTCGACGGACTCGTGCCTTCGACTGCGGTAGCCAACACACCACCGCAACTGCGGACCGAGGTGTTCATCCAAGATCAGATCATCGAGTGGAGCGATTTCTCTAGTGCCTTCATCGATGAGTCAATGCCAGCGGTGCTCGAGCGAGCCCGCACCTCTAATAAGCGACACGTGCTCGTTTACAATCGGGCCGGCGAGCAGGTCGGGTACATCGACCTGGCCGGAGTTCTCTCCCTACAGCCGGTCTAGTCAGCCGGATGCTTCGGTAAAGCGCCTTTCCCCTCCGTAAACCCTTGGCTCCCACCGCATGGTGGGAGCCTTGGGGTTTTTACCCGAGTGCGGTTGGGTCGGTTTCGCTGACGGCGATCAATGCCGCGTTGACGATGGCACCCGAGGAGATTCCGGCGATGTCGTGGAGGTCGGCAATAGTTCCCGACTCGCCAAACAGGTTCAGGCGCCAAAGAGGTTTAGGGCAGTTGGATGTGCTGGGTGGCAACCTGAAACGACGGCAGGTCGGATTCGGGTTGCGGCTCTGGGGGCGTCGGTGTGGGGCACGCGGCCAGCTGATATGTGTTGAGGCGGGTTCGTAGAGCCCACAACACAAAGCCAATCGCAAGCGCACCGAAGATTGGTTGTACCGGCGCCCACCAATTGAGCGCGCCGCTCGTTCCCAAAGCAGCCACGACGAGCTGATTACACACCGGGCAGCCAACGGCCAGGAACGAGGCGAAGCCGCCCCATACCGTGCGAACGTCGTTGTCTTCTTCGGCCTTGCGATGGCTATTCGGCAGCCGGATAGCCAGGGTCAATCCAATGAGCGCCGATGAGATAATCCAGATCACATAATCGATGGTGCGCAGTTCGACCGGGCGGCCAAAGATCGGCGTATCGATGATGTCTGCGGGGATACCGATGAACAACGCTGCGATAAGCGCGTAAGGCAGCGCGCGCACCCACGTCATCGGGGGCAGTGATCGCATCGTCCTCAACACGCCACAAACGTTAGCCGCGTGACCGCCCGTGGGCTAAGCGTCGAAGTTTCCGTGGGTGCTCCGCAACTACCTAGAGCACTACGAGCGCAATGTTGGGGTCGAGTTGTCGGAGGTCGTTGGGGTCCGAGGTGATGACCGCGGTTTGGGAACGCCTGGCGCATTCGATGACATGTGCGTCGACGACGTCGGCGGTTCCGCTTGTGGCCAGTAGCCGTCCTACGCGTATGGCGTCGACCCGGTCGAGGGAGACGACGTCGGTTGTGGGTTGGCGGATGAATCGGGACAAACGCGCTTGTTGGTCGGGCTTGCGAATCGCTTGAGCGAGGGCAGGTGCGGGGACGGTAATTGTGTGGCCGCGTTCGCGAGCCCGTTCGAGGAGAGCGATTACTTGCCGGTTGTTTCTATCGAGGGCAATCAAGGCGCCAGCATCGAGGGTGACCCCAGCCATCAGGCTGCATCGCCGTCGGCGAGAACTCGGTCGGCCCAGGCCTTCTCTTCGGGGCTCAGCGGGCCGCCGGTTTCAGCGAGCGCAACTTCGAGCATGGCCGCCCATCCCGAGACGTCGTCGAGGGCAACACCCACTGCATGCTGCACGAAACCAGAGACGCTCGACGCGTGCCCCGCTTCGACGAGGGCGCGCACTTCAGCGAGCTGTTCTTCGGGCAGCGTTACCGTCACCTTCTTCGTTGCCATACCATTTACCATACCAGCCGCCCTTCTCTGT
>CAYTUB010000128.1:0-5613 GCA_964441145.1 uncultured Acidimicrobiales bacterium
CACAGGAGGGATTAGCCGGGACAGAATTTACGCAGATCGACAATCGTCTCGGCGGCGCCTCGGAATAACGCGATACGTCAACTGTTCGCCCGCATCAACGCCAAGCGTTGGAAGGCCAGCACGGAGAAACTGTCGTTGATCTCACCGGATAGCACCATGTCGATGGCCTCGTCGACGGGAAGTCGGCGAACTTGCAGTTCTTCGGTGTCTTCGGGTTGGGCCTCGCCTTGGGTGATACCGGTAGCGAGAAATGCCGTTGCAGATTCGTCGGTCACCGAGTTGCTCAGCCGAACACCGGAGAACAACGGAACGAGCTTCGCGGCGCGCAACCCGGTTTCCTCGAGAAGCTCTCGGTGGGCCGCATCTTCGTGGGATTCGCCCTCCGGACAGCCGCCTTCGGGCATCTCCCAGCTGTATTCATCGAGCGCGTACCGGTACTGGCCGACGAGCCAGGTGTGGTCATCGTCATCGATTGGGATGACGCCGACCGACCAGTTTGCGAATCGTATAACTCCGTAGATCCCGGGTGAACCGCCGGGCGTTGTTACTTCCGAGTGCTCGACTCGAATCCACGGGTTCTCGTAGCCAACCTCGGTCGAATGGGTGGTCCAGGGGTTCGCGCTGGGGTCCACCGAGGCGCTCTAGGCCGCTGGGCCAATGATGAGCGAGCCGTTGTGTCCACCAAAGCCGAAGCTGTTCGACATCGAAGGTCCTGGGGTCCACTCGCGGGGCTCGTCGACGACGAGATCGATCTCGGGCATCTCCGGGTCACGGGTCTCGTGGCCCACCGTGGGAGGAATCGTGCCCTCTTGCATGGCGAGTACGACCGCGGCTGCTTCGATAGCGCCAGCAGCGCCCAATGCGTGGCCGGTAACGCCCTTGGTCGAGGTCACGATCGGTGCCGTGGAATTGTCGCCAAAGACTTTTTCGATGGCTTTGGCTTCGGCCGCGTCGTTGAGTGGTGTCGACGTTCCGTGTGCATTGATATGCACGATGTCTTGGGCGGTGAGCCCGGCATCTTGGAGGGCCAACTCCATACAGTTGATCGCACCGACGCCGCCGGGGGAGGGGGCGGTGATGTGATGGGCGTCGGCAGTACTCGCCGCGCCCATGATCTCGGCGAGAATCGTTGCGCCCCGAGCTTCGGCACGCTCCCACTCTTCGAGGACCAGCACCGCTGCGCCTTCGGCCATGACAAAGCCATTTCGGTTGGCGTCAAAGGGCATCGAACGATTATTTGGCGACAGGGCCGTCATGTTGCGGAAACCAGCGAGCGCGGTCACGGTGAACGAGGCTTCGCTGCCTCCGGCCAGAACCGCATCGCAACGATCGGTTGCGATCCAACGCGCACCATTACCAACCGAATGGGTTCCGGCAGCACATGCGGTAACCGTGTTCTCCGCGGGTCCTTGCCAGCCGTAGCGCATGGAAAGCCCACCGGCTGCTGCATTGGCCATCATCATCGGCACAAGAAACGGCGAGACGCGACGCTCGCCCTTCTCATACCGGTTGATGATTTGATCTTCGAGGGTCGTCAGGCCACCGATTCCGGTACCGAGAAAGACGCCACGTCGCGTTGGATCCGCATCGATCTCGCCAGCCTGCCCCAGCGCCTCATGGGCTGCAGCAAATGCGAACTGGGCATACCGATCGGTGCGCCGACTTTCTTTGGGGTTGTCGAAGAATGGCGCCGGATCAAAGTCATAGATCCGACGCTCGACGTCCTCGACCGGGCCACGAAGGCCAGCCCAAAAAGCTTCTTTTCCCATGCCGCAGTGCGCGAGCACTCCAACACCGGTAACGGCAACGCGACGGAACTTCATTAGAGCTTGTTGGTGACGAGCTCGTAGGCACCCTTGACGGTGTCGATGCCTTCAAGTTCGTCTTCCTCAACGCTCACATCGAACTCTTCTTCGAGACCCATTACGAGTTCGACGAGGTCGAGGCTGTCGGCGTCGAGGTCATCAGCAAACGACGCCTCCATCTTGACCTTGTCTTCTTCGACGGACAGAACGTCGACAGCGACCTTCACGAAGCGTGCGAAATTGTCATCACTCATGGTTATTACTTCTCCTGATTTGCAAGTCTTCGAGCATATTGGATTCTGGGGAAAAACAGGGCCGCCACTGCCTTATCCCATTGCGGCTCCGCCGTCGACTGGAAGAATGGCGCCGGTGATGTACCCGGCAGCGTCGGACGCAAGAAAGGTAACCGCGGCTGCGATCTCTTCGGGTGTGCCCATGCGTCCAAGGGGAACAATGTTGGTCATGGCAGCGACTTGATCCTCGGTGAGGGCCGCAGTCATATCGGTTTCAATAGGTCCTGGAGCGACCACGTTCACCGTTACGTTTCGAGACGCGAACTCCTTGGCCAACGATTTTGCCAAACCATGCAACCCCGACTTTGACGCTGCGTAGTTCGCCTGGCCGGCTTGGCCCCCGATTCCCACGATCGAAGAAATGAAGATGATGCGACCAAAGCGCAGCTTCATCATGGCTTTGACGGACCGCTTGGCGACCCGGAACCCACCGGTAAGGTTCGCATCGAGAACCGAGGAGAAGGAATCCTCGCTCATCCGCAGCACAAGACCATCGTCGGTAATGCCTGCGTTGGACACCAAGATCGCTACCGGACCAAGGGTTTCCTCGATCTCGGTAAACGCCGCGTCCACCGAGTCTGCGTCGCTGACATCACAATGCACAGCGTGAAGCCCGGGTTCTTCGATCGGCGTTGATCGGTAGGTCGCTGCCACCGTGTACCCGGCGTCGCGCAATGCCCTCGCAGTAGCGAGTCCGATACCGCGGTTGGCGCCGGTTACCAGCGCAACGCGCGCTTCGGGAGTATTTGTTTCTGTCACGAGATTCCGGATCCAGCTTCTAGGCGTCGGTGGGTGGGTCCCACCGAATAATGGCGCTGGCCCAGGTCATCCCGAACCCAAAACCACCGAGCAACAGGGTATCTCCAGGCTGCACACGTTCGTCTCGAATAGCGGTGTCGAGAGCCATCGGGATCGTCGCTGCAGAATTGTTGGCGGTGTCTTGGATGGTGACGATGGCCTTCTCCATGGAGATATCGAGGCGTTGGGCGATCGATTCGATGATTCGCACGTTTGCTTGATGCGGTACAAACCAATCGATGTCATCGGCGGTGACACCAGCGTTTTCCATGGCGGCCTTCGCGGACTTTGTGACCGCGCGAACCGCGGTTCGGAACACTTCCTTGCCATCCATCATGATCTTGCCGCCGTGGTCGGTGAACCCAATGTGGCGGCTCGAACCATCGGCTCCGAGATCAAAGCCAAGCAGCGTCTTTTCGTCGTGACGCTCGACCACAACGGCGCCAGCGCCATCGCCGAAGAGAATCGCAGTCGTGCGGTCTTCCCAGTCGACGAAAGAGCTCAGGCAATCCGAGCCGATCACCAGCACCCGTTCCAAACCGGTCTCGATCATGCCGTTAGCAGCCATGAGTGCGTACGTGAACCCGGAGCACACCGCTTGCATATCGCAGGCGCCCCCACGAATTCCTAGCTCTGCGTGCACGGTTGCTGACGTTCCCGGCATGACCTGATCGGGAGTTGAGGTTGCGACGATGACGAGGTCGATGTCCTCGCCGGTGAGTCCAGCGGTGTCGAGAGCCTGCTGTCCGGCGTGGATCGCCATCTCCCCAGTCGTGCCACCGACGTGGCGTTTCTCGATACCGGTACGTTCCACGATCCAATCGTGGTCGGTGTCCATGACCTCTGCGAGATCATCGTTTGTGAGGATCTTGGGAGGCAGGTTCGACCCCCACCCAATGATTCGACTGCCGCTCATGATTTACGCAACCAGGCAATTGGCTGGCGGGCGGATACTCGCTCGCCGGGCAAGGCAAGAAAGCCCTGAACCTCACCCGAGAAAGCAGTGCGAACTTCGGTGTTGCCAACCATCCCGATCACGTCGCCTCGGCTGATTGGATCGCCGATCGCCACACCGTCACTCGGCGTAAACACGCCAGCGGCAGGCGACACAACGAGCCGCTCGGTTGCGAAGAGCTGTTCGCCCTCCACCGTTGGCGCTGCGGCCTGGGTTGACGCTTGGCTCAGCGATTCCAGTAGTTGATCCACATCGGTAGGGGAGTTCACCGTCACCCTGTTGGCGTCCTTCAACGTGCGCTTTACCAAGCCGGTCAAAACCGCACCAGGTCCGATCTCGACAAAGCAGGACGCTCCTTCTTCCTGCAAGGTTCGAAGCGCCTGGCGCCAGCGAACCGGTGAGCACAGTTGAGCGTTGAGCAGACCCGACCACGCCTCAGCGTCGGTGTGCATGGTGCCATCGACGTTGGCGACCACCGGAGAGTCAGCGTCACGAAAGTCGACCTGATCGATGGCTTTGGCCAACCGATCTCGGGCTGGGGCCATGAGCGCAGTATGGAAGGCGCCGCCGACCGGAAGTGCCAACGCACGTTTCGCACCAAGTTCCTTCGCCACAGCCGACGCCTCTTCGACCGCAGCCGGATCGCCAGCGATCACGACTTGGCCAGGAGCGTTGTAGTTGGCGACCCACACGTCTCCGGCGACACGAGCGCACGCAATGTCGACCTGGTCGTCATCGAGTCCAAGAACAGCGGCCATCGTGCCAGGAGCGTTGTCGGCTGCCGCCTGCATGGCATCGCCTCGCTCCGAGACCAATCGCACGGCGTCGGTGTAGTCGACCACGCCGGCAGCGGTAAGCGCCGTGTACTCGCCCAGGCTGTGACCAGCGTGCCCGGTTGGCTCCACGCCGATTCGAGTCACCGCATCGAAGACCACCATCGACAGCACATAGGTCGCAAGCTGGCTATTTCGCGTCTGGCGCAACTCGTCCGCGTCCGCATGCAGCAACAGGGCCTCAACGTCGCGGCCAGCGACTTCACTCGCCTCTGCTACCAACTCCCAAGAGGGGTGGTCAGTCCAGGGAGAGCCCATGCCAGGTTCCTGGGAACCTTGGCCTGGGTACAGAAAAACGATCATGCAAATACCTCGGTCCAGCGCGCGAAGACGTTCGTTGAGGGGAGGCTAGGGGCGTTGCGCCGAACTGGCCACTTACCGCGCGGTAACCGGCAACCGGGGAATCCTTCGGACACCTCCGGTTGCGACGAGTTTCTCGCCTGCGGCTCCAAACATCGGGAAATCAGCCGTCGGGGCTTCCGCCCGACATCCGCGGAAGCTGTTCTGTTCGCGTCCAGATGGGGGTCAAACCTCGCCTAGCGTCAAGCTCGCAGGGAAACGGCCTGGTGAAGCGGTGCGTCGAGGCAGCTGAGGTCGGGACGCTTGACGCTTGAAGAGGTTTGACCCCAGGGTCCTGTACGATGTTGCTGCTATCCAGCCCGGATGGCGGAATTGGCAGACGCGACGGATTCAAAATCCGTTGTCCGAAAGGGCGTGTGGGTTCAAGTCCCACTCCGGGCACTTTTCTGATCTGATCTGATCTGATCTGATCTACAAAGCGGCAGCGACTCCGTCGCGATTTTGCCGCTTCGCAGATCAGACTCATTCGCCGCAATCGTGCCTTCGCTTCGCTCTGGACACTCTGCGGATTTTGCAAAGCGGCAGCGACTCCGTCGCGATTTTGCCGCTTCGCAGATCAGACTCATTCG
>CAYTUB010000128.1:5713-6943 GCA_964441145.1 uncultured Acidimicrobiales bacterium
CCGCAATCGTGCCTTCGCTTCGCTGTCAGGATGTTGGTGGGTCCTCCCGGCCCTGTTCGTGACTCGTCGCTTCGCTGGCTGTGTGCCTTTCCGTGAGATCTGTCCGTTCAGGGTCCGGGAGGGCTTGTTGTCGGCGGGCATCGTCGAGGCGAACGTGATTTGCGCGCTCGTTGGCAATAATTGCCGTTGAGCGCGCAAATTTGAACTAGGGGAGGGCGACAGAGTCGTCGAGAATCATCAGTGTCTTCACGTCGCCGTGGAAGTCCAATGCCCAGTCGCCGCCCTCTCGGCCGATTCCGCTGATGCCACAGCCGCCAAATGGCGCCGTCAGGTCTCTGACGAGGAAGGTGTTGACCCATACGAGTCCGGCGCGCAATGCGCGACCAACCCGTTCGGCGCGCTGTTGTGAGGTGGTCCACACGAGCGCGGAAAGGCCGTAGGCGGTGCTGTTCGCGAGCTCGATCGCCTCGGCGTCATCGGTGAACGTCTGGAATGTGAGCACCGGGCCGAAAATCTCGCTCTGCACGACCTCGCTGTCGTTCGACACTGGTTCGATCAAGGTGGGCTCGTAGTGCAACGTTCCCTCCACGATGTTGCCGCCCCGCACGATCGTGTCGCCAGCTTCGCGAGCTCGCTGTACGAAACCGTCGACGTTAGCCAAATGCGTGGGATGAACCATGGGCGCAATGTCGGTGTCTTCGTTGCGGCTATCGCCCAGAACAAAACCATCGACGATCGTGTGAAACTTCTCTAGGAACTCATCACGTACCGACTCTTGGACGAGCAGGCGGGTGCCCGCAAGACAGATCTGGCCCGAGTCGTCGTATTGCCAGGCAGCTCTATGCGCAGCAGCGTCGAGGTCGGCATCTGCGAACACGACGAGCGGCCCCTTGCCGCCGAGCTCGGCGGTGAAGGGCACGATGTTCTCGGCCGCGGCTTTGCCGATGAGGCGGGCCGTCGGAGGGGAACCGGTGAAGGTGATGCGTCGGGCGCGATCATCGGCCACGAGTTCGGCACCGACCTCGCTGCCGATGCCTTGAACCAGGTTGTAGGCGCCAGCGGGAAGGCCAGCTTCGCCAGCGAGCTTCGCGAGCAGTGCAGCGGTGAGCGGCGACCATTCGGCCGGTTTGTGGATCACCGTGTTTCCAGCAGCCAGGGCAGGAGCGAGCTTCCAGGTCGACAACATGAACGGCGCGTTCCACGGCGTGATCACCACGGCAGGGCCAGCGG
>CAYTUB010000129.1:0-6899 GCA_964441145.1 uncultured Acidimicrobiales bacterium
TAAGGCGACTACGGGCCAGTTGATCAAGTAGCCGGGGGGTGTTGGCTGCAGAAGAAACTCCTCGGAAGGGCTGTTTCGGGAACTGTAAGCGACCAGAGATCCGCGAATAACTTCGGACTCTGGGTCGATCGGGACTAGCGCCGAACCATAGGCTTCGCCATTGACAAGGTGTAGGTGCTCAACTACTTCTCCGGTGTCGTCAAGGTTCGTGAACTCTTCACCCAGGAGACCCTGGATAGGTTCGACCCCCATAGTCACTGTGTCAACATGCTCGGATGTGACTCTGTATGAGACCTCGACATTCTCACCTCCGAGTTCATCGTTAGTCGTGAGAATTTCGAGCTGGACTAGTTGGCTGGGGGCCACGAATCGACCAAAGGAAGATTCATTGAGAATTCGGACGGAAAGGTACGGCCCCCAGGAGCCGACGTCGAGCATGAAGTCGAGTTGATCAACGGGAGCACTGGTAGATCCGTATTGGACGTAGTTCTCAAAGGTTCCTTGAGTCGGGGCGTCTGAATCGAGAGCTAGCTGGAGACGTTCGTCGATCCAGCCGTGTCCCCTGAGGACGGGCTCGCCGTCATGTAGGTCCACGACGAGCTGAGACGTTGCGCGTCCGTTGAGACTTGTCGTTATTACCGCAGGCACTGGGTCAGTTGCACCGTCGGGCATTCCCGATAGTTCGACTGCAAAGTGCAGGTCGAATGTCAGGAAGCTTTCCACGGTGGGGTCGGAAAGACTTTCAGCGAGGTCGAGTCCCTCAATTGCGTACGAGGGACTTGCGGCAGTCAATTCGAACTGACTCTCGCCGAGATCAGCGAGGGAGGGGTCTTGGGGTGAAGGATCAACCTGGGCTGCGAGAGGTGCTGCTGACCAAATCGCCGTAGCGGAAACGACCGCTACGGCGATGATTAGCGCGACCCTTGGGCGTCTACGGGACATAAACGATCGAGGCTTTGCCATTACCATTCCCGTAATGGTTGGTTCCGCCGATGACCCGTAGTGCGGGGGGTACAGCATGAAGATGAACGGTCCAGTCGTCCACTCCTTGCCATCCGTTCACACCGTCGTAGTAGTTGACCATCCAGCCCTCTGCTGTCTCGTCGTAGCCGTGTGCCGTGGCGTCACAGTCGGAAAAAGGAAGGCCGGGGTCGTCGATGTCGTAGTGCGACGACACTGGCACGAAATATCCCCACCCGGGGCTGAACAATGTTCCCTCGTTGCCGCTCCCATCTCCGTGACCGTCACCAGCGGTGTCGTTGTCATACGCCCGGTAGTGAAGGGCCCACTGATCAGCGCCCCCGCTGTAGCCACAACGAAACTCCTTCCGTCCACCATCGGTGTCCCAGGCCCACGCGCCATCGGGTTGGTAGGACCGGTGATTCATATTGCAGAAATTGAACACATTGCAGTTGTACTCAAAAATGTCTTGTCGCTCGGCTTTGATTTTGGCGACGGTTGCGTTGTTCCAGAAGATGACGTTAATCGGCCAGTCGGCGTTATCTAGCGAAGCCTGCGTCGAACGATAGTCGTAGTTATAGATTTTGGCGTCGCCAATCCACACCCAACCAGAGTTGTTGTGGGCTCCTGCGGATGGGAGAATTGCCAATACGCCGAGTGCTCCAACAAAGGATGCGAGAAGGATGCGAGCGAATTGAAGAAATGGCGTCTGGCCGGTTTCTGTTGGTTCAAGTAAGCGGGTCACTGTGAGCCTCCTTTGGCCTCGTTGCGTCGCGGGTTGTAGATGAAGGGCTCTTGAATCTGCTCTGACTGTCGTCTCGCCAGCTGCGGCGGTTCTGTTGGATCAGCGTGGGCCGGCATGAAACTGATCACGCGTTCGGTCGGGAGGTCAACTACGACCACGAAGCGTTCGATCGACTGCTCAATGAGAGTCACTTCTTCCAATGGGTAGCCGTGATCGATATCGATCTCAACGCCACCAAGCACTACACCAGCGTGTCCGTGTCCGTGGTCGATATCGGCTCCTGGGGTGTATCGGTCCACTAGCGCTTCGAGGTCGGGTCGAATTCCCTTGGCCTTCATTACTGTCGGTTCATCCAGGGTCACGAACGCATACGCTCCACGGGACTGCCCTTCAATCTCGGCCGTTCGCCACTCACCGAACTTGCCACCATGTTCACGCATGACCTCGCCGACAACGCCGCTCTGGCCGAGTCCGCGGTTGGCCTTCGCTTCCTCGGCTCGAGTCAGGCCTCGCTCCGCATTCTCGTTTCCTATACCGGGGTCGTCAGGCGGACCTCCGTAGCTATAGGCCGGTAGGGCGGCGGAAGTTACAAAAGCCAGAAGAACGCCCGATACCACCCCCATTAGAATTTTCGCTCGCCAATAGGGGCCCCGCCGCATGTCTGTCTCCAATCGTTAGGTTTTCATGTGTGACCTGAGCCACATCAATTACTTAGTTCCTTCGAACATATAAAGAGGGGCCGCGCCACTCAATGACTTTGGTGGCCCGAGCAGTCGGCGCGGGGTAGGGGGATCAACGGTGCAAAATCCAACGCTAAGAAGCGAACTTCGTCGACTCCCTCGAACGAGGGCAATCATCCACGGGCGCGACTTCAACGGGACCGGTGATGATTCAGCTGTTCTGGGCCTAACGGCGCTATTTGACCGGGAACAACACGGGTCGCCTCCTACGGCGACCCCAGAGGCCTACCAAGCGTTTCGGTGCTCAATCGAAGCGCAGCTTGGCTCCAGTCTCACCGTCGGGTTCTACACCCAGCAGCTCGGCTATTCCGGCCGAACGATCAGTCGGGCGTCCAAAGCTGTTACCGGTCTCACCGCCAAAGGAGTGCTCGACCAGCGCATCGTTCTTGAAGGCAAGCGACTACTCGCCAACACTGACGACACTGCGCAATCGATCGGGCGCCAGCTCGGCTTCACCCAGCCAACCAATTTCGCCACCTTCTTTCGCCTCCACACGAGCCAGCGCCCAGTTGAGTTCCGGGCCAGGGTCGTGTGCCTCAGCCAAGGTAGCCAAACCCGCGTCCGATAGCCGTTCCCTATCCGTACACCCCAGCGCGGCGAAGCCATGGTCGGCGTATCAACGATTGTGTTGTCTCATATAGGTGGTACGAATAGTTTCTCATTGAGCGGGGGCTATCCGTTACAGTGCGGGCATGGCTGGAGTGAAGATCGGGTATGCGAGGTGTTCTACCGATGAGCAGGACCTGACCGCGCAACGTCTTGCTCTCGTCGACCTCGGTGTCGACGAGAAACGCATCTATTTGGATCATGGCCTGTCGGGCACGAATCGGAAGCGTCCCGGTTTGGACCAGGCGCTTGCTGCGGTTCGCAAGGGAGACACGCTCGTGGTCCCGAAACTCGATCGTCTAGCTCGATCGGTGCCCGACGCCCGCGACATCGGCGACTCGCTCGCCGAGCGCGGTGTGTCGTTGGCCTTGGGTTCCCAGATCTACGACCCGACCGATCCAATGGGCAAGATGTTCTTCAACATTCTGGCGACCTTCGCCGAATTCGAAGTCGACATTCTCCGGATGCGAACCCGTGAAGGAATGGCGGTCGCTCGGGCCAAGGGGAAGCTGAAAGGCCGGCAACCAAAGCTTTCGCCGAAGCAGCAGGCCGAGCTGAAAAAGATGCACGAGGCCGGCGAGCATTCCATCTCGGATCTCGCCGAGATCTTCGACGTGTCACGGCCAACTGTCTACCGAACCCTCAACCGGCCCTGACCAGAATTGTAGGCGCCGGTATCGGTTGGCGTGGCAGTGTCTGATCATTGATCCGATCACACTGCGAGGTAGCCCGTCATGTCCGAAGAACTCTTCTCTACAGTTGAGCGAAAGTCGCTGGACGGCTTCCCTGACCAGATCGACCTGGCAGCGTTTTGGCT
This sequence comes from uncultured Acidimicrobiales bacterium, assembly GCA_964441145.1. Classification (GTDB taxonomy): domain Bacteria; phylum Actinomycetota; class Acidimicrobiia; order Acidimicrobiales; family SHLQ01; genus SHLQ01. The sequence goes on from CAYTUB010000129.1 coordinate 3,869, forward strand.
CACCGAAGACGATCGGGCTCATGTTGCATGGCGGCGAAGCGATCCATCCCGGCTTGCAGCGGGGATCCAAATCGCAGCGTTGAGGTCTTTCGGATTCGTCCCAGATGGCCTGGCTCGAGTGCCCGAAGAAGCCGTAAATGTTGTTAGTGACCAGCTCGGCCTAGCGTCGGGTTTGCTTGGCGAGTATCGGCCGACGGAACGCACGCTTCGCCACAACGTCACGATGGTTGAACGGCACCTCGGTTTCAGCCGTTGCGACAAGGGCGACCTCAAGGCGATCGGTGATTGGCTGGTGCTACGGGCGATGGAACATGACCGGCCGCTCGCGCTTTGGGGCCTGGTCTGCGATCATCTTCGGTCCGAGTGTCTGGTGCGTCCAGCGGTGGTCACGCTCGAACGGTTGATAGCGAACGCCCGTCAGCTCGCGTATGAGGAGACATGGACGAAGCTCAAACCGGCACTGTCGAAGGTCCAGCTGCGTGAGCTCGATGCGCTGTTGGACTTCGACGAGCACCTTGGTTCAACTCCGCTCGTATGGCTGTGCCAACAAGCTTCAGCGCCAGTTCCCGAGATGGTCAGAGGCCAAGTCGTCAAGCTCGAACGACTCCGCCAGCTCGGAATCGCAGCCAACACGGTTGAAGCGTTGCCAGCGAACCGGATCCGTCATTTGTCTCGACTCGGACAGAGGCACACTCCACAAGCGCTCCGCAGAACCCAGCCTGAGCGCCGCTATCAGATCGTTGCGTGCACACTCGCCGATCTAACAACCACCGTGACTGACGAAGTGCTCGAGTTGTTCGACACCGCTCTTGGCGCCACCGACCGGCGAGCACGCACGTCGTTGGAACGGCGTCGCAAGACATCGTTGTCGACGACACGATCGATCGTTTCCCAATTCGGCCAAATCGGATCGATCGTCATGAATGACGAGATTCCCGACATTGATCTTCGGCAACACATTCTCTCCACGGTTGGCGTCGAGGAGTTGCAAGCAGCTGTCAACGAATCGGTCGACATTCTCGTGCCAGACAGTGTCCGCCACCTCGACGAACTCAAAGCCCGATTCAGTCAGCTACGACAACACTCGCCACACGTACTCGGTGCGTTCGAGTTCTTTGCCGATCATCCCGACGACGAACTCCAACAAGCGCTCCAAACGCTCAAGTACATGAACGACAACGGCCTACGCCGAGTCCCAGACGGGGCGCCGGTCGGGTTCGTACCGAAGAAGTGGCGCAAGCAACTGCGCGGCAGTGATGGACAGATCGACCGCAAGACCTGGGAAATAGCGTTGCTGCTCGAAGCACGAGGCGCGTTACGTGGAGCGAACCTGTGGGTCGAGGGCAGCCGAAAGTTCACGAACCCACGCAACTATCTGCTCGACGACCAAGCCTGCGCACGCTTCCAACAACGAAACCCGGCACGCACAGCGACAACCGCGGGCGAACAGCTCAAGCGACTCGGTGATCAACTGAACGCCGGGATCGAAGCGCTCGACCAAACACTGAACGACGGCGGCTCGATCCGGGTCGAGAACGAACGGCTGATTGTCGGACCACTTGCTAGTGACGACAACAGCGAGACCGAACGAGTGCGTCAACAAGTTGCGGCATCGTTGCCGGAGGTGAACTTGATCGAGCTGCTCGTCGAGGTCAACAGCTGGTGCGGCTACCTCGACCAGCTCACCCACGCAGGTAACGCCACAACCAGAAGCGAACACCACAACGCCCGTCTCCTAGCCACGATCATGGCCAACGGTTGCAACCTTGGCATCGCTGATATGGCACGAAGCAGTAGCTTCACCCAAGCCCAACTCGCCTGGACGCAAACCTGGCACCTACGAACAGACACAGTCGCAGCAGCGAACAACGCGGTCGTGAACCATCACCACAAACAGCCACTCGCCAAAATCTGGGGAACCGGCACTCTCTCCTCATCGGATGGGCAACGGTTCCCGTTCGCTGTCCGAAACCCGAAGGCCCGAGCGATGAAACGCTATTTCACCGGCACCGGAGCCACCGTCTACACATGGACCGCTGATCACCACATCCAATACGGCACCAAAGTCATCCCAACGACCGTCAGAGAAGCCACCTACGTGCTCGATGCCATTCTGGACAACGAAACCGACCTCGAAATCGAGGAACACACTACCGACACCGCCGGATACACCGACCTCGTCTTCGGGCTATTCGACCTCTGCGGACTCCGGTTCTCGCCGAGGCTCAGAGACCTTTCCGACCAGCGACTCTGGCGACTCCCGAGCACACCCAACAACACCGATGCGGGACGACTGGTGCACCACCAAATCCGCCCAGCGCTCATCGAAGCTCACTGGGATGACATGCTACGAGTCGCCGCCACCATCCGAAGCGGGCACACATCAGCTTCGCTACTCGTCGCCCGGCTGCAGGCATCAGCTCGACAGAACGAGCTCACCAAAGCCATCCAGGAATACGGGCGCCTCATCAAAACCGTCTCCACTCTCCGCTACCTCCACGATGACCAACACCGGCGACGCATCCACCGGCAGCTCAACAAAGGCGAATCGCTCCACGCACTACGACGGCGCCTGTTCTTCGCCAACCTTGGACAACTCACCCGGCGACGAAACGAAGACCAAGACCTACAAGCCCAATGCCTGACCCTGCTCACGAATGCGGTGATCGCCTGGAACACCACCTACCTCGACGAAGCAATCCGACATCACGAACTCGAGCAAGCGGTGGCCGAGCACCTGGCACCGTCGATCAACCGGCACATTCACCTCTACGGGCAGTACGACTTCATCAGCCCGCAACCGCTGCCAACCGGAACCCGACGGCCACTCAACCCCAGCGCCGTAACGCAACCGCAACACTAAGTTGCCGGAATCACGCGTTTACTACCCCCACCCCTACAAGTGCCCGCTGGTGCGAAGCCGTGTTGACGCGCAGCCAGAGAAATTCCCAACAGGATCAAGGTGGCCTCCGTCATACTCTCAGCCACTCTTAGGGTCGAACTCAGATCCTCGAAGTGAGCTTCAGCTTCG
>CAYTUB010000130.1:0-6869 GCA_964441145.1 uncultured Acidimicrobiales bacterium
GGTTAGACAAGCCGACTCGCCGATGGAGCCGGGTCGTACCGATCGATGCCACCTGCGGTGGAGAGGTGTGGCTCAACCACATGGGCGATGTGGAAGACTGCGATTTCCAAGTCGGGTGGAAATCGCTGGTCTTCTGGAACTCGGAAGCGAGCAAGTATCCGTACGTGACGGACTATTTCCTCTACGGGGGGAGACAGCGCATAGTCGACAGGACCACGACGCTGGCCGGATTGCTTTCAAAGACTGAAGATTCGCTCGAGCCCGCCGAATTGTCGCAATCGATGACTGCGCTACACAACGAGCTAAACAAATCAGACCCTCACTATCGCTATGACCTCGCCATCACGAGCACACCACCGACCCCTTCCACGACCCCCGAGAACATTGCTCTACGAGAAGTCGCTCAGAGTGGAGATGGCTCCTTTTTCACAGTCGATGTAATCCCGCGGTACAACCATGCGTTGGTTGATAGGCCGATAAGAGGCAGCATCCAGTTTGCTGTGGAAGACCCACACCTTCGCGTCGAGTTGCGGGACATGATGCGCTTCGGGCGACGGGTCGAACTCCCTGACGGGTCCATCTCAAACTTCGACTTAGACGCGCCTGGCGGACTTGGCGTGACTTCCGCTCTTGGTGGAGGCGCAGTCCTTGGTGGCAGGGAGCTTCAGGGTTTCACGCCGCACACTCAGAACTACGTCGTGGTGGAACCATCGGGCGAGATTCTCGCAGCGATCGGGTCGAGGATAAAGAGAGCCACAAGCGGAAGCGACGGGATCGAGATGCATGGCAGTGACATTGACGAGATCTGCGACTTCACGGTGCGCATCGAGGTGGGAGAGAGTCAAAACAGCAAGGCGATTTGGAGTTTCGGGCTCCGGAACCTAGCCGGCAGACCGGCAGCCACTGTCCTTCCTCTACTGGAGTTTCTTTCGAAGCTAATTTCGCCCAACTCACTCCAGATTCGTGTGGCAGACCAAGTCGTGGCGGCTATTCCAATCACTGAGGAGGAATTACCCGGCGAGACGTTGCTATACCGCCTCACCCGATCGCTAGTGGAGGTACAAGAGATGACAGGCCAACTCATGACGATTCCCAACGAGGTCTCAATTCTCGATCTTGAGAACATTGAAATTGCAGAACGACTTCTCTCAGGGGAGACAGTCGAAAACTCGTTGAGAGAAATCAGTGTTGTCCTCGACGATGCCAATCCCGGGCTACCAGACGAGCCGGGGCAAATTAGCGACACAATCGGGGTGAGGACGCCATTGACCATCTTGCAAGGCGGAACTCCCATTCAGGTCGGCATCGAAGACGTGACAATCGATGGGGCCGTCCTAAAGGAGCGCCATCCGGTCGATGGTGCCGGCAACGTCTGCTTTACTTTCGAAGGGGGCGCCGAGAGTCGGGTCCAGCGTCGGCTCTCGACTTCCAAGGCCAAAGACGGCCGCTCCAGATCATGATCGTTGACTTCCGACTTACCTCCACACGAGAGAATATTGTTCCGCCATCGAGAGATCCCTCCGACAGATCCAGAAATCTTGCACCTGATCGAACTATCTTCCTTTCATGGCGGAGAACGAACGGGGCACAGCCGAAGCGTCTCTACTCGTTCGTGTGGCTAGGTGGCTCTACGAAAACTACCGGCAGTACATGGTGCCGCTCGCTCTCGGAGTCGTCGTCCTCTACCTCGTCCCGCGGCCGCCACCTGCGACGGTCTTAGACGGCCAGGAAGCGCTCCACCAGCAGCAGTTAGCCGTAGCGGAGTCAGTGTTAGCGCAGGGTGAACGTACCGAGGCACACCTGCTTCATCAGGACGACCTCCTAGTGCAGATTCTTGAACGCCTCCATGAACTGGAAGGTGCGAACGGGTCTATAGAGACTCAATTGGTTGACCTTCTGACGGTCGGCGAAGGTGAGGGCGGGAATCTAGTGGTCGTCGACCCTAACGGGACGCCTGCCGAGGTTCTGGAGAATGTCTTTGAACCTCCTGCAGCCTTCGCCGGGCTAGAAATCCCGTCGCTTGAGTCGACCCCAATACCGGTCCCCGTCCAAAGCAACTGGTTCTACCGATGGGTCCTACCGGTGCTCCTCGGACTGGCTGCGCTGTTCGTCGCACAGGTCGGATTAACAAAGCTCGCGGGATACCCCCTGACGACTCCCACGTTTCTCTCACTGGCGGTGAGTCCGAGACGGTTCGTTCTTCCCAACTGGACGAGTAAGGCTGTGAGAGCTGCGATAGCGGGGGTGGGCGGTGCATGCATCGCAGCCCTCGCCTTCATCATCTGGTCGCTTCCGTGGATCCGTTTCAACGACCAGCGACCACCTTCAATCGAGTTCCGCGATCCCTTGCTACTTGTTCAGTGGGCGGCCATCTGGCTTGCTTTTATCCTCCTAGCAGCCTTGGCATTTCGATGGGCAGCGATACTGCTGGCGGGATTCTTCTCGCTAGCAGGGCTTAGCTATTGGGCAGGGCTAAACCTGTTCGACGAGGTGGGGCGCGATTCTGACAATCCGATATTGATTGCAATCGTTTTCCTCGGGTGCGCCGGTGCCGCGCTTGCTAGCTCACTTCTACTTTGGAACCTGGAGGGCACCAACCGTTCAACTCCGACGGTAGTTTCGATCGCCATCGCAGCAGTAGCAGTTTCAATTCTGGCGCTGTCCGGCGAAACGGCCATTTCGAACACAGAGATTGACAACCTCGTCGTTGGAATCACGGAGACGGCCGTGATGGATTTGCGGAAGGCGGGCGAAGACAGTCTTGATTCTCGAGTTCTTCGATCGACTCTGGCTGCTAGCGATAGCACCAGCGTCTTTACTAGCGACGGCTTCATTCGACGAGTTCCCGACGGTGTCTCAATTTTTGACCCGGACTACAGCATCACGGACGGCGAGTTCGTCAGAGTCTTTCCGAATGACGAAATTGATCAATGGGATCCTGACGCGCCTGACACCGCAGCAGAGCACCTCTTGGGGATCCGACTAATACCGCCCCAGGCGACGGCCGAGAACTTTGCGAGGTTCCCCTCCGTAGATCCTGTGGTGAGCATCACAAGAGTCAGTGAGCAGGTCAGGGAGACCAGCGAACTTCGTGGAGATAGCCGACTCTTTGCGTCCATGGCGATCGACGAAGGCCAGTTCATTGAAGCAACGGTTTCGGACCGGCCAGGCGAAGACCAAGCGACAATAGAGGTATCAGAACTCACAGGGCAACTAGAGGTAACTACTGACACGTTCCAGCTACGGCGATTGTTTCAGTTGCTTTTAGCAGCGGGATTGCTGGCGCTCGGGTTGATCGCGGCCGATTTCGCGCTAGCTCCGTTTTCTCACAAACACCCAGCCAGCCCTGTCAGCTAGGACAGCGCAGCGATAGTTCCGGGTGTGAGGAGTTGTTTGAACTCCTCAACTAAGAGAAAGGACGCTGTAGTCGGTTCGACACCAGCGTTCCACTGAACTGAGTGCGGCACTGGTCGAATGGCGATGAACGACTGGCGGTCAGTAAATAGTCCGATGGGTCGGACGCGGGGACAGTGGTGATAGGACTTTCGAACGACTGCTCGAGGAATCAATGCGGACAAGACATTCTTAGCGCTCTGCTGCCACCACGAAGCCAACACCGGCATGCGAGCACTGTGCTAAAAAGTTGTCCGCTATACCCAACGACTCAAAAAGGCGGAACATCGATTGTGGAACCGGTACCTCTGACTCTCGGAGCTCTAGCTGTTGATCTAGCCCAGGAAGCCCGGAGAAGAGATGGGCCGGACGCTGTGGCCGCGGCAAGCGCTGAAATGGTGAGGCGACTGCGCCAACACTTCATGGATAGTCAAAGCACTGACGCTGAAGAAAGTCTCAGCCAAGTCGAGAAGGGTAGGGGCCCAGCCGATGTGTCCGAAAGTTTGGCGAAGACACTCGACGATCACCTCCAGGCCGATGAACACGGAGCCTTAGCGCAGCAACTTGAAACGATTTTAGCTAGTGCAAAAGAAGCGGGCTACGCAGGACCGAGTCCAGCGTCGCAGACCATCACAGGTGAAGTTGGCGACGACAACAAAGCGATCGGAGGTTCGCCATGTGCAACAGGCAGTATCGGCCACCGTCAGGTTGAAAAAATCTTCGAGGATGACAGCGCCGGCTTCCTAGCGCCCGGTACTGGGGACTCTGGAAATCCAGGCGGAATCAGTGACGACTTCTAGACGCCCATGAAAGATCTCTTGCTGGGATTCTCGGGATCGCTTGGTCTCTTCATTCGAACGTGGTTTCTACCAACAGCGATAGCGGTGTGGCTCTGGGGTGCGTTCATCTTCCCAATTGTTTCCAAGAGTCAACCATTCGTCCGCCTCGCATCGTTGGACCCCACAAACCGTCTGCTTGCCGGAGGGTTCATCGCTGTAATTCTCGCCTACGCCGTCGCCGGCGCTTCAGCAGTTGTGTACGACCTACTACAGGGGTATCGATGCTGGCCGGTAAAGCATCTGACGAAACGCCGCGACAAGTGGACCGAGACGCGTAGTGAACTCATCGAGGCGGTCAACAGACCGGAAGTGCTAAACGATCGTGTAAGGCGAAATATCTATCGGGCGGAACTCGACAAATTTCCACGCCGAAAAGCCAACGTAATGCCGACGCGACTGGGCAATGCACTTCGCGGCGCCGAGTCGTACGGCCGCGTCCAGTACGGGCTCGACACCGTTCAACTTTGGTGGCCCCTACTTTCAGTCACTGAGGAATCAACACGAACGTCGGTTCACGAGGCACGTGCGGTCATGGACTTCTGGATCGGGATTCTGATTGGATCACTGGGCTTCGCCGCCTTGTCTGTTATCAGTGCGATATTTCTGTGGGAGCCTCTTGCTGCCGTAGGCGCCATCTCCATTCTCGTCACGATTCCCGCCTATCTCGCTGCTGTTGCCGCCGCAGGCCCATACGGACGGCTGGTGCGATCGATAGCAGATGTATCTCGTTTCAAGTTGGCCGAACAGCTTGGCTTGACAATCCCGCCCAACATCGACGACGAAAAGAGGATTTGGAGAGCCGTGTCTGACTACAGCGCGTGGGGCCCAAGCGCTAAAAAGAAAGACGAGTGGATTGAAACCATCCGGAAAGCACGCGCTGGCGAGCCTTAGCTATCAAGAGAACTCATTGTCAAGGTCATCGCTTACGCGCCTCAAGGGCACAGTCACGCGGGCTATCCGTGAAGCGCAACGACGCTAATGGGTACACCGTAATGTCGCCGACCTAGCCCACATTCCGAGCGCAAACACAACCTCTCGTAGATCACTCGACCACGATGAGATTGCATCATTGCTAGTCGCTGGTGGAGGCCACAGATTCGAGGCCCTAATAGAGCTCGCGCTCACCCGTGGATTGCGGCCTGGAGAGTTGTTTGGCCTGAGGTGGCAGGACCGCAACCTCGATGATGAGCCTCCAAAAGTTCGAGTCCGCGTCTCGCTCAAGCGAACCGGAACGACGCTTAGCCTCGGCGACCTGAAGACGACCTCATCGAATCGGGAACTTGTGCTGCCCGACTTGGTCCGCAAAGAACTACTGCGGCACAAGCGTTTACAGGCACGAAGTCGGCTCGCGGTCGGCGAGGTCTGGCAAAGCCTGGACCTCGTCTTCCCGAATGAAATCGGCGGCCTGGTCGATCGGGCGAATCTGCGGCGCGCTGTTGCCAAACTGTGCGATACAGCAGGAATTGATCGAATCACCGTTTACGAGCTTCGACATACCGCCGTATCACTGCTGTCAGATGGGGGTGTGCCAATCGAGCAACTTGCGGACCTCGCAGGCCACAAGGACGCCCGCACCACGATGGCGGTCTATAGACATCAGCTGTCAGCCGCGGTTGATGGAGGAGCCGCCGTAGCCTGTGTGGGTACGTAACTACATTCATCACCCGGATGAACAAGATCGTAGGAAGCCTTCAGAAGCGCAGAAGAAGCAGTCGGTCGAGACGATGTTGAAGCTTCTCTCCTAAGAAATCGCCGCCGGGAACCGGAACTAGCCTTCTGCGGCGAACAGGAGCCAACTACCGTGACGCCTGATTACTCCTCTTCCTCAGCGGTCGCGAAGTAGTGCAAGAATTTGAGAAAGTACTGACCTTCCGCCGATAGCACACTTCGCTGGTACCAACTAGGAGTGGATGACACGCCGCCAAACACGATTGTGCCGTCCGCTGCCTTGCGGTCGACGAGGTTGAGCTCCACAAGATCCCTGGCCACCGCAATCTGCTTCATCGGGTCATCGGGAGCTACAACACCCAATCGAGGGTTTCGCAGGACCTGAAGGGCGGATTGAATCGGATCTGAGTGAACACTCGACAAGCGTTCAGTGGCATTCATGTGTCGCATCGCCTGAAGATGTAGTGGTGTCAATCGCTCGATCATCAAGAACATTCGGGCAACGACCTCATCTTGCCAATCTTCTGGATTCTGAGCGAGTTCGTAGAGACCGGCAGCGAGCATTTCTGCCCGGTCTGTGAGATGCGTTGCAGTCGCCATCGTCGTTGCCCGATGGAAGGAGGACATAAAGCGGTCATCATGAAAGATCTTCTCAGCGATCTCGTCGGGAAGCGCCTCGAACTGCCGCTCGACTGCCTCGCACCAGACTCTTAGTACGTGAGGCCTGTAGGCATCAATTAGCTGAGCAATGACTCCACCAACAAACGGCAGGCCATTAATCGCAGCGATCCCGAGTTCCTGGGCATGATCCCTGGGACTGCGCTGCCTCGCTTCTGGCAGTTCTCCGTCGCCAGTTGACATCGCTTTGGCTCCCACTTTGGCTCCCGCAAACGAAAGAACCCAGGCCCGAAGGCCTGGGTTTCCTTGATTTCATTGTGGAGCCTGGGAGAATCGAACTCCCGACATCTT
>CAYTUB010000131.1:0-2830 GCA_964441145.1 uncultured Acidimicrobiales bacterium
CTCGAACAGCCCAAGGTGTTGATTCTGGACGAGCCGACCGCGGCGCTCGGGGTAACCGAGAGTGCAACCGTACGCGACGTGATTCGTGCGTTGCAGGCTCGTGGCGTGGCCATCATTTTGGTTTCGCACCAGATCGACGAAGTCTTCTCGCTCGCTAACCGGATCATGGTGATGCGTCATGGTCGGCGCGCTGCGCTTCTCAATCGATCCGAAAGTCACCCAGACGACGTCGTGGCGTTGATCGCGGGAGTCGACGCCGACACCACCGCCAGCCAACAAATAACTCGGCTGCACAGCCTTTCCGAACAGCTCGCCGATGCAGATGCAAGTTCAGTGCTTCCGCTTACGGTGTCGTCACTGTCTGATGCCATGTCATGTGACCGGCTCGCGGTGTTCCTCGCTGAGGGCGAATCTGGCTGCGAAGAGTTTCGCTTGACTGCGGCACTGAACCTGTCCGCCGAGTTGGAGGGCCGTCTGCGGTCGCCGGAGATGGCCCGTGGCCTGGGGTTCGTCGATGATGCTGCCGTTCAAGAAAAGATCATGCTGCTTCGCGACCTACACAGCATCCCTGACGAAGATGTGGCCCGGTCGGCCGCGGAATCTGGTGTTGTTGGTGCATGGGCGGCGCCAATCGTGGGCCAAGCGGGAACGCTTGCCGTCATTGTGGGCTTCACCGATCTCCCAGCGAGCTTGCAGACCGAGCAAAAGCAGTTGCTCGAACTCTTTTCGACGATGGCAGGAGCGGCCATCGACCGCGGCGAACTCGTCGAGTCGTTGCGCATCAACGTGCAGTCGCTCGAGGGTCTGCAAGGAGTCCTGGAGGTCTTCGCGTCGGTCGAAGATCCGGCGGAAAGCCTCGGGGCAGCCCTCGACGCATTGCGCGATGGCATCGGTGCCCGCACGACGACGCTTGTACTCACGAAGGACGACGATACGGACACGATGACCAACGCGAACTCGTTGACCCGCAGTGAAGACGGGCTCCCTTCGGCGGCGGCAAGCTTCGAGTGGACTCGGGGTAGAGGCGAGCTAATCGCCGAGCTTGAAGACGAGAGCCAAGCTGCGGCGGCCGAACCCTTGTTGCAGGGAGCGGCGAACTCATTTCGAATCGCTCTGGAACGTGGCGTGGTGCGCGAAGCCCGTCAAGAGTCGACAACTTTGCGGGTCGGGCGCGAACTCGAGCGAAACCTGACGAAGCGACTCGGCCACGAGCTTCGAACGCCGCTGACTGCGATCCAGGGATTTGCTTCGACGCTCATGCAGTCCGATGTCGAATGGGCTGATGCAGACCGACGCAGGTTCACCGAGTTGATCGCCGTTGAGTCCGAGCGCCTCAGTCGGCTCGTCGACGCCCTATTCGATAGCGCATCGCTCGAAGCGGGAACGTTCTTGGCGAACTCGGACTATTGCAATGTGACGGTGGCAGCCGAGCGGGCGCGCCAACTCGCTGGTCAGGAACAGGTAAGCATCGAACTGCCCGCCGACATGATCGCCTGGGCGGACGGTGACCGCTTGGAGCAGATGTTCATCAACCTGTTTTCGAACGCGGTGCGACACAACCCGCCCGGCACTCAAATTCTTGTTGAGGCGATTGCTGACACAGGCCCGCGGGTTGGATTTTCGGTGATCGACACAGGGGAGGGGCTCCCCGTCGACGTCCTTGACTACTTCAATGGACGGTTGGATGATCTTGGTTCCGACCGGGGGTTGGGGGTTCGCCTCATACGCGGTTTTGCCGTCGCTCAGCAGGGGTCGATTAGCGCCTTGACCGGGCCGGAAGGAAGTGCCGTGTCGATATGGTTGCCGGCCGAGCCGGGACTCAGCCGCCAAGGAGAACCATGAGCGAGACGTGCGTCCTATTGGTCGAGGACGATCCGAACATTATTGACCTCGTGAGGTCGAACCTCATGGCTCGTGGATACTTCGTTGCGGTGTCTAACACCGGTTCCGATGTCGAGGCCCTCATGGACGAGCATGACCCAGCGATCGTGCTGCTTGATCTGATGTTGCCGGGTCGGGACGGTTTCGATATCTGCCGGGAGGTCCGCCAACGCTCCGACATTGGCATCATCGTGGTCTCTGCTCGAACCAACGAGTCGGACAAGGTGCGGGCGCTGAACTTTGGCGCCGATGACTACCTCACGAAGCCCTTTGGGGTCGACGAGCTACTCGCTCGGATGCTGGCCACATTGCGCCGAACCCGCATCCACGAGGAAGAACCCGTCGCAACGGTGCTCGAGATCGGTGGCTTGACTATCAATCTGGAGGCACAGCTTGTGAGCCGCGATGGTGAGCGAATCCCTTTGACGCCTACCGAGTACGCGCTGTTGCGGTATTTCGCGTTGAACCCCGGGGTGTTGTTGTCCTACGAAGTGATTCTTCGCGAAGTGTGGGGGAGAGGCTATGAGAACTCTCGGGACTACGTGCGGGTGTACGTGGGGCGTCTTCGCACGAAACTCGAAACCCCTGACGGCCCGGAACTCATCGTGACTGAACCTCGTGCCGGTTACCGTCTCGTTGCTGACGCGACCGGGCAAGGGTGAACGTCTGTTAACAACTTGTTACGCGGAAGCCAGCCAATATTTCGGCTGTGTTAATGGGGCCATCTTTACGCTTCCTACAGCGGCGAGATGTGTCGCCGATCACACCTTGAGGGGAAAGTAAATGAAGCAAGTACTGAAAGTGTTGGCGTTGTTCTTGACGCTAAGCATGGTTGCCGCAGCATGCGGCGCTGATGATGCAGTCTCTGATGCGGCATCGGATGCTGCTGACGCAGTCGACGAGGTAGTCGACGGCGATGGCGATGAAGAAGCCATGGAAGACGACGAAG
>CAYTUB010000131.1:2930-6865 GCA_964441145.1 uncultured Acidimicrobiales bacterium
GAAGAAGCCATGGAAGACGACGAAGCCGCAGAAGCGAGCACGGGACGAATCGCCGTTCTCCTTCCAGACTCCGCATCGTCGGCACGCTGGGAGAACGACGACCGTCGTTTCCTCCAGGCAGCATTTGAGGCAGCAGGCATGGTTGAAGGCGAAGACTTCACCATCTCCAACGCTGAAGGCGACGCAGCCACCATGCAGACCCAGGCAGAAGCAGCACTGACCGATGGCGCCAACGTCATCATGCTCGTGCCACTTGACGCCGGATCCGGTGCAGCAATCATCGACACCGCTCGCGCAGCTGGCGCAGCAACCATCGACTACGACCGTCTCACCACCGAAGGCGACGGCGCCGACTTCTACGTCAGCTTCGACAACGTTGCAGTGGGTAACAACATGGGCGAAGCCATGGTTGACGCACTCACAGACTTCGACGGTGTACCTAACGTCATGATCCTTGACGGTGGTCCAACCGACAACAACGCAACTCTGTTCGCTGAGGGCTACCTCGAGTTCGCGCAGCCAATGTTCGACTCGGGCGCTTGGAACCTCGTCGATCGTCAGGCCGTTCCTGGTTGGGACAACCAAGAGGCACAGACCCTCGCCGAGCAGATCCTCACCGCCGCAGGCAACGAGGTCGACGCGGCCATCGTCGCCAATGACGGTATGGCAGGCGGCGTCATCGCAGCACTCACCAACGTGGGTATCAACGGCATCCCCGTCACTGGCCAGGACGCCAGCGCCGGCGGTATCCAGAACATCCTTCGTGGCGATCAGCACATGACCGTGTACAAGGCGATCCGCGCAGAGGCTAACGCTGCTGCCGACCTTGCAATTGCACTGTCTCGTGGCGAAGACCCTGTCGGCGTCACCGGTGCAGTAAACAACGGCACGACCGACGTACCTTCGGTACTGCTCACCCCGGTTACGGTCACCATCGACAACATCGAAGAGACCGTAATCGCAGACGGCTTCCGCTCCATCGAGGAGATCTGCGTCGCCGACACCGCTGACGCAGCGATCTGTGGCTAGTTCAGATTGTTCAGTAGAGGGCACATTCGGATCCCTTCCGACGAATTAGCCCTCGACTCCCTGGGTAACACTGCAGCGAGCGTGCAGCTCGCTGCAGTGTTACCTGATTCTCGATAGATCACCAGATTGGAACCCGTGACAACCTCACCCCAACCTCTTCTCGAAGCCAAAGGCATCTCGAAGCGCTTTGGCTCGGTACAAGCGCTCTACGACGTCGACCTCACCCTCTATGCGGGCGAAGTGCTCGCTCTCGTTGGCGACAACGGCGCAGGAAAGTCGACGCTAATCAAATCGATCTCGGGTAATCACCCAATAGACAGCGGCACCTTCCTCTTCGAAGGAAAGCCGGTCACCATCAGCGACCCGCGTGACTCCGCGGAACTGGGAATTGAGGTCGTCTATCAAGACCTCGCCCTTGCCGACAATCTCACCGTTACCCAAAACATGTTTCTCGGCCGCGAGAGCGCAGGCCGTTTCGGGTTTCTGAATGAGTCATCGATGCGGCGGCAAGCCGCGGAAACGATGAGCTCGCTCGCCGTTACAACTCTTGGTGGCGTCGACCTCAACGTTGCACGACTATCTGGCGGACAGCGACAGTCGGTCGCCGTCGCCAAAGCCGTGATGTGGAACTCGAAGGCCGTCATCCTTGATGAGCCGACCGCAGCGCTCGGCGTTGCACAAACTCGCCAGGTCCTCGACCTCGTAAAGCGGCTCGCAGAGCAGGGCCTTGGAGTAATTGTGATCTCGCACAACCTCCATGATCTCTTCGAGATCGCCGACCGCTTTCTGGTGCTGCGGCTAGGCCAAAGCATCGGGACGTACGAGGCCAGTGAGACCACGCAACAAGAAATCGTGGAAGCTATTACTGCCGGCGCGCTGAGCGCGGTTCCCGGACAGGAAGTAGTGGAGGAGGAGCAAAGGTCATGACAGATATCAAACCTCGCGAAGAGATCTCTGAAACGCCGCCCGATAGCGGGCGCCCCGGAGCCGGTGCTGGCATTCCAAAGGGCCGTCGAATGTCGACTATGGAAGGCATCACCCAGTGGAAGAACGGCCTCTCCTCCGGAGACATTGGGTCGCTTCCCGTGGTTCTTGGATTGATCGTCATCACCGTCATCTTCCAGGTGCAAAACGAGAACTTCTTGTCGGCTCAGAACCTCACGAACCTCATTCTGCAGCTGGCGTCGATCGCGTTGATCGCCACCGGCATCGTGTTCATCTTGCTCATTGGTGAGATCGACCTGTCCGTCGCCGCAATTGCCGGAGTCGGAGCGATGCTGATCGCCAGACTCGTGGCCCCCGACGGAAACGAGATCCCCTGGATCCTCGCCCTAATCGTTACCGCTGTGGTTGCGATCGGCATCGGTCTAGTACATGGCTATTTTGTGGCGAAGCTTGGTGTTCCGTCGCTCATTGTCACGTTGGCAACCTTCTTCGTCTTACGAGGGTTAGTGCAGGGGCCGATCGCCGGTGGAACCGGTCTGATCCGGGTTACCGAGCCAGCGATTCTCGATGTTGCGAACCGTTTCCTTGGTAATGGCATCGCGTGGACTCTGGGAGTTCTTGCGGTTGCCATCTACACCATCGTGCTCGTTCTCGACGACCGTACGGCCATCTCGCAGGGCCTCACCGCTCAAAGCCAGGTCGCCTTGGCAGGACGTATCGGCGTCGCGACCGTCATGACCTTCGGCATCATCGCCATCACCACCTCCGATCGTGGGCTTCCACTGCTCGCCGTCATCCTGGCCTTCTTTGTCACCGGCTGGACCGTCGTTGCGGAACGCACCCGGTTCGGGCGCCACGTGTACGCAGTGGGCGGAAACGAGGAAGCTGCTCGACGTGCGGGAATCAATGTCGAACGAATCAAGTTTGCCTGCTTTGCCATCGGTGCGTTTATGGCAGCGGTCGGCGGTCTAGTCGTTGCCTCTCGTCTGCGTTCGGCTGACAATGCCATCCCGGTCTCAAACCTGCTTCTCAATTCGATCGCCGCAGCGGTGATCGGAGGCGCCAGTCTCTTTGGTGGTCGTGGTCGAGTTATCAATGCGCTCCAAGGGGCCTTGGTGATCGGTGCGGTTGAGAGCGGCATGGGGCTTCTCGGCTGGCCTTCGGACAGAAAGTTCATCGTGACCGGTGGCATCCTGCTCTTAGCGGTAACGATCGACACTGTCACCAGACGCGCTCGCCAGAGTTCTGGTCGTTAGCACCCCCTCCTAGATGCGACGATCCAGTGTGCGGCGGCCTGTGGTCCTTCTCGGCGTGGGAGGGATCGCATTGGCCGCCGCTGTCGTCACCGGGGCACTCGCTTTTCCCGGAAGTGCGACCGTCGAGGGGCCGTTGTCGAACCAGCTAGTCGACACCGCCGTCGAGCGCGGGTTGGTCGTCGAGCACAGTGCGTTTCGATGGGGGGTTACCGGAGACCCAGTGGCGATGATGGGCGGCGGGCTTTGCTGGATTGATGTGGATGATGACGGTTGGCTCGACCTGTTCGTCACCGATACGTGGAGCGAAGGGGAGTGGGCGCTTTGGCACGACGAGGGCGCATTGCCCACCACGCGACTTTTCCGTAACGATGCGGGGAACTTCGAAGACGTCACCGAGGCGTGGGGTGCAGGTTTCGCGGTCCGCGGATTGGGTTGCACGGTGGCCGATCTCGAAGGCGACGGCGACCCCGACCTGTATGTGACCACATCTCGAGCCAATCTCGTCCTCGTGAACACCGGCGAGGCGTTCGTTGAGGTTGGGGCGGATTCGGGTGCTGGTGTTTACGGGTGGCAAGCGGGCGCTGCGGCGGGCGACATCAACGGCGACGGCCTCGTCGATCTTTTTGTCACGGGCTATGCCGACGTAAATACACCTCGCTCGTCGGACTCGGGCTTCCCGAATACGGTTGCTGCCCGTGAAGACCT
>CAYTUB010000132.1:0-6800 GCA_964441145.1 uncultured Acidimicrobiales bacterium
CTACGAGGGTTCGAGGCATTCGACGGCAGCCGAAACAGAGCTCGCAGGCCCGAGGAGGGAGTAGCTCGAAAGGTCTCACCTGATGTGGCCAATGAGGCGGCTTGAGCTCCGGCCCACGTCGCAACTGCCATCCCGCCAGCGCTCAAGATCGCGAACAGGGCGAGATCGTCCCCACCGAAGCCTTCGCCGCTCGGCTTCATACCGCGATCACTTCGCGTAGCTCGGCCGATCGCTCGGCCATCCGGCGTTGTGCTCGAGAACGACGACGGCGAAGGCGCTCGGCCTCTCTGCGGTCGCCATTGGCGAGGGTGAAGCTGGTCTCGCCGTGGTGGCTACTGCTCCAAACGAGGTCGGCGTCTTCGGGTGACACGATGCCCTTCGTGATAGCCAGGTCGAGAGTCGCCTTCAGTACCTCGGCTGGCGATCGCTCGGCCTCTGGAGCTGGGCCATCGGGCATCTCGTCAACGAGTTCGCGGGCATTCCGCACCAAACGGTCCCTGCGTCGAACGATCCGCTTGATCGTGCGCCGACGTAGATCCCTCAACGGCCAGCCGATCGTGGCCCCAGCTACTGCGGCAATCGCGTCGGTCGCAGCGCCAAGCACGATTGTGACGATCTCGGCATCGTCAACTCGCACACCGAGCGAGCGCAGGATTTGCGACGACTTGAAACACTCCTTCGTCAGGATCGGGGCCATCACTTGAAGCATCAGGCGCTGGGCCATCTGATCGTCGCCCGACAACCTGATCACGGCTTGGGCAATCTCGATCGACTCGTCGTAGGACTGCCCAATGGGCACCGCAATGGCGCTAACGATGTCGTCGAGGTGTCGGAAACGGTTGATCGATGGCTCCAACGTGGCCCATCGGCGGATCACCTCGCTTGAGCCCCTCGCTTTGACGATCGTCGCCCATTCGTGGGTGAGCACTTCTCGGACGCTGCTGCATGTTGCTGACTTCATGCAGTCCAAGGTCCGAAACGCACCTCCTCACGGACCTACAGCTGCATCTCCCGGTGTTTCTCCCATTCCAAGAACGTCTCCCACCAACCTACCCGCGGATCTCCCACGACTCTCTGACCTGCGGAAACAAGCGCCTGCAGAGTTCGTGTCACACACCCCGCGAAACATGAGTGGATTCCCAAACAAAGGACTACGAACGATGTTCAGACGGAGAACCAGCTCCAATGCGAGCCTTGTCGAGGCAATCGCCTACCTCGCTTCAACCTGTGATGGCGCTATCCGCCGAGATGGCCATGGGTTCAGCGCTGACCACGTTGCGCTTGGCCACCGGCTTGCACAGAAGCGGCGATGGACCCGGCGCGATCGACGGCGCGCTCATGGGATCGCCGTCCACTATCGCCGTCAGCTCGTCTCGGCTGGCCTCGCTGTCAACGGAATCACTGAGGGCGCGACCAACGGCGGACGTGGTCAGCCAGCCCAGTGGGCATGCGACCCAACCGGTGTTCATCAGCTCCGCTACTGGAACGGCTCACGGTGGACCGCGGGCGTGAGGCCATGAATCGCGCCGCTAGTCGCTAAGCCTGTCCCAGGCCGTAACTAGGATCGAGGAACCGACGAACGAGTCTCTGGAGCATCGTGGCCAACAGAACAATCGACACCATCGAAGAAATCGTCGATTGGATAATCGAGCAGTCGCAGCACACCGTCGAGCAAGGCGACCGGTTCGAGCGTTTGATGCTCGCCTTCTTCAAGAACGCCCCGGTATGGCAAGAGCAGTTCGACGAGGTTTGGCTATGGAAGGAATGGGCCGGCAATCGTGCCGAAACCGACCATGGAATCGATCTCGTCGCAAAGAATCGGGGGGAAGACACCTTCACGGCGATTCAGGCGAAGTGCTATTCGAGAACGACAACCCTCAACAAGCCAGAAGTCGACTCGTTTATCTCTGCATCTGGAGGCGATGAGTTCACGCGGCGGATACTCGTGGCGACGACGTACAACATTGGTTCGAAGGCACAGAAGGAAATGGACAGGCAGACGAAGCCAGTCCAGCTCGTTTCACTCAGCGACCTCCGAGATGCCGGAATCGACTGGGCCGATTGGTCTCCGGACACTTACGTCGTCAAGCGGAGCGCCCCAAAAGAACCGAAGGATCACCAACAGCGCGCGATCGATGCAGTCCTCGAGGGTTTTGAAGAGTCGGATCGCGGCAAGGCGATCATGGCCTGCGGCACCGGCAAGACCTACACCGCTCAACTGATAGCTGAGCGCGTGGCGGGAGCTGGCGGGCTTGTGCTTGTCATGGCTCCTTCGATCTCACTGGTATCGCAAACGCTGACGGCCTGGTCAGCAGACGCAACGCTTCCCCTCACGGTTTTCGGAGTGTGTTCGGACACGACAGCGGGTGATAGAGATTCAGGAGACATTTCGCCGTACGACATGGTCGTGCCAGCGACAACAGACCCTGCGACCCTCGCTGCAAACGTCGCCGCCGCGCCAACTAATGGGCTGCGCGTCGTGTTTTCCACTTACCACTCCGCAGCCGTGGTCGGAGAGGCTCAGAAGATCGGTGGATTCGGCGACTTTGACTTGATCATCTGCGACGAGGCACACCGCACAACCGGGGTTCAGCTTGCGAGTCAGGACACGAAGGCGTTTCAGCTCGTACATGAAGACGAGAACATTGCGGCAGCCAAGCGGCTTTACATGACGGCCACGCCGCGTGTGTACAAACCTTCCCAGCGAACCAAGGCTGCGGAGAACGAAGCCTTCCTCTCGTCGATGGACGACGAGAACGTGTACGGGCCAGAGTTTTTCAAGTTGTCCTTCCGAGAGGCTGTCGACCTCGAGGAGTTGACGGATTACAAGGTGATCATCCTCACGGTTGAGGAAGATGCTGTGAACGAGGCCTTCCAACGGCACACAGCTGACCTTGGCGAAGTCAATCTTCCGGAAGCAGCACAGATGGTTGGTTGTCTAAATGCTCTTGCCAAGCGCGAGCGTTTGGGGGACGACGAGGATGTACGGGCGTTTCGGGCAGGCGACACTGTTCCACTCCAGCGGGCCGTCGCCTTCTCGAACACGATCAAGGCGTCCAAGCATTTTGCGTCCGAGTTTGAGCGGATCGCCGCTGAGTATCAATACATCACCCATGTCGGTAAGCCTTTGACTATCGAAACTGACCACGTCGATGGCAGCCAGCGGACGGTCGAACGCACGCGCAAGCTGGACTGGCTTCGCGACCAACCAGGCGAGAGCATCAGTCGGATTCTCTCCAACGCGAAGTGTCTGACCGAGGGCATCGACGTGCCATCCCTCGACGCCGTTCTGTTCCTTGAACCGCGCAAGTCGCAGGTGGACATCATCCAGGCTGTGGGGCGCGTCATGCGCACCTCGCCGGGGAAAGACTTTGGCTACATCGTCATTCCGATCGCCGTGCCGCCGGGCACCTCGCCAGAAGCTGTCCTCAAGGATGGACGATTCAAGACCGTATGGCAGGTTCTGTCCGCGCTTCGGTCGCACGACCCAGACATGAACCGAGACATCAACCAGATTCGATTCGGTAAGAAGCCCAAGAACGTCGACATCATCAATGCCTCACCTGATTTGGAGGTCGACGATCCGTCGCCTCCTGATACGGAGTCTGCGAGTGATGAAACCAACGAGACCGCTCTCACTGACCAGCTGCAGCTCGAGTTCGATGTAGAACAGTTCCAGGAGCTTTGTTGGGCCACGATGGTGCAGAAGGTCGGGGACACGGCGTACCTCAAGCGCTGGGCAAAGAACGTCGCAGACATCGCGGCGGCTCTCGAGGAACGGATCTCTAACCTCGCATCCACCGCACGAGTCAAGGAGCCGTTCCGCCGTTTCGTTGAAGGGCTCCGCTCAAATCTCAACGGCCAGATTTCGACCGATGACGCAGTGGCGATGCTCGCCCAGCACATCATCACTCGCCCAGTCTTCGATTCGATCTTCCCCAACTACTCGCTCCTCGCTTCAAATCCAATCGCCCGGGCGATGCAGGACATGCTGGAGGTCCTAGAAGACACCGAGGTCGAGACGGAGACTCGTGAGCTCGACGCCTTCTATGATTCTGTCCGCTACCACGTGGATGGCCTCGAAGACCCCCACGCCCGACAATCGATCTTGATCGAGTTGTACGAAGAGTTTTTCAAGACGGCTTTCCCGAAACGGGCATCATCACTCGGAATCGTCTACACACCGATCGAGGTGACCGACTTCATTCTTGCGCTCACTGAGAGCGCACTGTCGTCACACTTCAAGGGTGCCTCGCTGTCGGATACGGGGGTTCACGTGCTGGACCCATTCACTGGTACTGGCACGTTCATTGTCCAGTTGCTCAGATCGGGGTACATCAAACCAGCTGACCTTGCACGAAAGTTCGCATCCGAGCTTCACGCGAACGAGATACAACTACTCGCTTACTACATCGCAACAGTCAACATCGAGACAGCGTTTCACTCACTCGCCGGAGAGGGCGAAGAAGTCGACTCTTTCGAGGGAATCGTTTACACCGACACTTTCCAGCTCGATGAGGGCGGATCACGACTCGACCTGGGTGTCTTCCCCTCAAACAGCCAGCGGGCCGAATCGCAGCGTGCGCTCGACATCCGGGCCATCGTAGGCAACCCGCCCTATTCGGGCGCACAGGAGAGTGAGAATGACAACAACGCGAATCTCTCGTATCCAACTCTCGATGGCCGAATCTCAGCGACCTACACCGCCGCGAGCTCTTCAGGCAACACTGGTGCCCTGTCGGACTCCTATGTCCGAGCGATTCGTTGGGCATCCGATCGAGTATTGAATCATCCCGACGGTGGAGTGGTCTCCTTCGTGACGAACGGGGGGTACATCGAGTCGAACTCCTTCGACGGATTTCGCCGGAGTCTCGAGTCGGAGTTCGACTTCGTCTACGTGTTGAACCTTCGAGGAAACCAAAAGCTCGATTGGCGCAGAGAGGGCGGCAAAATTTTCGGAGAAGGTAGCACCACTACTGTCGCTGTTGTCCTCCTAGTTCGCACCGCGGAGTCTTCCGGCGAGCTAGCCGAGATCCGCTACGCAGACATCGGTGAGTACCTCGACCGGGAAGAAAAGCTCGCTCGGCTTAGCGCTTTCGCCTCGTCTGAGTCGGCCCTCGACGCAATTGACTGGCTTCCGATCAAACCGAACGAAAGCGCCGATTGGATCAACCAGCGCTCGATGGCCTTTCAGACGCACCTAGCAGTCGACGCTAAAAGTGGGCCGACACTATTCTCCCTGCGCACTCAGGGGCTTCAAACCAATCGTGACGCGTGGAACTACAACTCGTCCCGTGCAGAGCTCGTCCGCAATGGGCAACGCATGGTCCAATTCTTCAACGGAGAGCTTGAGGCATTTCACGGCTCTAATCCGGAGCTGACCGGCAAGAAGTCGGACAAAGTAAAGATCGCACGATCTCAGGTGGATACCGACCCGTCCAAGTTCAAGTGGAACGACGTCGACTTTGGTCGACTAGTCGCGAACCAGCGTTACGAATACGAGGACAGCTTTGTCCGGGAGACCTTGTACCGTCCCTTTCACCCGAGGTTCGGAAACCGAGACCCGCTGCTGAACAAGCGAGTGTTCCAGCTTGAGCAGGTGTTTCCATACGACGGACGACCGAATCAGGCAATCGCCTTCACGCCACCGGGGGCCATGGCTCCTCCGTTCTCAGTGCTCATGACCGCAGGAGTAAGCGACAACGGCTTGTTTGCGTCGAGCTCAACGGGGTTGCTGCCGAGATGGATCTATGCCAAGGCTGATGACGCACTCTCTCTCCTGCCAACAGATGCGCCGATCTCGGCTATCGCCGAGGATGCCCTTGGCCGGTTCCACGCGCTCGATGAGACCATCACTGGCGACGACGTATTTCACTACGTCTACGGTTTGCTCCACAGTCCGACCTACCGCAGCGAATTTGCCGACGATCTTCGAAAGGAGCTTCCACACATCCCAATTCCTCTCACCGCTGCCGACTTCTTTCGGACCCGAGACATCGGGTCGAAACTCGCCGAGATCCATGTCAACTACGCGCTCGCCTCGCCCTACCCAGGTGTCGTGGTGGAACCAAGCACCGCCAAGGATCTCCGAGTCGAAAAGATGCGATACCCGAAGACTCGAAACGCCAGCGGCGAAAGCGAAACTGATCGGACGAAGATCATCTACAACGACGACGTGACCATCTCGGGAATTCCGCTGAGAGCGCACGACTGGAGACTTGGTTCGAAGTCGGCGGTCGATTGGGTCGTCGACCAATGGCGCTACCGCACCCACGAGTCGGGAATAGACAACGACCCGAACGCTTGGCCCGAGTTCGAGGCTGATCCTGCCTTCCTCGTGACGCTGCTACAGCGGGTCGTCGCAGTGTCGATGGAAACCCTGGATCTCATCGATTCACTTCCGGAGCCCGCCATCTGAGTACCGAGATCCAATGTGCCCAAGCTGGTCCGACAATCTGACATAGGTCGATTTCGGTAGGGCTCGCACTTCTCCGCCAACGACGCGGGTTGCAAGATCAGGGTCGATATCGAACCCTCTCGCTACCACGTCAATAGGATCGCCGGTTTCGATCATCCAGCGGTACAGGAACATGCGGACCGAGTCGGCGTCGACCATCGGTTCGTTCGGCTCTGCCGACGGGACGTAGGGACGAAGCCGATCCACTAGATCTCGTCGTCGGCGCCAGGGCGGTCTCATACCGTCAGCCTTCCGTCGGTGTCGCAGATGGCCCATTCCTTGGAGCCAATGCGGTGTTGCACGATTGCGGTGTGGTCGCCGACTCGCCAGAGTGCACGGCCTC
>CAYTUB010000133.1:0-3141 GCA_964441145.1 uncultured Acidimicrobiales bacterium
CAGAGATATCCACACCGCTCGTGGTTTCTCGCCACAATGAGCGCAATGGCCTACTTCCCGTTCACCGAGTGCGAAGGGTCTACTCGCTGCCCGCGAGCTCTCGTGAAGACTGTGCTACCTACGATGATCGGCTTCGAGCGCCGCACAGATGCCGTCGGCAAACCTTGTCGCCATCTGCTCGACCGACAGTAGTTCCCCAGATTCGAAGGCCCCCGAACGAAGTGCTGTCAGACGCGAGTCGTCATTGAGTAACTCGGCAACTTCAGAGCCAAAGCGCTCCGGAGAGATTCCCGAGGGCAAGATCACGCCGTTCACTTCGTGGTCGAGGTAGTCAATTTCTGGACTGTGGTAGTCGAGGTCGAGGGTGACCGAGGGGATGCCGAGTGCAAACCCATCGACGACATTGAGGCCGAGGAGGCCGGGAAGGAGCTGAACCGAACATACCGAAGCGGGGCCGATTCGTCGGTCGTCGTAGATCGCGCCCAGTGCATGGATCCAGGGGTAGCGCTCGGACGCAGCATTGACCACGTCACGCAACGGGCCATCTCCGATTACGACCAGCTCGAAATCGGGGATATGTCGGCGGATTTCGATGGCAGCGTCGATGAGAAACTCCGGACGCTTCTTGGCGGCGATGCCGCCCATGTAGAGCGCCAGAGGGCCACTCCCAAATCCGTACTCGACACGAATAGCACCCCCATCGACACTCGCAAGTTGATCCCGAATCCGACGGGTGTCAGTGGAGTTCATGGTGGCGGTTATCCGCGTCGCTGGCATTCCGGCTGCGATCGCCGCAGCCGAAGACAACTCGTTGTAGGAAAAGAACCAATGCGCTCGGCGGGTTAGCTGCTTCTTTAATCCTTCGCCGAGTCCGCGCTCGGTGGGGTGTGAGGCCTGAAAGTTGCGGCCATGACCCCAGAACGCATGTCGAGTACCTAGAGCTCGTTGGCCATAGGACAAAAAGATGTTGAATAGCTGTTTCGACGCTTGTTCGGTGATGACCAGATCGCTGTCCCGGGCGAGGTCGAAACCTGGCTGCCAAAGCAACGAGGTCCCTTTGATCTTCACCTCACGAAGGGCCCGGAACTCCGCCCATTCGAGACTCGTGTAGTCCTGCTTTGCGATATCTTCATCGAGACCCGATGCGGTCACCAGACGAAGCTGGATCCCAGCTTCCTGGAGCTGAGAGCGCAGCGACTCGTAGAAACCTGTTCGGTACTGATTCAGGTTGCGCTGCAAAATGGTGACGACGGGCTGCGTATTTCTAGCGATGGCGGTGGTCATGCGGAGCAAGGTCTTGACGTCTCGATCGGCTCATTGCAGGAGAAGGGGCAAGGTCGGCCCGCTCAAGCCGACATTAGCTCATAGTTCCTGGAATACCAAAACGGGTAGCGAAAGTCACCATCCGTGGATTCCGCAGTATGTAAGGGGCGCCGTTTACCTTGGGCTAGCGGCCAAGGCGGCATGGACCCCTTCGACGAACCGGGCAACCATGTTTTCGGTAGACAGTTTCTCGCCCCACTCCGTAGCTCCACGGCGTAACTCGTCAAGACGTCCGCTATCAGCAAGCAGTTCGACGACTTCGGCGGCGTATTCCTGGGGCGAGGCCCCATGCGGGAGCAACAAACCGTTGACGTCAGTCTCGAGATAGTCGATTTCGGGGCTGTGAAACTCGTCGTCGATGGCGATAGTGGGCAAGCCGAGAGCAAACCCGTCGACGATGTTGAGACCGATTAGGCCTGGCATGAGTTGCAACGAAGCAATCGATGCAGGGCCAAGTCGTTCGTCGCCGTACATCGACCCCAGCCAATGGATCCAAGGGTGCTGTGATGCTGCAGCCTCCGCTACGTGTCCAAGAGTTCCGTCGCCAATGATGATCAATTCGAATGACGGCGCTTGTTCACGGATGGCGATCGCCGCTTCGATCAGGAACTCCGGTCGCTTGTACGGGTAGATCCCACCGATAAACAGCCCCACAGGCCCGGTGCCAATGCCGAGCTCGCGGCGAACTTGCTCCGGGTCGATGTCCTTGATCGCGTTGCGAATGTGGCGAGTGTCGGTGGAGTTCATCACCGGCGTAATACGAGTGGCCGGCATGCCGGCCTCGATTGCTGCCAAGGTCGATAGGTCGTTGTAGGAAAGGAACCAGTGGGCTCTTTGGGTGAGTCGACGCTTGAGACTCTCTCCCGATTCGCCTTCTCGAGACGACTGGAAGTTCTTTCCGTGCCCCCAAAAAACGTGCTTCGTGCCAAAGAGTTGTTGTCCGTACGCAAGGACGATATTGAAGAGTTGTTTAGAGGCTTGTTCGGTGATGATCAGATCGCTGTCGCGAGCGAGATCGAAACCAGGCTGCCAGAGCAGCGTTTTACCGCGGACCTGAAGCTCTCGAAACGCTCGCCGCTCGGCCCAATCAAGCGATGCCGAGTCACCCTTAGCTGTATCTTCGGACAGGCCATCTGCGGTCACCAGCCGGAGCGTGACGCCAGAATCCTGCAGCTCGGTTCGCAGCTTCTCGTAAAAGGGCAGCCGGTATTGATTGAGGTTCTTCATGAGAACCGTTACGACGGGTGCGGTAGGGGCGTTCATAAAATCTTGGCGCAAAGGGTCACGACACACGATGGCTTACCGATAACCCTATTGGTCTGCCGGTTAGACTCATCGGGCTGACGGGACCCCTGCGAGTATGTCCCTGTCGGAGGGTTGGATGACTAACGTTAATGGAATGCACCACAAGTTTTCTGTAGAAGACCTCACGGTGAACATCAATACTGTGGACAGGCCGCAGTATCTTGACGCGTGTCTCGCCAGTTTGCTTCGCACCACGCCTGCTGGCGTTTCGCTCCAGATCGTCTTCAACGGCTCACCCGAGGAAACGGTAGAGAAGACGATTGCTCAAGCGCAGACATGGGACGGGCCCACCAACTTTGTGGTGCTCGAGGAGATCTTGCCCATCTCGGAGTCGCACAATAGTGCGCTCGCCTCCGTTGAGACCTCGTTGGTGAACTTCATGGGTGATGACGATGTCGTACTCGGAAATCGCATCCCCGTACTAATCGATGTATTCAATCGCAACAATCCGACGCCGGTAGTCGTCACCAGTCACGCGCGCCGAATCGCAGGTGACCCGTACTACCCAAAGAT
>CAYTUB010000133.1:3151-6595 GCA_964441145.1 uncultured Acidimicrobiales bacterium
ATAAAGAAGCTTGGCCCAACCACGATCTCGGATTGGCGCAAATTTCATCAATCTGGGGAGCCGTTCGAACTACTTTGGCCCGGAGCTGTGCTCGACGTGGAGGCACTGCGTTCCATCGGGGGATTTGAGCAGCCTTTCGAGATGGCCTTTGACTGTCGGATCTTTTCTCAGATGTCGTTCGTTGGCCCCGTTATCTCGTCGACGGATCGACAGTTCGGGTTTCGAATTCACCAGGGCTCGATGTCATCGAATAACTGGGATGCCCAACGAGAGAATCTGCGCTACATCGGGGCGTGTCATCGGGCGCGAGTTTCCGGGAGCGAAGCGCCATCGCTCTCAGAGTTTCTCGCTACAGAAGCGCGCAGCTCGGTGTTCAAACTCTTCAAACAGCGGCGCCGTGATCGCTCGCAGATGCTGTTCCGTAGCGGGGGACAGCAGTGGTTGTCGGGGCAGAGAATTCGGGGCGGGCGAAACCTTTTGCAATCTGCTCTGACTTGGCCCCCGGCGTTCGTGCAAAAAGTTCTCGACCAGAGTCGCTAGCGGAGCAGCGACCGGTACAACTCGATGTGAGCTTCGCAAACAACGTCGGGCTGGTACGGGTGGAGAGATGGCTCGGTGCGGTCGATGCCAAGCCATGCCTCTAGCGAGGCGATGTCGTCGGCGTGAGGCTCTGCTGGCATGGTGAAGACCCACTCGGCGCCGACGGTTCGAGTTAGGTCGTCGGCTTGTGCCCCCGCCGACAGCACAACAGGTAGTCCGCGAGGCAGGGCATCAAATGGGGCTCCACTGTTGAACGGGTTGCGTTGTAAAGCAATGATTGCGGCTGCCCTGGTCAAGACATCGCCCAACTCGTCGTCGGGCATGAACCCCACGTGGACGCTGAGTCTGTCGTGGTTAAGAGCTCGGCCTTCGAGCCGTGAAACCAATTCCTTGTCGCCAGCCGCACCGATGATGATTGCTTCGCGCCGCAGGTTGGACCGCTCCCAGGCTGCGACGAATTCTTCAACGAGATGGTAGGAGTGGATTTGTCCCAGAATCACCAGCGGCCCGTCTGAAGGCGTGTGCTCCTTCGCCAAAACGGGGGATACGAGTGGGTGAGGTATTACCTCCCGACGAGTTTGGGCGTCGATGGTCCCATCTAGCGTCAGTAGATCGAAGTGTTCGCCCACTAGCGCGACGAGTGCATCCGCGTTGGCGTAGACGCTGTTTCGAAAGTGGGAGTCGACAGCGTTTGTCTCGTGATGGGGGACCCGGTTGTGCGCGGTAAGAACAATTGCGTGTCCTCGTGCCCGCGCGATCGCGAGCAAGCCAAAAGCCCGGGCTTGTTTGAGCACTGTCTTGGTTGGGCTTGCTCCACGCGAAACGTGTTCGGGCCACTGGATATGGACAATGCTGCCGCTCGTTCGCAGGCACCGGAGTAGGCCGATCGGGCTGACGGTGACCCCGCGGTCTCGGAGTCCGGCAACAACCGTACGTACATACGTGCTGGAACTTTGTTCAGGTGTCACCGACCAATAGACGTGCATGGGTCGGTCGTGTTGTAAACCTTCCTTGCTCAGGGTGGACTCCTCGCGCTCGCAAGCGTCTCTATCTCTATCTATCAGTACTTGCCCGAAATCTAGTCGTTCTCCATCGGCTGGTGGTAACGCATCCGTAACAAAGAACGTGCAGAGAGCTAGGAGATTCAATAGCGAGTCCCGATGGCGTTCACGAGCGTTTCGAACTGTTGAAAGTCGCAAATTGGGGGAATCTCGACCCGGCGAAACTTTGCTAAGAAACTGTGTCAAACATGTCATTACTGTTACGGGACGTGATATGAATTAGGCGTGTCGATGCTGAAGGCTGTCAAAAAGCTCGGACTATCGCTAATTGTAGTGACTGCAGCTGCGGTAACCACTGCGGGTGGTTTGAATTCGGCAATTGCGCAACCGGCGCGGCTCGTCGTCGAGCTTGTTGGGGATCAACAAGCGAACCTCGCCCGCTCGGTCGGTGTCACGACGCAAAGCACCGTTTCTGACGAGAACGCGGTTTCGGCCAGCGAATTTGATCAGGCGTTGGTCGCTTCCCCACTCGAGCCCCGCGAGCAGGTGGACGCGATCCGACCTGCCCCAGACACCGATGATGTTGATGATGAGGAAGCGCAGATTGAACTCGCCGAGACGTTCAGCCCCTCGGAGACCACCGTTCCCCGCGTGTCAGAGACAACAGCGGTAGCAGCACCAGCGACAACAGTCGCGCCGTTACGGCAACCGGCACCGGTGCGCGAGTCGCCAACCACGACCACAACGGCGGTGCGTCGGAGCACGAGTACGCCGACGACTTCTCAAGCGCCGGCTAGCCGCCCTTCCCGAACCGCTTCTACGACCACGCCGCCCACAACGGTGAAACCGGCAACGCCCACCACCTCTGTTGTTGCCTCACAGCCCGACCGGTCAGCTTCCGTGGCAGTGGTAGCTACCTCTGGGGCTGTGAACGGGGCTGGCTTCTCCGATACCCCGATTGAAACCGCCCTTAGCACCGCCCAACCCGGGACCGTGTTCGAGTTCGCTCCAGGGTCGCACGACTTGCTCATGGTCAAGAACGCCTCCGGAGTGGTCATCACCGCTGCGAACCCCAATGACCCGCCTCGTTTCACTAGCAATGACTACACCCGAGGTGCGGGTATCGAGATCTCGGCATCAAACGACATTTCGATTTCACACATCATGGTCCGGCGAGCGTTGTGGGGTGTTCGAGTCGAAGGTTCTCATGGCATCGAACTCGACGGCCTGGACATCAGTGACATCGGGCAAGAGGGAATTCGGGTCACCGAACAATCGAGTGATGTCACGATCAAAAACTCTCGCATCTTCGACACCGGTAATCGACCAGGGACACATGAATCTGGCGACCCGTATTCGTTGTTCGGCGAAGGCATTTACCTCGGAACTGGGCGCGGCGATCATGACGCTGTCTCCGATGTTCGAATCATCAACAACCACATCAGCGGAACATCGACAGAGGCGATCGACGTAAAGGTCCCTGTCGTCGATGTAGTGATTCGCGATAACATCATCACCGACATCAGAACCGACACCAGCGGTGCCATTGTCGTTCACGTCGAAAACGACTTCTCAGCGGCGGACGCAGGAATTGTGATCCGCAACAACTCGATCTCGAACATCTCCACGTCGTCGTCTTACCGGGACGGAGTCGCGATCGTGCTCGGTTCCTCGGCTGAGGTAACCGGAAACTCCATCAGCAGTACGCAGCACCATGGGATTCGGGTTGAGGACTCAGGGCCTCAGGGAGGCCAGATCGTTGTGGAGGTCGAGAACAACCATTTTAGCTCGATCGGTTTAGATCCCGTTTGGCAAGCTGCCGAAAAGGCTACGGTGCGAATGGCTGGGAATTCAGGTTCCTGACTGCTCCCGTTTGGCGAGTCTGAACACCGCCGCCCACAGC
>CAYTUB010000134.1:0-6374 GCA_964441145.1 uncultured Acidimicrobiales bacterium
CTGGTAGGGGAGGAGGCCGGTACAACCCAACTCCTGTAGTGCAGGACTCGACAATTGGACAGGAGAGCGACTCCATCAGACCTTCTGAAATCGAAGGACTCGAGTGGCTCGAAGACATCTCTGATGCGATTGGCTTAGGTGAGGATGTTTGGCAAGGCCTAGTGAAGTCGCTTCGAGTGACGGATCCAACTGTGCTCAAAGCGCTTGGTGACTTCATCGGTGACCACCTTGGTGTTATTCAATTTGCTGAGGGATTGAGTTTTTTGGGTGATGCCGTAGGAGCTTTAACCACCTTTGCTAAGGACTTTGTTGAACAATATGCCGCTGGCCTTCCTCTGGATGAAGCGATCGTTCATGCTTCGTTTGAGATGATTGGACATGTCGCAGCAGACGTCGGTCTAAAGGAATTCTCGAAATGGGCGGGAACTGCCATCGCAGGTGCAGTTTCAGCTGGCGTTGCGGCGCCCGTGGGTCATGCAATCGGTTGGCTTGGCGGAACCATCGCGAGTGAAGGCGCTAAGGCGCTAATTGATTTCACAGATGGCCTTGAGCATTACGCCGATTTTCAAGTGTTCCAATACAAGCTGCTTAAGTCCGGCGTGGAGTTTGTCGTCGATGCAGGCGGGCAAATTGTGGAGATTGCTGGAGAAGCGGTTGATGTATTTGTGGATGGTGGCGAGGTCGTCATCGACGCCATTGGCGACATTGCGGACGATGTAGCGAATGGAATCGTCGATGCTGGGATCAATATTGTCGACGGTGGGGGTGACTTGATCGAGATCGGCATAGACGCTGTCGGGGGCGGTTTGGAGTCAATCTGGAATCGAGTTGCCACATGATTGATTGGAATGCACTGTCCGATGATCATTGGCAGAGCCTTGATTGCGGCAGCAGTATCTCGCTGCGTGCTCCGCTTACACCCGGGTTTGTTCCAAACATAATCTCGGGTAGCCACGATGACATGCGGCCGATCGGAACACCGATCGCGTGCGCGCTCCGTGACAACAGTCGTTGGTGTTGGGCCGTTGCAGTCGTCGCTGGAGTGGAGGTTCTTGAGCTAAGCGTTCACAGCGATGATGAAGTTGCGAGTTTCAGGGCATCCGTCATCGACTACTCAAAACTGCTTCCAGAATTTCTTCGAGCGATAATCGCGCCTGATGCTCCGCAAGAACTTGAAGCCGTAATTCACAGATCTACTTCGCAAGTGGTTGTTGCCCGGCCCCAAGAGATAAAAGTCCTTTACACCACTGCAGAGAACGACCAGGGTGTTATCGCACACGCGGATGGCACGGTTGCACTTAGACCGCCGGTCGCAGGACTCGCGGGGCTGCTTCCAAAGCTTGGCTTTGTGCCCACGATGCCGCGTCCGTCGGAATTCGCGACAAAGGCGAAAGGTCGCGGGCTCGAAATCTGTCGATTCGCTAGTCAAGAACATCACGCAGCGTGTCTCGCTGTCTCCTGGCTTTCGCCCGATGCTCAGACTCACAGCGGTGGCCTAATTTGCACGTGGACTGATGGCTATGAGCTGTTCGCTCTCGAGGGAACGGCATACCCGACAACGGGTGCTCCCGCGGCCGACGCTGATGCCGAACACATGGACGTGGACCCCGGGGTGTTCTGGGCGCAGCGTATGTCAGCGGCGAGCCCTATGTCTGTTGCTTAAACACCGACTTGAACTAGCACCAAACCGGTGTGGGTGGTGAGGTAGCCGCGGCCGGGGGGGAAAGCTCTTGCGGTGCGGGGGAGTGCGCCGCCGGCGAGTTCGGTGTCGGTATCGGGGTCGGGTTGCAGCACCAGTGCTGAGCACCGGCCACGGATCGCTCGGATCGTGGCGTCGTACCCACGGGCTTGTGCCGATAGCGCCGAAGCGAAGACCTTCACCTTGCCGTTAGCGATAGCGGTTTGCAGGTCGAGCTCGATAGCTGGGTCTTTGATGCGGTCGACGTCGTCGATAAGTAGAAGGCCGCCGTTACTATCGGCAGTAACGAGTGCGGCGAGCTCGGCGTACGCCTTGCCTCCTGCGGCGACGACCTCCGGCGCTTCGCCGAACAGGATCGGGGTCTCGCTCATCTCGCGCAAGGCCTCACAAAGCGAGATCATCGCGAGTGTCTTGCCCGAGCGTGGCCCGCCAGCCACCATCAGGTTCTGCGAAAGGTCCGGCCCGATGCTGGTGAACGCCTCGGACAGACACCACCGCCCCGTCGATGCTGCGGGAAGCTCGCTACGTGAGATTCGATCGGGAAGGATGCGTACCGTCGGCGCCTCTACGGTCCGGCCAGCGAGAGCATCACCGAGGCGCTTGTACTCCTCGGCTTCCATGGCGGTCGACGTTGCCGCACCGAGTACGGCGACTTGGATCTCGGTATCGCCCATCCGGCAACGACCCGCAGGTGTGTCGTTGTCGAAGTACTTCGGGTCGACGTTCACCGCGTGATAGTCGTCATCGCTTGCCAACCGGAACACCAACCGAGTCGATACCTGACTGGCGAGCGCCATCGGAAAACTCGAACGCCGCGTGCCCGTGAGCACGAAGTGCACGCCGACTTGGCGACCATCGGCCACCAAGCGCGGCAGCACTTCGGTCCATTCGCCGCGGTCGATCCGTTCGTAGGACGCGAGAAAGTTGTCGTAGCCATCGAGCAGCACAACGATGCGGTGCATCGATGAGTCACCGGTGTTTCGCCGATACTCCGACAACGACGAGGCGCTCGAGAACTTCGCCGCACGGGCAGAAATCTCCTGGCGGACATCTTTCAACAATTGCGTGACCCGTTCGTAGTCATCGCCCGCAACGATCGTTCCGACGTGAGGGAGCGGCGACAGCATCTCCAAACCACGCCCTGCAAAGTCAAGACCATAAACGTGAACCGGCGAGCGGTCCTTCGTCAGCCCAAACGCGGTGGCAATACTCCGAAGAGCAACGGTCTTCCCACTTGCGCCCATGCCGTAGATCAACATGCTTCCCTGATCGTCGGGCGAAAAGCTGGCAACCGTGCGGCTCTGCTGAAGGGGCATATCGGCAAGGCCGAAAGTGATCTGCGAATCGGACTCAGGGCGCGGCAACTGCAAGAGGTCGACCACTTCGGGCAGTGGGTCAAGCCACGGACGACGCGGTGCCCCGATACCACCCGCATCGGCCGCGCTATTTATCACCCGAACCAGACGCTTCAGGTCGATCTCGGTGCCGTCGTCGCCTCGATCGTCAGACGGTCGCTCTACCCACGAGATGCCACCAAGGTCGAACTCGCCAACCTCGAGGGTGGCTTCGCTTCGGGGCCGGGTGACACCACCGACGTACGCGCTCTGGAACTGAACCAAATCGGTCGGGCCTCGCTTGATCACACCGCGCCCGGGGGTCGAACGGTCGAGGCGGCCGGCGTCGGGGGCGCCCACGATGTCGCGAGACTCCTCCTCGCTCGCCACCCGGAGGGCGACCCGCAGATTCGAGTTGGCCTGAATGTTCGGTGTGACGACGCCACCCGGCTTCTGAGTAGCAAGCACCAAATGCATGCCGAGGCTTCGTCCTCGTTGGGCGATGTCAACCACACCATCAACGAAGGCCGGAACTTCCTTGGCCAAGGCCGCGAACTCGTCCACCACAATCAGCAAGCTAGGTGGAGTCCCCGGAATACCGTGCTTCTCCATCTCCATCAGATCCTTCATCCGATGCTGATTGAGGGTCACCTCGCGTCGATGCAGCTCGGCATGCAACGAAATCAGAGCACGCTGGACCATCGCCGGGGTGAGGTCCGTGATCATGCCGACGGTATGTCGCAGCCCCTTCCACACCAGGTTTCCCTGATCGTCAAATTGATCGACAAGCTCACCGAACGCGGATCCGCCCTTGTAGTCGACCAACAAGAACGTGATTCGCTCCGGGCTGTGGGTCGCAGCCAACCCGGTGAGCAACGACTGCAGGAACTCGGACTTCCCCGCCCCTGTCGTGCCACCCACGAGTGAGTGCGGGCCATCGACACGAAGATCCAAGGTCAACGTGCCAGCCGATGTCGCACCGGCAGGTGCGCGCAGATACTTCTTCTCGTTATTCGATTGACTCCAACGCTCCGAAATGGCGTGGTGCGAATCGAGCACTTCCAGACCGCCGAGCAGATCCACGAGGCTGACAATCTTGGGAATATCGGCGCTGCCCCCGGCGTCAGCCGAGATGTCGACGATCGGTGCCATAGCGCGAGCGACCACCTCAGCCGACTCGCGTGACACGTCCTCGATCGGTATCGAGCCATGCTGCACGCCTTCGGTTGCATTGCCCATCGATACCGCCTGGCTACCCGGCTCGACGGAGATCACCGTTCGGCACGCATTCGGTATTCGGCGAGAGTCGGTGGCAAGCCACACGACGGTGATACCCGCCTCGCGACCGTGCTCAAGAAGACTGCGAAAGCGGCTCCGCTCGATCTCGAGCGAACCATCGATCAGCAACAGAATGTGCGGCGAATGAAGAGGTCGGTCAGAGCTGAACCCTGAGTCGCTAACCAGACGCCCGGATGCCACTTCATGGACGGAGTTCAGCGTTTCGATTGCATCATCACTTCCGACGGCGATCAGCGGATCGTTCAGTCCCAAAGCATCGGTCCGGGCATGAGGCAGCCACTTCAGCCAGCTCCAGTCAGGGGCGTTCGCCTCGCTCACCAACGCTCCGATCACCAACTCGCTGGGTGCTTGGAGAGTGGCTGACTGCAACACGACCGACCGTGCGACCGATGCCGTTACTTCGCTTGGCCCAGCAATACCGACCGGAGCCTCCTGCCGAGCATTGAACGCTAAGGGGACCGGCGGGAGCTTCCGATAGCCCTGCGCAATTTCTTCCATCTCGCGTCGCTGGTCACGAGTACCACCGTTGCCGATATCCACCTCGATCAGCGAGGGCTGGGCGAGAAGGCCGACGCGAACGGCAAGGAAGTCATCGTCCTCGATCTCGCGCTCCCACAGCCGCGGGGACAGATCTGCAACAGTCCCCAATAGCTCATCGTTGTCGGGAAAGAACCGGAATCGGCTTTGGGTCTCTTCTTCATGGGCAGCTGTCAGCGCCTCAACTTGGTCGTTCATGGTTGCTTCGTACTCCGCCTTGCGGTCGGCGTAGTCGGCGCGACCCGAGCGCTTGCTTTCCCAGAAATTCCCGAAGACCATGACCGGGCTCAGCGCCATGAACAGCATCATCTCAATGCGGCGGAAGACAAAGAACATCGCGACCGCCATAAATACAGGCACGATCGCAGCGATCAGCGGGAAACGTTGTTTCGGTGGTGGATCGAGCGGTGAAGGCAATCCGATCTTGACCGGAGCAAAGGGTCGGTCGATACGCGGCGGCCGGTTGAACTCGACCACATTGTCGACAAAGTCGGCCGCCGCAGGCTGGCCACCCAGTAGCTCGACAACGATCTCGGTATCGCCGACGAGCACCCGGTCACCAGGCCGCAATCGACGTACGCCCGAAATCTGCTGGTCGTTCACCACGACGCCATTGGTCGATCCAGCATCTGCGACTTCCACGATGTCGGTCACCCGAATACTTGCATGCGTACGCGAAGCCATGTCGTCGTTCAGCGTGACCGTGCATTGCGTAGATCGGCCAATGGTCGATTCGCCTCTTTGCAACTCGAATGTTCTGCCAGCTTCTGGCCCGTTGATCACTCGCAACGACGCGACAGCCGCTTGTGCTTCGCCAGAACGAACCCCGGTATCTAGGGCGAGTTCGACGTGATCTCCGTTACGAAGGTCGGAAGTGATCAGACGGGCATCCCGGCTGAGGTATTGCGACCCTCGGCTTCGACGATGAAGTGACCGCGCCGTATGGCCCGTTCGATCAAAGTGCTGCTCGATCGTGTCGGCGAGCTGCCCGATTGTCGTGTGGTCATCGAAACGTGCGGCAATGTCAGCCTCGCCATAGGAGGTCGACATCCGTAAGCGCAGCTCACCCATCTGAATTACTCCGTTGTGTAGGTTGCCCAGCGGTCGGCGAAGTGCACAGTCGCTCCGACAGCGATGTCCACGCCCTGTGCCGTTGCTGGTATCCGTTGCCCCTGGCTTTCGACCTCAGTGCCGCTGCCTGAACCCAGGTCTCGAATTTGAGCGACACCGTTCGTGAGGGAAAGTTCCCAATGGACGCGAGACACATGCTCGCCGCGGATTGTCGCACCGTGGTAGCCGTCGGGGAGACCATTCTTCGTGGGATGGCGACCGACGTACACCCCGTTCCCGATCACAACTTCTTGCCCGTCGTCAAAGTGCAACACGTGTTGAACCGTCTCGCTGCCTTCAAGGTGTCCTGGTGGTGGCGGAGGGGCAGAACCGGTGAAGGCCGGAGGGGCAGGAAGTGTCGGGTCAGAGTTTCGTCCCGACGGTTGGAGCGGCGG
>CAYTUB010000135.1:0-6255 GCA_964441145.1 uncultured Acidimicrobiales bacterium
GGGGCTGGAGTCTTCAACGGGGCTGGGGTCTTCGATGCGGGTGGATTCTTCGATGCGGACGGATTCTTCGATCGGGTTTGAGTGCCCGGTCGCCTCGCCGCGGATGACTCGACCCCTCAATCGCCGCCAATAGAAGATGCTTACCAAGAGCCCCACGAAGTAGCTGGCGGTAGTAGTGATCGCTGCTCCGACAATGCCAAATGGCGATAACAGAGTTGCCAAACCAATGGCGGTGATGATTGCCGCGGCGATCTGTGCCTTCGATGCGTCGCTTGGCCGGTTGAACGAGGTCAATGCGGTTGTGTAGACCTGGGTGACATCGGTGGCCCATGCGCCGGGCAACAAAATCATCAGTGGGAGGACGGCGTCTTGGGCGTCACTACCCAGGACGAATGGGATGATGAACCAGGCCGTTGCCGCCATGAGGCCCAGGACCACAAAGCTCAGCACGCCCACCTGGCGATACGTCGATTGCACCCGATGAAGACGTTCGCCATCGGACTTTGCCTTGCGGATGAAGGGGAGTAGCCCTTGGGCGAAGCCGCGGGCGATCGGCCCCGACAGCGTCGAGATTGCGGCGGCGATGGCATAGACGCCGAGTTGGTTGGAATCGACGAAGCTGACAAGCAGTAGCTGGTCGATGCGCAGGCTGACGAAGAAGGACAGGTTGCCCGCCCAGGCGCGGAGGCTGTAGTTGCCGACTTGTCCGAATATTTCGCGGGAGAACCCTCTTCCCGGCCAGGAATCTGTTGCCGTAATTCCAATGATCCAACCGAGCAGCAACATGACAAAGGTGGAGGCGAGCGCAGAGTTCACGGTGAGCCGGCCAGCTATCCAAAGCACGAGGTATCCAAGGGTGATGAGTACTTGGGGGAGTGCTAACAGCAGGTTGTACTTGAACAAGCTGCCGACGCCACGTAGCCAAAACACCGCCGACAAGAACACACCGTTGAACAGCTGCAGGAGAATGAAGACGATGTAGAAGTTGCGGAGTGATTCGCCGCCTTCTGTGAAGACCATGCCTCGGAGCTGCCAACGAAAGAATGGGATCAGCAGTATCGCGATTGGAACCGCGCCAACGATCGTCATTGCCCACGCGGACATCGCGATTCGCCGATGGTCGAGGTCCTTCGCGAAGTAGCCGGCTGCGGTGGGAAGGCCTATTTGGAATGCCCAGCCGAGCACGATGGTGTTGCTGTGGACAGCGGCGACCATGCCGCGCCCCGCGGTACCTAGTCCTCTGGTCAGGATGAACAAGTTGATGAATAGGAGACCACTCGTCAACAGGAACGCCGAGCTCGTAAACAACGACTCGAACCGTTGCCGGTCCATTCCGCGGAGCTTGGTGAGCATGGTGGTCATTTCGCCTTGGTTTGCCTAAGCGCCTTGGTTCATCGCAGGGAATAGCCGTTGGTCAATGGTCCCACACAGCGGACCAATTGGCATGCTGTGTGAGATATGGACCTGAAAATTCTACGCAGAGAAGGATTTTAGCGGTTTCTAGTGGGTCATGTGGCCTCTGCGCTTCCACTATTAAGCCACATTAGCGATGCCAGGCGGTAGCGGCGAAATGATGGCAAACGTCGCGCGGTTTCATCGCCACTTTCTGTGATTTATGTTTGCCTTCCCCGGTGATGTTGCAGGGATGGGCGATGTTACTGTGGGTGAGAAGTCGCTGTATTTATTGGCCGAGGTGCGTTCTGTTGGTGAAAAAGGTCCAAACACGAGGACCACGTCGTCGTTGGTTGCTCGCCGCTGGGATCGTGGTTGCTGCCGCCGCCTCGGTGCCAACCGCTAGCCAGGCCGCTGGGTGGAACGGGCTATCGGTCACGACCCTGCCGTCGGCCGTACAAAACGGCACCGCCCCGGCCTGGGGCTTGGGCGTCACCGAGGACCTCGGCGGGCCGGGCGTTGACATCTGGAACAACAACCACGGCAACCTCTCCGAGGCGCTCGTCGACCTCGGGTCTCGCAACGCCGAAATCTTTACCGCCGCTGACTACGGCGCTACGCAAACCTCGGGTCCTGACAGCCACGGTGTTGCCTTCTCCGACATCGACGGCGATGGCGATGAAGACCTCTTCGAACTCAACGGTCGCAACAACGCGAATCGTCTGTTCCGCAACGACGGCGGCACCCTCGCCGAAGTCGACCCCGACAACCTGAGCGATGAGTTCGGTCGAGGCCGCCAACCATTGTTCTTTGACTTCGACAACGACGGCGATATGGACGTGCTCATCACGAACCTCGACCTTCAAAGTGACCCCGTGCCGCAAGACGAGCGTCAGCTCAAGCCGAGCGAGATCTACCTCAACAACGGCAACGGCAGGTCGTGGACTCGCGTCAACGACCCCAATGAAGTGATCACCGACTCTCACGTACGGTCGGCAAGCTTCACGTCGACGGGACCCGGGTCGAACAACATCTTGGTGACCCACAATGTGTTCACGCTCGCCGAGGATTCGGTAGCCGTCGG
The DNA here is from genome assembly GCA_964441145.1 of uncultured Acidimicrobiales bacterium. GTDB lineage: Bacteria > Actinomycetota > Acidimicrobiia > Acidimicrobiales > SHLQ01 > SHLQ01. Next base: position 2,477 of record CAYTUB010000135.1, read on the forward strand.
CACCGGACAGTTGAGCGAACCCGCGAATCCCGCAGTTTCACGAACAGACACATCGCTGCCAATCCGAGAGGTACTGGTGGGGGACTTCGACGGCGATTTGCATCCTGAGTTCATTGCCTTCACGGGGAACACCTCTGAAAGCGCAGGCAACTGGCCGATCGTCGCTCGCGAGGTGAGCGATGCGGGCAGCGATCGAACCGTCTCGCTGCCACGGGGCTCCGATGTCGACAATTGCCGCTCGGGAGCCGCCGCCGACTTCGATAACGACGGCGACCTCGACATCTTGGCTGGATGCGCTCAACGTGAAGAGGGTCAGGATCGAAACGTGCTGCTGTTGAACGACGGTCGCGGCAACTTCACCGACGCCGGTACGGGTGTGCTGCCAGCGACCATCCCCGAGACGCCGGGTGCGATCGTTGTTGCCGACGTCGACGGAAACGGCTGGATGGACGCCATCATCGGCAGTGGCTTCGACTTTGACCGAGCCCCCGACCAGTTGGTGACGAACCGCGGCGGCGACGGACACTGGCTACGCGTTGACCTGGTGGGGTCGAACCCGGACGCCATCGGTGCCCAGGTGTTCGTCGGGGCCGATCAGTGGCAGGTGCGCGAAAGCGGTCATCGTTACCACCGCTCACAAGACGAACGGACCCTGCACTTCGGGCTGGGCTCCGCGACGGCAGTCGCACCCCTCGAAATTCGTTGGCCAGATGGCACGTTCGAAACCTGTTCGATTCCCGGGATCGATCGCACCGTGCGCGTCGTGCAAGGAAGTTCGAGCTGTGAGCAACAGACACGATCCGGACTCCGAGCCACAATCGCTGAAGCTCCCGATTCGAGTGGATCGGACTCCGCGGTCTTCTGCCAAGGTCTTGCCGCAACGGTGACTGGTCTCACCGGCACGTCGGGCAACGATGTGATCATCGGTACCTCGGGCGCTGACACGATCAGGGGTCTGGGCGGCGCCGACGTGATTTGTGGTCGGGGCGGCAACGACACCATCAACGGCGGTGCTGGCAAGGACGTGATTTTGGGCGGAAACGGTCGCGACATCATCAATGGTGGCAATGGCAAGGACGAGATATCGGGTGGTGCGGGTCAAGACGAGATCTCTGGTGGCTCTGGCAACGACGTAATTTCCGGCGGCAAGGGCAAAGACCAGATCAACGGAAACGTTGGCAACGATGAGCTTCTCGGCGACGACGGCAACGACACACTCGGCGGCGGCAGAGGCCAAGACGTCCTCCGAGGAAACGCGGGTAACGACACCCTCAATGGCGGCAACGGCGATGACGAGCTGTTTGGTGGCCAGGGTGCCGACGAGCTCGATGGCGGTGGTGGTCGCGATGAACACGACGGTGGTAACGGCTCCGATACCTGTATTACCGACCCGGGCGGTCGCAACGAGCCGCGCGCGAGCTGCGAGTCCCGCTAGCGCGTCCTCAACCGGCCATGTCGCGCGGTGAGAAATTTGGATACCTCGGCTAGTACGGTCTCGGCGTGGGCAGGACTGAGTTCTAAATGAGTAGACCGATTATTCGACTGGCGCTGGCGTTGTTCACGGTGATGGCGACGCTGGCGGCCACCATGGGAAGTGCCGCTGCAGCGAACCCCATCAGCGAACCGATCATCAACCGAGGCGTCGATGTGGAGCTCACCCCGTGGGTGCAGATTCCCAACAGCACCCGGGGTACCGCTCGCCTAAACCATTTCGCCACCACCGGTGAGCGGCTCTTTGTGGTCGAGGATTTCGACGGACGAATCTATGAGATCACCCGCAACGGCGGGCGGGGCGAGGCGGAGCTCTTCTTCGACGTTAAAGCCGCCATCTCGGCGGTTACCCCACGCCGACTCGACAATACGAGCATCCCCCAGGGCGGGCTGCGGGCCGTGGCCTTTCACCCAGAGTTCGAGAGCAATGGCTTGTTGTACACGTCGTTGATGGAGACCCGGTCGGCTGACCTGACCTCGGATTTGTATTTGAGTAACGTCACGAACCCGATCGTGGCCGACAGTGTGCTGGTCGAATGGCAAGTGGACCGGGGCACCGGCCGGGTCGACCCCAATAGCTACCGACAGGTGTTCCGCGTCGGGATGCCGGTGTATGACCATGCGATCAAGCAGGTCACATTCAACCCGTTCTCGGGTCCCCGTGATGACGACTACGGGGTGCTCTATGTGGCCCACGGCGATGGGTCGACCCAGGCTGCGACGCTTGGCGGCGGCCAGAACAATGATGCGCTCGGCAAGACATTGCGCATCGACCCAACCGTGCAGGCCAATGGCGATCGCTATGGCGTTCCCTCGTCCAACCCCTTTGTGGGTGATGCATCAATGCTCGACGAGGTGTATTCGCTTGGTCATCGCAACCCGCACCATCTGTCGTTCGCCCGCGATGGGCAGTTGATCGTGGCCGAAGTCGGTCGCGGCAATATCGAGGAGATCAACCTCATCGAGCCTGGCGGAAACTACGGCTGGAGCCGTCGGGAGGGAACGTTCGTACATGTCGGTGGCGGGCTGGTAACCGGTGTGGCGCCGTTGCCCGCAAACGAAGCCGATAACGGCTTTGTGTTTCCAGCCGTGCAGTGGGGGCACGACGGTGTAACCGGCGATACCTTCACCGGTCAAGGAATCGCAGGGTCGCACGTGATCGAGAACGGCTCAGAGCTTGACGGCGAGTACTTCCACGCCGATTTCGCGACGCTGGGAACGCTGTATCACAGCAACTACGACGAAATGGCTGGTGCCGTGACAACGCTCTCGCCGGGCCAAGCCCCTTCGGCGCTCACCCAGGCTGCTGTGGCTCGCCCACGAATCTTGTTCGACCACGACTCCAACCCGTTCACGACACCGCTCGTGCGTACAGACCTTCGTGACGTATTCAACGATGCGGCGAACTACGACGGGTCGGGTCGAGCCGATGTGCGCTTCGGGCAAGGGGTCGACGGCGAGCTCTACATCTCAAGCAAGCGCAACGGACTGGTCTATCTCGTGACCAACTCGATGCCTGGTTCGTTGTTGTGTGAAGGCCATATCGCCACGGTCGACGGTCTCCGGGGAACCACGGGGGCTGACGTCATCATTGGCACAGACGGAGCCGACGAAATCCGAGGTCGCGGCGGCGATGACGTGATTTGCGCTCGTGCTGGAGCGGATCTGATCATCGGGGGAGCGGGCAACGATTGGATCGACGCGGGAGGTGGCATGGACGTCGTGCGCGGCGAGCTCGGCGACGACGTGATCTTCGGCGGCACCGGCCCAGATCAACTGTTTGGTGACAGCGGGATAGATCAGTTGTGGGGCGAGAACGGCGATGACGTCATTCGGGGTGGGCGGGAGCGAGACGTTATTGGTGGCGGCGACGGGAACGATGTGGTCTTCGGCCAGCGCGGCAACGACGACTTGCGCGGCGGTGTGGGAGACGACGAAATCCGTGGTGGCGGCGGTCGGGACGAAGCCCGGGGTGGAGACGGGTTCGACATCTGTCGTTTCGTTGCTGCGACGACATCGTGTGAAGGCTGAATTCAAGAGGCCACGAACAACTCGTCGCACACAACGTGAGTGTTTACGGTCACGCAACCTGGCGGTTTCCTATTGGATTCGCGCGGTTCGCGCCGAGCTGGTGATGTAGCTTGGGGCTCTGCGTGTGGCGGAAAAATCTAGGTAAGGCGGGTTTCGTGGGGAACCATAGGAAAATCGGATCGAAGAATCTCTATATGTGGCGTTTGGCCTATTTTTGGTCACGCCCCGTTGCTGGTACTGTTTCAGGTGGCGGCAAG
>CAYTUB010000136.1:0-6129 GCA_964441145.1 uncultured Acidimicrobiales bacterium
TCAACGTCCTCTTCGGTCCTGCGTACAAGGGCATACCGTTGGCGGTTGCGACCGCGAGTGCGTTGGCAGCTCGAGGGACCGACGTCGGCTTCATGTTCAATCGCAAGGAAGCCAAGGATCACGGCGAGGGTGGTGTGCTCGTTGGCCACGAACCCCAAGCCGGGGATCGAGTCCTCATCATCGAAGATGTCACCACTGCTGGCACTTCGATTCGCGAAACGGTGCCCGTGCTGCGAGCCGCTGCCGACATCGAGCTGGCAGGACTCATCGTGAGCGTGGATCGCATGGAACGCGGTACCGGCGACAAGGCCGCGCTCGAACAAGTTGGCGAAGAGTTCGCCATGCCCACGCACGCAATCGTCACGGTCGAGGAGATTATCGAGCACGCCGACCTCTCCGACGAGATGGTCGAGAAGATGCATGCGTACCTAGCCGAGTTTGGTCCGCGCTAGACACTCATGGAGTGGGGGTTGCCCCCGGCAACAGTGACAACAATGCGCCCGGTGCACAACGTAGCGTTGAGGGTGATGACAGAACCCCTCAGCAAACGACGCGAGCGTTTGCAGTCTGCTACCAGTGCGGTGCTGCTCTTGGGCTTCGTGATCGTATTTCCAATGGTGGTGATGCGATTGTTCGCCCTCGGAACCGACATCGTTACCGAGGACCAGGTCGGCTCGCTTCCTGGTGAGCCGGTTGAGGCAGTAATCGTTCCCGGCGCCCGGGTGTTCACCAGCGGACGCCCAAGCGGGGCACTGTTGTCCCGGATCGAACTCGCCGAAGAAATTGTCGCGGTCACCCCGGGGGCGTCTGTGTTTGCGTCGGGCGGACCCGGTGAGCCAGAGGTGATCGCCGAGTACCTGCCGGAACTCGAGGTAGTACTCGACCCGGAGGGTGTATCGACGAACGAAACCTGCAAGAACGCTGCGGCAGCAGGATTACGACGTGTCGCTGTGGTAACCCAACCGCGTCACCGAGTCCGTACCGCGGCGCTGTGCGAGTCAGCGGGTTTGGACACACTCGTCGTAACGACACCGCAAGGCAACGAACGAGCGAGTCGCCTTCCCGAGAGGTTCGCCCGAGAACGCGTCGCCGAGTACTGGGCAATCTTGACGATCAGTGCCCGATGGGTGGGCTTGTAGATCTAGGAACGACCAGCATGAACTATTCATGCCCAGTGTTTCTAGATTCGCTCGAAAGGCTTAGTACGGCGATTCGTACGCGTCACTTGGTGGGTTGGGGTCGACGGTGATCGCCACGATGTCGGCTTGGACCGTTCGCTGGTCGAGGGGTAGCTCTTGGAACGGTGCGGGCGGCGGGCGCAACACGACGTCGGCGGTAACCCAGGTGTCGTTCTCAAATGGTGTTTCCACACCACGAACAGCAACCTGGATTGGTACGCCATCGGCGGCACAGCAGCTCACCAGGAACCGGGTGAGCAAGAAGCCATCCTCGATCTCAGGATCGTTGACCACGAGCCCCTCGAGGCGCACGGTCACACCTTCCGTGCTTCCTTCAGGATCCCAAAAGGCGCGATCGACAAAGTCGAAGACCCGCATCTCGAGCGGCTGAGCAGAAACATCGAGTGGTTCGAAGTTCTTGGTGACCTCGACGGGGGTGAAGGGCTCAACCCGTTCGGCGGCTGCAGCGCCGAGGCCGGTTGGAGCGACCGATACCAGGACCATCAACGGAAGCACGAGCATCCAGCCAACGCGAGGAGCAATTGAGCGCCGCACGGACTCGGGATCTTCCTTTTCCTCTTTGAGTGCCCGGCGAGCTTCATAGACGCCGAGACAAAAGAGGCCGATTGTTGCAGCCAGCAAAGGCCATCGCATGCGTTGCTGGATAAAGAAGCCAAACGAACCAGTCCACAACAGACGGGCCATCGTGATGCTCAAAAACAGCATCATGGCGGAGCGACCGAGACGGGTCATAGGAGGACTCTCCCTACTGCCACAGCGCACACGACGGCGACGCCAAGGGTGACCGGGGCGAATATGAGCGCAAACTTTCGACCAAAGACACCGGCGTGAAGCGCAATGAGCTTGAGGTCGATCACGGGTCCCACCACGAGGAAGACCAGCCGAGACGTAAGCGAGAACTGCGGCAGACCGGCAGCAACAAATGCGTCGGCCTCTGAGCAGATGGAAAGGAGAACGGCGAGTGCAGCGAAGATCAGGATGGACTGCCACTCGTTCTCTGCAACGGTATTGATGATCGACCGAGGGATAACGAGCTGCAGGGTTGCTGCGGCGATGGCTCCAACGACGAGGTAGCCGCCAGCATGGACGAGGTCTTTCGAGGCGACATCGACAAAGGTAGACATCTTCTTTGATTCGCCGTGACTGTGGTCATCGTCGCCCAACATGGACTTGACGAGCGATTCGTCGTTGCGGCGCGCCCACCAGGTGCCAACAAGAAGGGCGGTCGCTAAGGAGGCAACGAAGCGTGCACCTACCAACTCCAGGTTGCCGGGAAACGCGACTGCAGTTGAGACCATCACGACCGGGTTGATGGCTGGAGCGGCGAGCAAGAAGGTGAGCGCTGCGGCTGGGGGAGTGCCCGCATCGACGAGACGGCCGGCGATCGGGACGGACCCACACTCGCAACCCGGGAGCGCTAGGCCAGCTAGGCCAGCGGAGGGAATTGCGAGGGAGTTCCGTTTTGGCACGAACCGTTCAACGAGTTCGGGAGAAACGTATGCGGCGATCAGCCCGCTAATAACGACGCCGAGGACAAGAAACGGCAACGCCTGGATACATACTGAGACGAACAGCGTCGACCACAAACGAAGCTCTTCGTTAGTGAACGCATCGACTCGATTGCGAACGAGGAGTGCAACGACGATTGGAATGAGCAACACATAGGGGCCATAGCCACGTCGCGCGGGCTGAACATGATCGTGGTGATGCTCATCGTGGTCCAGATCGTGATCGCAATCTGGGCCGTGGACATGTGGATTCACCGGTGTTGTCGTCTGCTCCACGACGATAAGGGTAGATGATGAACGCTGGTAGTGCATGTCTCGGCCGACCCACGGTGGACGGGCACCGAAATGGGTGGAATTGGCTCTTTGGATGCTCTTTGCATGCTCTTGCCGTGCTCTTTAAGAGCATTTTCGGTCGAGCTGACCACGATGGTGTAATGACGCGAATGTGGTTGGTTGTTGGCGCGATTGTTCTGTCGGGTTGCGGGGTGATTGGGGGCAGTTCCGATGTGGTCGGGTATCCCGAAGTCAACCTGGGTGCAGACAGCGTTGAGGTGTACAAAACAACGGAAGAGCGCGACTTGCACATGCACATCTTCGAACCCGAGGAGACCTCCAGCGCCACTGTGCGCCCGGGGGCCGTGGTGTTCTTTCACGGTGGTGGATTTCGTTCCACCCGGGTAGAGCAGTTTCGCGGCCAAGCGCAGAGCCTCGCCGCAGAAGGCATTGTGGGCATCGTTGCGGAGTATCGGGTGACGGCCGAGGGCACGACGCGTGCCGATGCGGTGGCGGATGGACAAGATGTCGTGGCCGCGTTGCGTGCCGACGCCGCCCAATTTCGGATCGACCCCGACCGTGTGGCCGTTGCGGGTGCTTCGGCTGGGGCAGCCTTAGCGGTGGAAGCGAGTGAGCAGTCCAGTGCCCTCGTGTTGTTCAACCCTGCCGTGGATGCCTCAAGCGCGCCGTTCGTGGATGGTCAGCCGGCGATTGCCTTTCACAGTCGCGAGGACACGATCGTGGCCTTCAGCTCTGCAGAGGGGTTCTGCGATGCCGTCACCGGCTGTGAGTTGGTGGCTTTCGACGAGGGCGATCATGGCTTCTTCAACAATGAACCAGCGTTGACCGAGACGACGAACGCCATGATCGAGTTCCTGCAAGACAACGGTTGGTAGAGCGAGGGCTCAGCCGGCGGTGGCGGCGGTCGCCTAGTGCTGCTCGACGCCTTACGTCGCAGGTAGGGTGCGGACGTGACCGACCTGTTCGCCGCCGCAGCAGCTGAGCAACAGTCCCAACGCGCGCCGCTGGCCGACAAGCTGCGCCCGACACGCCTCGACGACATCGTTGGTCAGGAGCACTTGCTGGCTGTCGGACGGCCATTGCGGAGTCTGATCGAGAATGACTCCCTCGGGTCCGTGATCTTTTGGGGACCACCCGGCACCGGCAAAACGACGCTTGCAAAGGTGATTGCTCGAACCACCGCACGCGCCTTCGAGTCGTTGTCAGCGGTGAGCGCTTCGGTGAAGGACGTCCGCGAAGTTCTCAAGCGCGCGGAGGACCGACTCGGCCAGCACGGACAGGGCACGATCTTGTTTCTCGACGAGGTGCATCGCTTCAACAAAAGCCAGCAAGACGGTTTGCTCCCCGGAGTCGAGAGCGGGCTGATCAGCTTGATTGGGGCCACGACAGAGAACCCGAGCTTCGAGGTGAACGCAGCGCTGCGCAGCCGCTCGACGCTGTTTCGGCTCAACATGCTCGATGAGCATGCGCTTCGCACTCTTATTGAACGTGGCCTCGACGCCGAGGGGGTGACCGCCGACGATGACGCCATCCAGCTACTCATCGATCGAAGTAGCGGCGACGGCCGCCAAGCCCTCACCGCCCTCGGCGTCGCCGCCGCTGTTGCAAAATCTGTGGATGGGCAGTCTGGCGATGTCGGGGTGGACCACATCGAGGCTGCGCTTGGCACGAAGGCCATCCGGTACGGCAAGGACGATCACTACGACGTCATCAGCGCGTTCATCAAGAGCATCCGAGGAAGCGACGTGGACGGCGGGCTCTATTGGCTCTATCGGATGCTCGACGCTGGAGAGTCACCGCGCTTCATAGCGCGCCGGCTGGTGATCTTGGCTTCCGAGGACGTGGGCATGGCCGACCCGATGTCGCTCGTTATCGCAAACGCAGCCGCGCAAGCTTTGGAGTTCGTTGGACTACCGGAGGCGGAGTTCAATCTCACCCAGGCGGTTGTTCACCTTGCGACCGCGCCAAAGTCGAACTCGCTGACGACCGCCCGTGCAGCGGCCAAGTCGGCAGCGCAGAGTCCCGGTACGGGAGAGGTGCCTATGCATCTGCGCGACGCTCACTATGCAGGCGCTGCTGGCCTGGGGCACGGGAAGGGCTATCGTTATCCACATAACGACCAAGCAGGTTGGGTTGATCAGCAGTATCGCCCACCTGAGGTCGCCGATCAGGTGTACTACACACCATCGGATCACGGAGCGGAACCAGCTCGGTGGGAACGATGGAGCAAGGAGCGGAGACCCGATGCCTAAACGAATCTTTTGGATGACCGCTGGGTACGCCGGTGGCGCGGCTTCGAGCTGGTGGGTGCAGCGCAAGGTCAAGCGCGAGGTCGAACGAGTCCTACCTGACGCTGTTCGCACCGAAGTGACCAAACGGGTCACCGAAGTGAGCGACAAGGCAATCGACCGCACTGTTCACTCACCCGTCGGACGGGGAGCGACCAAGGCCGTCAAGAGGGTTCGACCAGACATCGACCTCACCGAGAAGGCCGAGTCGCACTTGGCTGCGCATCGACAGGCGCAATTCAGCGTCGTCAACGACGATCTTGGGCACCAGCCAGGAATTACCCGACTTCGCGAACGAGCCCGCCGCTTCCGCGAGTAGCGCCGATGTCCGCGGTTGTCGGGCGGAAGTCCCGACGACAAGCAAGTTCATCAAAATCTCCGGACCGATAGACTGCGCCGAATGGACGCAAAGCAGGTTCGTCGCACATTCACTGAGTTCTTCACCGAGCGCGGCCATGAGGCGGTGCCGTCGGCGAGTATCATCCCTCACGACGACACGCTGTTGTTTACCAACTCGGGCATGGTGCCGTTCAAGCCGTATTTCCAAGGGGTCGAGAAGCCCTCGTACAGTCGGGCGACGACGATCCAGAAGTGTGTTCGTGCGGGCGGTAAGCACAACGACCTCGACGAGGTCGGCAGGACGGCTCGCCATCTGACGTTCTTCGAGATGATGGGCAATTTCAGCTTCGGCGATTACTTCAAGGAAGATGCCATTCCCTTTGCATGGGATCTGCTTACCAACGGCCTTGGGCTCGACCCTGAGAAACTATGGATCACGGTCCACTTGACCGACGATGAGGCCGAAGAGATTTGGGCGACCAAGGTTGGGGTACCTCGCGA
>CAYTUB010000137.1:0-6127 GCA_964441145.1 uncultured Acidimicrobiales bacterium
TGTTGTTCGTGCTTCGCCCCGTCACGCCAGCCGAGGTGTTCGCGGTTGCTGACGCAGGTCTCGACATGCCACCCAAATCAACCTACGTAACCCCCAAGCCCAGGTCAGGAGTCTTCCTGCGGCGTTTGTGACCATTCGCTAGTTGGGTATGTGGCCCCAACTTCACACCTACCTAACTTAGGTACGGATTTCCTTGCTTTCTGGAGCGGCGATCAAACCCGTACTAGCGAGGTGCGCGGCCATCTCGCTGAGGCTGATGACCTACGAATGGGAAACCGAACTGGCTTGGTAAGGCCAGCTAGCTAGTTGCTAGGGCCAGGGGCTGACGCTCAACAACCGAGGTTGCGGGTGCGGCACACCTCGATGGCTTGGATGAATTGCGCTGCGGTGCTGGAGAATGTGTAGCTGCCGTCCGTGTCTGCGAGGGCGTAGAAGAGCCAGTCGCCTTCGGCTGGTGCGAGTGCTGCCGCTATAGCGGTAGCGCTCGGGGCGCCGGTGGGAGTTGGCGGCAACCCAATGTTGTCGGGGTTCCGGGTGTTGAACGGCGAGGCGGAGTTGAGGTCTTGAGCGGTAATCGTGTTGAGGTCGTCCTTTCGCACCGCATAGCCGACAGTGTGGTCGAGGCCGAGCGACTCTCCGGCCTCAAGCCGGTTGTAGATCACCCGGGCGATCAGCGGGGCATCGGTAGCGACACGAGTCTCCGCTTCGACGAGCGATGCGACCGTCAACAGCTCGTAAACCGATAGGTCTATTCCATACTCGGCCAGCTGCTGAAGACCAGCGTTGAGTCGTCCTGTGCTGGCATTTTCCTCCATGGCCGTCGCCGCTGCTTGGAGGGTTTCGGTAGCCGAGAACTCGGTGGGCACCCTGTAGGTGCCGACGGCGAGCAGACCCTCGTAGATGGTGCGGAATCCTTCGGCGGCAGACACTTCAGAGCGGTCCGTCGGAGCAAGAACGCTGTTGACGAGCCCTTCCTGAAGCACGGAGTGGAGTTCGGCCTCATCGAGGGCGGGGTGTGCGGCCGCGATGTTCTGGATGATTTGATCCACCGTTTGCCCGGGCAAGATCTCGAACCGCACTTGCTCGCCGGCCTGTGCGTCGGCTTCTTCCACACGGCTGTCTGTTGGCAACACAGAGCTAGTGATGCTGGTTGAGGCAGCGGGGTCTGCGCTGACGACTTCCGAAGTTGGTGTGTTGCTGACGAGCACGACAGCGAGGCCAGCAACGACTGCGAAGACGGCAGCCGCCACGCCCACCATCCGACGATTCAATCCACGTCGTCCGCCATCGACCTCGTTGGCGCCGACCAGCGATTCGATCGAGGCGTCGAATTCCGCTCGGTCGACAATCAGCTCAAAGAGTTCCCGGTTGAGGTCGCTATCAGGATCAACTCTGGGCGATGCGTCCGAGAAGTGTTCAGCGAGTCGCCGTTCGATTGAGTGCGATTTCATGCCTGCTCCTTTGCGTGGGTATCTGATTCGATTCGATTGAGATGTTCGCCGAGCCGCTTTCGAGCTCGAGACAGCCGCGTTCTGGCCGACCCTGGGGGGATCCCGAGAACGACACCAATCTCGGTTGGGGACAGTTCGTCTACTCCTGCGAGGAGAAGGATTTCGCGATCAGCATCTGAAACCCGCGCTAACGCAACGTCTAGCGGCGCGGACGTGGGAGACGGTAGCGCTGAGCAGTGTGGCATCCATTCTGAATACACACGTTGGCTGAGCGCCAGTCGACGGTCAGCGCTGCGGTGATGATTCGACAGCACTCGTCGCGCGACGCCGAAGAGCCATGCGCGGGGGTTCGGGTGTTCCGAGGCTATGTCGAACCGGCGCCACGCAACCACGAAGGTTTCGGCGACCACATCCACCGCGTCAGCGGAGTTGCAGCGTCGCGTCGTGTACCCCGCGACCGCTGCGAGGTGCTCCTTGTAGAAGACCTCAAAATCGCTCCGCTTGTCGACCACCCTTGAACCTCCCAAACACGTGTCTATAGCTCGGACAGCCACGGCCGTGAACCCAGCTCACCTTCTCTATGTCCGGCAAATGGCGTCTCGTTACAAGCAATCCGTATTTGGGCGGTCAAGCCGACGCGAAAGCGGGAATCCACGAGAGCGGTTCAATCCACTTGTTCGCCAGCCATCTGATGGGCATCTGGGCTTCGTTGTCTCAGCGGAGTTGGTGAATCCGGGCAAGCCCTTGCGGCTCAATCACGGTTCGGTCGGCTGTGGCGAGCTACAGATCTACCTCGCCGCAAGAGTGAGAAAGTCAATTAGAGCCAGCTCGTATTGACCTGGGTCGGCGTTCCAGGAGCGTACGTGGGCTGCGCCTGGACTCTCGATCAGGCTGACAAGGTCGGGCCTGGCCTGGGCAAGCTCTCTGCTTGGTCCGATTGGGACACTTGTGTCTTTAGCACCATGAAAGATGAGCATTGGCGTGTTGTATTCATCCGGGCTGGCTGTGTAATCGGTTGCCGACCAGTCGACCCCGAAACGCCAGCTTGCGAGCGCCTTCGCTGCGTTCCGGATGCTACCTGGGACGTGAAACTGATCTGCTTGGCTGTCGACGGTGGCTTCGAAGTCGAGGACCGGAGAGTCGAGGACGACAGCGTCGACGCGGTCAGCGTTTGGCGCTTCGAGGAGGTAGTTCGCTGTTATGCCGCCACCCATTGAGCTGCCGAAGATGAAGATGCTCTCAGCACCAGCAGCGCTCACATAGTCCACGGCTGCTGCGAGGTCTTCCCACTCGGTGAGGCCTTGCCGGTGGAAGCCGGATGGGTCAATTGGTGCGCCAGGGTCGTTTCGATAGTCGATTGCGACCACGTCAAAGTTGGCTTGATGGAGTGCAGGGATCATGCGCAGGGATTCGCTTCTCGTACCGGATTTGCCGTGCACGAAGATGACCCATTTCTTGCCCTCGGTAGGGATGTGCCAGGCGCCAAGCCTGCCCAAGGGCGACACGAAGGTGATTTCCTCAAATTCGAGTTCGTGCGCTGTTCGAGGCGTGCCTGCATAGGCAAAGGGTTCGATGTTTACGAATGATTCAATTGAGGGCAGTTCGGACTCGGTGCTGAACTCTCGCACAACGGAGTTATCCGTGATCGAGATGATCTCTCCGACAACCCCGTTGCCCCCGGGCCATGAAACACCCCAGGTCCCAGGGCTTCTGACGTCCGCATCGTCACCGGCCACGATCTCGATGGCCTGATTTGATACATCTTTGATTAGCAGGTCATAGGAGGTCTCGGACGGGTTGACGATCTCTAGAGCTCCGGATCTGATCTGATTGGAGAAATACCAACCGGTTCCCAAGTGGCCGACCGCGAGAACGGCCAGAAGTACGGTGAGGCGGCGCAGCCACACAGGTCGCAGAGGATCGTCAGTCCCGTGCCGCATGGTGTTTTTCGAGAAGCAGCTCTGAACGTGTTCTGGCCACGAATGTCAGATAGGCGTGAGCTGCCAGCGCTGCCCCCCACCCGAACAGGGGGTACAGGAACCAGGGGTGTGTTCCTGGGGTAGATCTCCAAACGACATAGAGGACGAGTTGTACTCCTGCAAAGCACACGAGATGTGCGTTGAACCACTGTCTTCGCATGGCTCTGTCCACGTTGTGTTCCAGCTGGGCTTGCTCGGCAAAGTTGTCCATCGTTTCTCCTCTATTCGTTGTCCAAGATGTCAGTGATATCGCTTTGCAATTGGTTGAGTCGCACGGTCAGGTCAGAGGCCTTATCGCTGCTCAGAAGCCGGTTCCTTGCGGGTAGATCTCGGCAGAACCGGTCAAGCACTGTGCCGACGGCGACCTGCTTGTCTTGCGCCTGAGCTCGACTACTTAGGCTTGGCCACCGTGTGCTGACACGGGCATCCGCAGCTTTGCTGCGACCCAGGTCTGTGGCGCGGTAAAGCGTCGCTTCGCCGTCTTCTCGAGTCGTCGCAAGCCCGGACTGAACTAGTGACAGCAACGCCGGGTAGACGGCACCCGGACTGGGCGTCCACCCTTGAACTCGTGAATCGAGCTCGCCCAGCACTGCGTACGCATGGGTCTCGCCCAGATCGTCCAGAACAATGAGAGTTACCTCTCGCAGTTCGCCACGTCGAAACACCCTAGCCATAACGTAAATTACGTTAACGAGAACTGACGACGATGTCAATAGCGTAACTTACGTTATGGCCGACTGCCTCGGCAGACTGGCCAAACGATGTAAGTAGTCTGTGTCGACTCCGTTCCATGCACGTCCGTTCTGACGCTTTCGCCGCTTCCCCTGATGAGGCCCAGCACAGAATGCTGGTTTTCGGCGGATCTCGCTGGGATGGTCGCTGAAGCCCAGATGGTCTTCGAAGCTCGCGTGGTGGCGGTCGAACCAGAGTTCCGCTACTACGGGCCCTCTAGTGAAGCACCAGACACCGCGGCGTTCGAACAAATTGGGCTTGTTCTCGAACCAACCAACGTCCTCAAAGGTGACGTACCCGAGACCCTGACCATCCGATGGACCAGCTACCAGACCGAAGACGACCAATCCGGCTCGCCGCGACTCAGTCGAGTGTCGATACAACGCCTCCTCATCAATGAAGAAGCCCAAGGCCAACAGTACGGAATCTTCATCCAGCGAGAGGTCGAGTCGGGTGTGTTCGATGTCCTCACGGCTAGTGGAATTGTCCCGCTTGACGATGGAAGGCAAACTCTCGTCCGATCAGGGGGCCCTGCCAGCTTTCTTTATGGCGACTGGATCGGAGATCGATTCGGAGACATGGTCGCTTCCGCCCGCTGACACAGCTTTGGGTAATGTGTAGTTTCGGCGGTTAGTCGAGGAAAGGTGCTCTTGTACCTATGGGCAGAACTTCAAGAAAGATGGCGATTGGGGGTTTCTTTGTCGTTGTAGCGCTTTCCGCGTGTGCGGGTGAACCGGCCAGCCCGTTCGGGACATTCGAAACGGCCGATGGCGATGACGTTCTCGCGGTTGGGGAAGCGGGCGTGATCGAAGATCTCGTCATTCATTGCGGGGTGGAGCATTTCCCCTGGCTTATCAACGGCGAGCAGTGGGTGACTGAAGAGATCAGCAACCCCGTAAGTACGAGCTGGCCGGTTCCGGTTAGCTGGGAGGATTTTGTCGAGGGAGAGCGGGTTGACGTCGAGGTTCGACTAGTTGACTCTGATCGGCTGGAAGTCTCACCCGTGGGCTCCAACAGTGCGCTCAGCTACGTGACCGCTGACGAAATCGTCTTCTGTGACTAGGGCGTTCACGATATGAAGTTCAAATATCTGATCGCAACGCTGGCAGCGACCCTGATCACAGTGGGCTGCGGCAGTTCTAGTGAGACTGATGTAGCGACTGCTCGGGTATTTGACGAATCGATCCCCTTGACTAGCGGCGAGTTTGTTCAACCAAGTATGAGCGTCGCTGAGCAAACGGAATTTGCTGATCTCATCGTGGTCGCCAGCGTGGTTGGCTACATCGAATCTGTAGAGGAATTTCGAGATGGCGAAGACATTTCAGAACTCCCAAGCGTGACGATCAATGACGCCGTGGTCATCACGCCTACCGAGATCTTTAAGGGCGCTGATCTCCTCGCCGAGAGCAACGTCATGGTGACCATCGCCTCGATTGTTATCGAAGAAGGGGAACAGGGCCGTGTGGTCTTACCTGCTGTTGCGACGCTGCGGCCAGGTATCGAAGCTCGCAACAAGGAACCTGACGACCGTCCAGAGTTCGTGCTCTTCCTTCAAAACGACGATTCAACCGGTCAGCCCAGATTCATCATGCCCACAGCCACAAGCGCCATTTTGGTCGGCGGAGGCGACACGTCATTCATCGATGAGATCAGATCACTCGCAAGTTGACCCCGAGTCGGTTGCTATGCGCAACGTCCGACCCAGACGAGCTGCCGTCCCGCGGAAGTTCTAATGGGCGTCGTCGATGTACGTCCGTGGATGAGAAGCAGACTCGCTACTCGTATCTTCCGCCCGGCCAATTCGCCATTCGCGATGCCTCAGGTGGGTCTGTACTTGACGAAGAATTTCAGCAAACCTAGCTACGGTGCGAACAGAACCGCGATGATTTGGTGGGCATGGTGACGGGACAACGAAAAGCAAGCGGCCTAGCGGACGGCAAACGGCCTGTGCAGCGACGGATAGCC
>CAYTUB010000138.1:0-6125 GCA_964441145.1 uncultured Acidimicrobiales bacterium
ACCCGTGGGCATCGCCACCAGCGGGTGTCGAGGGAACCTCGATGCTGCAAAAGGCCCGTCTGTCCTTCCTGTTCGTCGCAATCGCTGCGCTGCTCGCACCAAACTTCGTTGGCGAGGTCAAGACTCGCCTTCGCTTTGTAGGTGCATGGATTGGCTTCATGGTGATCTTCCACTGGCTGGTCACCGCCATCAACACGCCATCGACACTCGAGAACGTTGCGCCGCCATTCCTCGGTGGCTTCACCCTGACTCTCTCGATTGCCTACTACGTCATGTTGGCCAGCTTCCCGATCGGCATCTTGATGGCGCTCGCACGCACGTCAGATCTACCGATCTTCCGCATGTTGTCGACGGTCTACATCGAGTTCGTGCGTGGCGTGCCGTTGATCACGGTGCTGTTCTTCTTCTCGAACATGGTCAACCTGTTCCTGCCAGACGGCATGAGCCTGTCCGAGCTCGGCGCCATCTTCATTGGCTACACACTGTTCTCCGGTGCGTACATGGCGGAGAACATCCGCGGTGGCTTGCAGTCGGTACGGTCCGGGCAATTCGAGGCTGCCGACGCACTCGGCATGAGCAATGTGCAACGAATCGCCTTCATTGTGCTGCCACAGGCGCTTCGAGTATCGATCCCGAACCTTGTGGGTCAGGCGATCGCTACGTTCAAGGAAACCTCGCTGATCTTTATCATCGGCGGCTTCGACTTCCTGCGCATCGCAAACGCCAGCATCCCGAGCCAGCCTGACTTCCTCGGTCAGAACCTGCCGGCACTGCTCTTCGTGAGCGTCATCTATTGGGCCGTCTCTTACGCCATGTCTCGAGGTTCTCAGAACCTCGAGCGCAAGCTCGGAGTCGGTGACCGCTAGGTCCCTTCACTCACCGGGTTTCGACTTCATCGAAGCTCGCAACTAACTTCAACTTTTGAATCAAGACAGAATCTAGGAATTGCATCATGAGCCAAGACCAAAACATGAGCATCGCCGATGCGGGAATGACCGACGAGCTCGCCGCTCGTGAAGACGTCATTGTTTGTGAAGGGGTAAAGAAGTGGTTTGGTGACTTCCAAGCCCTGCGCGGCGTCGACGTCACTGTCAAAGACCGCGAAGTAATGGTCGTGCTCGGCCCCTCCGGCTCGGGCAAGTCGACCCTGATCCGCTGCATCAACCGCCTCGAAGCGCACCAAGAGGGGCGCATCGAAGTAGATGGCATCGAGCTCTCGAACGACCTCCGCAACATTGATCAGATCCGCTCTGAAGTCGGCATGGTGTTCCAGCAGTTCAATCTGTTCCCGCACCTCACTGTCCTCGACAACATCACGCTCGCCCCGATCTGGGTTCGTAAGAAGCCAAAGGCCGAAGCCGAAGAAACCGCACGAGCGCTACTCGAGCGCGTGGGTATCCCCGAGCAGGCAGAGAAGTTTCCCGGTCAGCTCTCGGGTGGTCAGCAGCAGCGTGTAGCGATCGCCCGATCGCTCGCAATGGAACCCAAGATCATGCTCTTCGACGAGCCGACCTCGGCACTCGACCCCGAAATGATCTCCGAAGTACTCGACGTTATGAAGGACCTCGCACGCGACGGCATGACCATGGTCTGCGTAACGCACGAGATGGGCTTCGCCCGAGAAGTAGCCGACCGCATCGTCTTCATGGAAGAAGGCGAAATCGTCGAAGTCGGGACACCCGAGCACTTCTTCACCAACCCCACCGAAGACCGCACCAAACTCTTCCTCTCGCAGATTCTCTGATTTCCCGGGCTTCGCCCTCCAGCGGTCGCAATCCGTCGCTGCGCTCCTCGATGCTCGGCTGCTGCGCCGGAGGCGGTGAACCGCTCGTCGTCTCTCCTCGCTGGGTAGGGCTGATTTCCCGCTCGTTCCTCGCTCCCGCAATCGCACATTCGCTTCGCTCGGTGTGCTCTGCGGCTGCGCCGGAGGCGGTGATACGTCGCTCGTCCCTCGCTCCTGGGTTTCGACCGAGGACGCCGCTTAGCAGCAGGCGCGAGGTCGAGGGCGGCCTGCCGCCCGGATCCGAGCCCTGGAGGGCGAAGCCCGGGAAAGCAGTCAGCGAGCTGAATTTAGCTTGCCGTCGCCACAAGCCAGTCGAAGATGGGGTCTTGGCGGCGGAACATTTCGGGATGCCATTGGATGCCGACGATTGGCTTTCCGATGAACTCGATTGCCTCGACGCTGTCGTCTTCATCTCGGCCCACCACGCGAATCCCGTCGCCGAGTCGATCGATCGTTTGGTGGTGAAAGCTGTTGACCGACAGCTGTTCGCCGTAGGTTGCGCCAACCGTCGAGTCTGCGTCGAAATTCACCGAATGAACCTCGACATTGGCTGGACTGTCGAATCGGGCATGGTCGGGCAAATGCTGGTGCAAGGTGCCGCCAGCGGCGACGTTAAGCATTTGATTTCCACGACAAATGCCGAGCGTCGGCATCGCCTCGGCAATAGCGAGCTCGGTGAGCGCCAGCTCAAAGGCATCGCGTTCAGCCTCGATCGGACCGAGTTCGGGATCTGGCTGGCTGCCGTAGTGAGACGGGTCGATATCGGCCCCTCCCGAAAGAACCAGTCCATCGAGGCGATCAACTATTTCTTCCGGTGCCACACGCATTGGAATATGTACTGGGATTCCGCCGCTGTAGAGAACAGCATCGACGTAGTCGACCAAGACCGCATCGAGCAATGCGTCGCTCAGAACCTCTGGTGAATCTTTCACCTCGCCATAGGGGAACTGGCGGCCAGTTATTCCAATCAGCGGTTTCATTCGGACTACGGTACCGAAGCAACGGCGAGAGCTCTCATTCACCTTGACAGTAGCCAAAAGAAAGGCCATAATATAAGTACATGTTGTTAACGGTGTATATCTTCTGTGCAATCATCGGCATTCCGCTTACGGCGCTCTTCGCGCTCGGTGGCGGCGACGCCGATGTCGACGCGGGCGGATTTGATGCTGACCTCGACGTTGACGTTGGTTCCGATGTCGACCTCGGTGGTGCCGACGCAAGCGGCGTCGGCGACTTCACCGGACTTATTCGTCGCATTCCCGTGAGTAGCTACACGATGTTCCTGGCCTTCTTTGGCGGTGTTGGCGCAGTGAGCACTTGGGCGGGGGTTGGCGTGCTCTCTGCTCTGATCGCCGCTGTGGTGGTCGGGGTTTTCGCAGCAGGGTTCAACGCCGCGTTGTTTGGCGTGCTTCGCAACACTGCTGCAGATAGTTCGCTCGCGGATCGTCAGCTCGAAGGTCGAGTGGCGACGGTCAGCGTGCCAATCGAAGGCGGCAAGCGTGGCCGCATCTTTATCGACACCGGTGCAGAACGACTGCAAATTACGGCGGCATCCATCGACGGAATCGAGGCGGACTTCGGTCGCGGGGACGAAGTAGTCATCGTCGAAATGGCGGCAGGAATCGCAAGTGTTATAGCTATCGACCCAGAACTTCAGGACTGACATGAGGGTCTGGCGAGGAAAAGGTCTCAACGCTCGGCAACCGTCGAGCAATTAGTTCTCGGGCCGCATTTGCGGCCAGCGGGAAATGGCTTCGGCCAGAAAGGGAAAATATGTTGCTACCTATCATTGGTGTGGCGATCGTCCTGGCGATTATCGCGGCGATCTTTATCGTTAAGAGCCTGATCATCATCTGTCCGCCAAACCGAGTTGCCGTGATCTCCGGCAAGCAGAACACCAATGCCGACGGCCGTAAGGTCGGTTATCGCACGGTTAAGGGCGGGCGTACGTTGCGCATTCCGCTGGTCGAGCAGGTCAGCTGGATGGACCTCAACAACATCCCTCTCGAGGTATCGGTAACCAACGCCTACTCAAAGGGCGCGATCCCTCTGAACGTCCAGGGCATCGCAAACATAAAGGTGTCCAGCCAGGACTCGTTGTTGTCCAACTCTGTCGAGCGCTTCTTGAACGTGCCACACCAGTCGATCGCGCAGATCGCCAAGGAAACCCTCGAGGCAAACCTTCGTGGCGTGCTTGCAACCCTCACTCCAGAAGAGGTCAACGAGGATCGTCTGAAGTTCAGTCAGGTGCTGATCGAAGAGGCCGACGACGACATCAAGACGCTTGGTCTTGAGCTCGACGTTCTCAAGATCCAGAACGTGGTTGATGAGGTGGGTTACCTCGAGTCGGTCGGTCGCCGTCGTACAGCGGAGGTCTTGAAAGAGGCCCGTGTCGCCGAGGCCGAGAAGAAGGCTGAGGCTGAGGAAGCCGAAGCGCGTTCCTCGCAGCGAGCAGAGATTGCTCAGGCCCAAGCACAGCAGAACATCGTCGAAGAGCAGAACGCACTTCGAGTTCGTACCGCTGAACTCGATGGTGTGGCCCGTGCTTCCGAAGAGGAAGCACGTGTCGCCGGTGAGAAGGCAAAGGCCGTTGCCGAGCAGGAGCTCGAGCAAGAGCGCATCGAGCTTGAGCGTCGTCGCCTTCAAGCCGACGTCGTACTGCCCGCGCAAGCCGACCTTGAAGCCAAGCAGCTTCAGGCCCGTGGTGATGCAGCCCACATCGTCGAAGAAGGTGCAGCCCAGGTCGAGGTCTTCCAGCGTCTCACCAACCAGTACAAGGCCGCTGGCGCCGATGCCCACGACATCTTCGTCCTCAACATGTTGCCCGATCTCATCAGTGAGATCGTCAGCACGGTCAACGGCATCGATATCGAGAAGATGACGGTTATCGACTCGGGAGGCGACGGCAGTGCGCTTCCCGGAATCGCAACGCAGTTGCCTTCGTCGGTCATCGCTATTGCCGAACAGATCGAGACCGCCACAGGAGTCGACATCATGAGCCCGCTGCGCGAGCGGATGAGCGGAGCGGCGAAGGCCGCCGATGACGGTGACTCCGGGCAGCCCGCGATCCCAGCGGCGTCCGATTCTGCCCCCGAGCAAATCGATGTCCCTAAGGTTGAATTCCAAGACCCAGCTGGCTGACCGCCAAGTTCGGTTATCGTTACCACTGCAAACAGACGAAAGGTAACGCATGACCCGAGTACTTGGCATCGATATAGGCGGTTCGGGCATGAAAGCCGCCGTGGTCGACATCGCAACGGGGGAGATCGTTTCGGACAGGCACCGAATCGATACCCCCCAGCCTGCAACCCCCGAAGCCATGGCCGAGGTGGTGGGCGAGCTGACAGCGCACTTCGACTGGAAGGGCCCCGTCGGGGTCGGTTTCCCCGGCGTGATTCAGAGCGGCGTCGTTCGCACCGCCGCCAACCTCAACAAATCGTGGGTCGACGTCGACGGCGACAAGGCGTTCACCGACGTAGCGGGATGCGACGTCGTCATGATCAACGACGCGGACGCAGCCGGTTTGGCCGAGATGGCCTTTGGTGCTGGCAAGGGCGTTTCGGGCACGGTGATCTTGCTCACGCTCGGTACCGGAATCGGCTCTGCGATCTTTACCGATGGCAAGCTGCTGCGAAACACCGAGTTCGGACATATGGACATCGACGGCAAGATCGCCGAGGAGCGGGCTTCTTCGAGGATCAAAGACGAGAAAGATCTGTCCTACAAGAAGTGGGGCAACCGACTCGAGGACGTCCTGCAAGAGGTTGAGAAATTGTTCTGGCCAGAGCTCTTCATCCTCGGCGGCGGGATTTCGAAGAACTTTGATGAATTCGAGGAGTACCTCGACAAGGTGCGAACCAAGATCGTGCCAGCCGAGATGCTCAACCGAGCCGGAATCGTCGGTGCTGCATTGGCCCACGCCAAGAGTTAGGCCTCGTAGGTGGCGGAGACGTCGCCTCCTCGCTGGACCACGAACGTGGATGCGGAGCTGCGAAAAAGCCGCAGCGGGATTACGCGTAGTGGAGGGGGAGCGCGGTGGTGTGCTTCATTTGCTCCATGACGAAGCTCGACCGTACGTCGTACAGGTCGATTTGTTCCACGAGGCGTAGGTAGAACTCGTCGAAGGCAGCCATGTCGGGAACGACGACCTTCAGGAGATAGTCGAGCTCTCCGCTGGTGCGGTACACCTCGACCACTTCGTCGTAGTGGCCGATGGTGTTGTGGAACTTCGTGGTCCACTCGGCGTTGTGCTCGTTGGTCTTGATTGCGACGATCGCCGTCAGCTTAAGGTTGATGGCCTCGGGGTTGATGAGCGCAACCCTTGCCTTGATCACGTTGTCTG
>CAYTUB010000139.1:0-6078 GCA_964441145.1 uncultured Acidimicrobiales bacterium
CTGGTTCTGGTTCTGGTTCTGGTTCTGGTTCTGGGTCAGGGTCAGGGTCAGGGTCAGGGTCAGGCTGCGGTGCCGGTGATGCTCCCCCGTTGTCGACATCGAAGTCCGCGCTGACGGTCTCGATCGACCCGTTGTCCAGTGTGATCACCGCGGCAAGCGTGTGCGACCCGTTCGAAATCTGATTCGTGTTGAACGGTTGTGCGTCGCCGTCGCCACCTTGCAGGTCATATGGCGCGAAGTTCTCTTGCTTGACGAACGAACCGTCGAGGAAGAACTGAACATTCGAAATGCCGTCGTCGGGCGAAACGAAGGCGTACAAGTTGCCATCGATATCATCGCCATCGAGGTTGTTTGCGTTCGAGCGGTTGGCCGATGAACTGTTGACGATTCCGAAGCTTGAGTCGTTGTTGTCATCCTGATCATCTGGCTCGGATTCTGGCTCAGGCGCTGGATCAGGGTCGTCGGAGGGGGCCGGACTCGATGCTGCACCGCCGGTTCCGATGACTTCGATCTCGCTAATGTTCTGGAAGTCGGCGCCTGCGCTATTGCTTTCGACCTCGACGCGAACAAAGCGTGCATCGGCGTCGTCGACGTTGTAGTTCTCGAGGCCCTCGGTGTCGCCGCTCGACGTTCCGCTGAATACCTCATTCCAACTGCCGCTGGTCCCCTCGCGTGCGTAGATGTTGAAGTCAGATGTTCGTGTGTCACCTCGGAACCAAGCGATCCTGACGTCATCAATGCGATGCACGGAGCCGAGGTCGACGTAGATGTTGCGGTTGTCACCGGGGCTTGCCCAGCGGGTGCCGAGGTCGCCGTCAATCACGTTTTCTGGTGGGAAGTTCTGGTGTGAGTCTTCAGACTCACCCGCCCCCACCGCTGGAATTCCGGAATTTTGGGCCGCTGCCGGCACCAAGGTAACCGCGAGGGCTGCGGTAATCGCCGCGAGCAACCCTCCAATAACAAGGAAAGATTTTGTAACCACTGAAGGTCCTTTTATTTTTACTAGCCGCCACTAGAAGCGAGCAGAGTCTCGCACACCTGCTACGTGCGCGCGCAAATCGGTCTTATGAAGCTTCTGAAATACGTAGCGGGATTAGAGTTCAGCGGTGAGGTTCTACACGCAGAACAAAGGCTGGACGCTCGCTGCGGTCCTCCTCGTGATTCTTGGTGGGTGCAGCTCGACCGGAACAGCGCCAGCCAGCGAAGCTGTCGATTCGCCGAACCCCGCGGAGAGTTCCGACGTCGCAAACGCAAGTACGATCTTGGCACCGAGTACCGATTGGGTTGCGACCTCCTCACCCCTGTCTGCAGCTAGGTCGATCCACGCTCAGGCGATCTCGCCCGACGGTCGCTGGTTGGCCGAGATTCGTGATCGGGAGGCGTGTGTACAGTCGCTCGAAAGCGCGGAAGAACCCATCTGCACGTTCGATGAAACAATCGGCGGTGATTCGCTCCGCTGGAATTCGGAGAGCACTGCGTTCACCACCGGTGGAACCCTTAGCGGCTCGTTTCGAAACACCGGAATTTGGACCATTGAGATCGACGGCACCGCGACCGAGCTGCTCGCGACGACCCCCGGTATAGGCATCCGGCCAGAGGTTCCCTTAGAGGTGGTGTACGGCGCGGCCTATCGCCCCGACGCAGGTTCGATCGTCTATGCAGACTTCTCCGAAGATAGCGACGAGCCCGACGAAGGCGTGCAGTTGAGAGTCTTCGAGATCGACCTGGCTGGCGAGCGGACAGAGATAGCCAGGTATAGCGATCCAGGGAACCTTGCCTTCCCGCTCGTTCCCCTTTCCGACGGCCGCGTGGTCATCTCCTATGGGAATTTCGACGCGGCAACCATCGACATCTTGGACCAAGGGCGACGCTCGACTCTGATCGTCGGAGAGACGGACCCAGCCAGCGGAATCATCATCGAGATTCCAACAGTGGTCGAGGCCCAGCCAATTAACGAAGAGGTGCTGTTGGCTACCTCACCGGACCTGGACGATACCAACAGGCCAGAACCGGAGTGGTACCTTCTCGACTTCGAAGGGGAACGATTCCCGCTCATTACCGAGGGCGAGGAGGTTGTGTTCGGCGCGACCTTCTCACCGGACGGAAACTACGTGGCGTACCTCACGATCGAGCGCGACGAGTTCATCGGCGAGTTTCATGTCGCTGCAGTCGAGACACTCCTGGCGGGAGGTCGCGACCGCGTTGGCAGCATCTCGATCGATGCCGACTATCTCCGTCGTCCGAGCAACGTCGGCTTTTTGGCCGACCCCCAGATCATGCGCTGGACGTCGAACAACCAGGTGCGCATGGCCTTCTTCGACTTCATCGGCGAACGCGATCAGCAGGTCGTCACGATCGATCTGTCTTAAGCCACCAGGAGCGCCTAAACCCTGTCCCGAAATGATGGGCGGTCCGTCATGTAGGAGAGCATTGCCTTGAATGCTTGGCTACGACCGAAACGGTCTGCCGGGCCCGGGTACTCGATTCGCCAAAGCAGTGAGATCGCTCCGGCGGATGCCAAAGACACAGTGAAGTCACCATCTTGGTCGCCATGTTTCTGCACGACATACCCATCGACGTCATCGGGGACATCTTCGCCAGCTTCAAGAACGAGATACGGCGCGTCTATCTCAAGCATTTCCATCGCCTGGGCAAGAATGGTGCCGTGTTGTTCCGGCGACCAGTCTGGGTCTTCGGGTTGCACAAAGTCCGGGTGCTGTTGCCGGGCGACGACGACCAGGTTGGGGAAGCGCTCGCCCTTGCCGTTTGAGACCTTCCAAAACCAATCGTCTAGAGCTCCCGAAGTCGGGCTCAGAATTGCGCCTCGTTTGGGCTCTTCGTCGCCCTTCGCCCGCTCGCTAATGCTGCACATTTGCCATCGTCCATCGTCGAGTTCCTGGAGCCATTCGGCTCCTTGATAATTCGGAGCCTCTTCGTCTGTGCGGATGATTTGGTCGGCGTCGGGACGCTGTGTCAGACGAAGGATTGCAGCCCGCGCAGCATCGACTTCATCGTCCACAGGAGCCGGCTTTGGGTCGATCATCTCACTGCCACCTGAACTATGTACTCCTCTGCTTCCAGCCACTCCAGCATCATCTCCTTGGAGCTGGCCCACTCGTCGGGAACCACCACAATATTGTCTGGCAGTTCGAATCCCTTGGCTATGGCGTCTTGGACATCACTCTCGGTCGGGATGAAGTACTGCGTTCCATTCCCGGGCTGATCGAACCATTCGGCGATCGGGCCGTCGGCAACCGGCAGCGGCCGTACGACTTCGAATTCGGTCACGGCATCAAATTCTTGCGAAGGCGGAATCGATCGGTGGTCGAACGGCGTGCCCGCCGGGCTGAGGTACTGCCCGAAGTTCTCGCCATAGCGGTCGATTCGCGTGCCGGGCTCGAGCACGGTACGCACCGGAGGTGCACCGAACCCGAACTCGTCCGGATAGTGAATCCAGCCTGGGTTCTCGAGGTTCACAAAGCGAGAGGCGACGCCGAACCGCTCCATCGTCTCAACAACAGCGGCAGCATTGTCGCCGGCCAGCGTGAGATCGTTCATCGTCCGGATTGGGTCGTCCGCGGTTTCGATTACTCGGCCGATCGCATCGATGGAGTCTGGGTTCGCGTCAAACAAATCGCGAGCCTGCTCGTAGTTCCCCACCGACAGCCCGGGAGTCTCGAGGCCTGTGGCAACCAGTTTGCTGGTGAAGGCTGACGCCTCGGAAACGGGGACGCCGGATGCGGTCAGCAGCGACGTGAGCTCAAGTTCCAGCCTGGCGAGTGCGACCGGGTCGTGGTTGTTAGCGACTTCATGCAGGAGCCGCGCGATCTGCGGGTCGGTAAAGGCGTCGTCGAGCGCCCCCACCACCTCGGGATTCGTTCGCCGCAACCCCTCGAAGGCATCGGCGAGTAGCTCGCTTCCACCGTTGCGGGCTGCGCGGCTTGCTGCTGTCGTGAAGGTCCCGACCTCTGCGATGTCGATCAGGTCGAGGGCGAGCCCAGCGAGGGCCCAAGCGGCAGCGTCGTCGTTGCCCGTTTGGTGGCCTGCGACCGCCTCGCCGACGCCTACGGCTACGCCTGCTGCGGTGAGGCTTCCGAGGATGGCGACATTGCCGCCGGGCAGGAACACCAAGGTCGCACCTGCAACGACATAGCCAGCCACTTCGAAGGTTCGGAATATGTAGTCCCATCCGCCCTGGTCTGTGAGCCCGGCTGCCACCGCGCTGTTGACCTGGTCACGTAGCTGGTGAGGAAGGTCGGGTTGCTGGAGCAGCCATTCAGCGAAATCGTTAGCGGACAGCGTCTGATCGGCAGTGCCGCCGTTCGCCGTGTCGATGCTCTCCAGGTATGGGAAGAGGAAGTGTCGCAGCTGTTCCTGCTGATCGAACCCGTTGAGGTCTTCGAGGTTGACGCCAGAGCGGGCAGTCGACCCGCTGAAGTCGTGCTGATCAGCGTTGAGTATTTCTGTGCCGCTCCGAGACCCGGACACTTTGTTCCATGCTTCGGGACTATCGAGGAGCTGCCGCGCAATTCGCTGCACCTCGGCGGGGGTCAGCGTTGCGGCCAGCTCCGGGTACTCGAGCGCGAAGAGTTCCCACACGCTCAGCCCCGTGTCATAGGACGTTCCAAATGCCCCACCGTCGTGGATGACCGTGGCGTCGAATTCGCCATTGGCGAGAGCTTCGAGGTGATGCCAATGGATTCCCGCGCTGGAGACAACGCCGTAGTCCTGCGAACTGGTGCCGAACACCATCACTGCGGTGAGGGCCGCGAGCGCCTCGAAGTTGGCGTGGAACTCACCCAAAGCTGCCCGCTCTTGGTCGGTCAATAACGGGTCTGGCGCACCTTGGTCAGCAAAGGCCAGGTCTAACTCGAAGACTTCGGCAATGGTGTCGTCGTTGAGTCCGGTGAAGTAGTCGTTGTCGCTCAACCCGAGTTGGTCAGCGGAGTGAGTCGGCTCACCAACATCGTTCGCGCCGTAGATCTCGCGCAGGGTCGAGATGTGCTTGTCGAGCGCGCCTGCGTCTTCGGAGATAGTCGCCAACCGCAGGGCCACGGCGACCGGAAGCTCGGCGGCCAACAGCTCGTCCAACCGTTGCGAGACCAGCTCGTCGCCGCCGGTGAGCTCATCGATGATCGCATTGCGTTCGGCTACCTCAGCCGGTGTGAGATTGAAGCGGCCGATCTTTCCGAGTTGACCGACCAGCAATTGTTCGTGGTTGCTCAGGGTGTGCTTGGCGTTGACGTAGTCCTCGATCTGTTGCTCGGTGAACGACGACTGCAATGCGAGCAACCCTTCGAGAACCTTTGTCAGCTCGGCGGTTGGCTCGTGGGACTGGATGCGAGCAAAGAGCTCTGCCTCCGGGCTGAGGTCGTGCGGGTGACGCCGCGCCAGATCGCTCGGTCGGATTTCGAACGGAGACCCTTCCTCTTTGGCGACGAGCGCATCGCGCAACGCAATAAGTATCGAAAGCTCGAGCCCGTAGGGACCTTGATCGATAAGACCTTTCCCAAGCAGGTCCCATTGGATTTCTTCGATCCGTTCGTCGATGGCGTCGACGGTGCGGTAGTCGAAGGGATTCTTGTTGGGGTCGTCGATGAACTCGGCTGCGAGCTCGGCAAGCTCATCGAGGTCTCGTTCAAACTCTGCTCGGGCGATTGCTTGTTTGAGCGATTTGCCCTGGGCGAACATCTCTTCGACGAGCTCGGCGTACTTGCCACCAATGCCCTCGTCTTCGAGCGTTTCGCGAAGGGTGTCGCCCATGACTAACTGCACCTGGCCCGTTACGCCCAGGGGGCGGGCGTCGGACATTTCGATCCAGTCGAGCCGCCAATCGAGGTCGTCCTTATCGGACGTCAAATGGCGATTGACCTCGTACAAGGCAGGAATTGGACCGTACACCGAGTTCTGACCGGGCCGTCCGAGCAACTCCAGCGCGTCGGTAATGAAACCGGACAGATCAGCAACCGATTCGCGTATCTCGCCAGCTGTGGTTTTGTATGCCCCCGAGAGGGCACGTGCACTGTCCATGTGCACTCGAACAATCGACATAATATGAAAGTATATGAAATGCACTTA
>CAYTUB010000140.1:0-5877 GCA_964441145.1 uncultured Acidimicrobiales bacterium
TTGCAATGCGGCAGCGACTCCGTCGCGATTTTGCCGCTTCGCAACTCAGCTGTGGGACCGATGCCTTGCTGGAACTAGCAATACAGCTACTTCGTGGGGACGTAGCCGATTGGGGCGTACGAACTAGTGTCGGTAGGTCATGTGGGTCCCTTGGACTCTCGTGTCGATGCTTCTCCTCGGAGCGGGGCCGTCACCGAATAATCGTTGCCCGCCATGGCTTCTCGCCCTAGCGGTACTACTGTTCGAATCGATGAATTTCGAGGTGCCGCTCACCATTGAGTGCGTCGACTGTTTGGGTACCTGTCACCGGTTGCCGCGCGAACCTGAGGGCGGTTTTTCTCCAGGCACCGTTATTCCGTACCGATGTGAAGATTGTCTTGATCGCTGGGATATCCAATTCGGACCAGAGGAGGCACGCTAATGAGAGTTGTCGCTGGAGAAGCACGAGGTCGCCAAATCGTTGCGCCCGAGGGAACACAAACTCGGCCGACCTCTGATCGCGTGCGGGAATCGATCTTCAACATGTTGTTCAGCCTTGGTGTCATCGATGATGTGAAGGCCCTCGACTTGTACGCAGGGTGTGGGGCGCTCGGCATCGAGGCCCTCTCTCGGGGCGCCGAACACTGCACCTTCGTCGAGCAAGATCGACGAGCCGTCGAGTGCATTAAAAACAACCTCGAAACCCTCGGCTACAGCGATCGAGCGACGGTCATTCAGGCCGATGTCCTCGAGTGGGTAGATCGTCAATCGACCCACTTCGATGTGGTCCTGGCCGACCCGCCGTACGCAGATGACAGCTGGGAAGCGCTGCTCGACAGCCTCGATACCCGGTGGCTGGTTGCCGAGGCCGGTGAGGTCGTTGGCGAACATCCAAGCTGGGATGTCGTTCGCGAGAAGACGTACGGGACTACCGTGGTGACTGTGTTCGCCAAGCAAGGAACCGCCCAGTGACGGTCGTTTTGTACCCAGGATCGTTTGATCCGGTGCACAACGGTCACGTCGAAATCGTCGAGACAGCGTCTCGACTCTTTGACAACGTCATTGTTGCGGCGATGAGGAACCCCTCAAAGAGTGAGCCGCTGCTCACACTCGAAGAACGCGAATCGGTGTTGAACGAAACCTTCGGCGAATTGTCGAACGTCTCGATCACGACCTTCTCATCCCTCGTGGTCGACTTGGCCCAAGAGATGGAAGCCGACTTCATCGTCAAAGGGCTGCGCGCGGTATCTGACTTCGAGTCAGAACTGCAGATGGCGCAGATGAACCAGGCGATCTCCGGTGTGCACACACTCTTTATCCCGTCGGCTTCATCGCGTTCGTTTCTCGCGTCACGCTTGATTCGTGAGATCGCCAAGTACGGCGGCGATGTGTCCTCGATGGTCCCTGAACCCGCAATGCGGGTCCTACGAGAGAAGTTTTCGTCATGACCGATACCATTCCGCACCCAAATCAAGGCGCTGGCGAACCCCAACACGCACGGGTTCGCCACGATGACGCTCCAACCCATCACGTGCCCGAGGTTGAGGACCTTCTCACCAGTGCGATCGAGATGGTCGAGCAGTCACCGCCATTGCCGTTGTCGACATCGCTTCGAGTCAATGGCGAGCCATTGTTGGAGGCGCTACACGAGGCGATTGCTCGACTTCCCGAAGAACTCCGAGAGGCCCGCTGGCTTCTTCGTGAACGCGAGGAGTATCTCGCTGGGGTGCGCCGCGAAGGCGACGAGATCATGGTGGTGGCACGGTCCCAGGCTGAGCGAATGGTGGAACGCACCGAGGTGTCCAAGGCCGCTGAACTACGCGCACAACGAATTCTTGCCGACGCCGAGGCGGACGCCCGCCGCATGCGTCGCGAGACCGAAGACTTCTGCGACGCTCGACTCGCGTCCCTCGAAGGCATCCTCGATCGCACTCGCACCGTTGTGGCCACGGGGCGCAATCGCTTGCAGGGAACCTCGATCGCGATTGACCTGACCGAGGAAACCGAACCGGAATCTGATCCGGCCACATCGGGTCTGTTCGACCAGGACTTATCCTGATTGGGTGACCAAACCCCTTTGGCCAGAGTTAGTAGTCGACGTTGCGCGGCTTCTGCGGCGAGACAACATCGCCGAACTCAAGCGACGGCCTACGGACCGTCCAGAGGGAATCACCGTCAATGAGACGGTGATCGCCGCAGGCCTAGAGGTCAGCACGGCCGAGATCCCCGAACAGTCCGAGGTGCAGATCCACGCCGAGCTACGCCCGACCATGCGCGGGATCGACGCTGCGATGCAGATCAGCAGCCGCTGGGAAGGGGAGTGTCGCCGTTGCCTTGATGTGGTGAGCGAGGAGATATCTCTCAACTCCACGGTGTCCTTCCTTCCCGACATCGACAGCCACGGGCAGGTCTCCGCAGACGAGGCAGACGCCTATCCAATCGTGGCTGATCGCATCGATCTCGGAGTAGTGCTCCGAGAAGAGTTGATGTTGTCGTTGCCGTTGTCACCGCTTTGTGGCGACGAATGCACCGGGGCCGACCCGGAACGATTCCCGACTCTTGCCGGCAAAACCGACTCCGAAGGCGGCGACGATGATGACGACGACGGGATCGATCCTCGGTGGGCCGGATTGTCTGCTCTCACGTTTGATGAAGACTGACCGAACAACGCTACGATGTCATGCTTGTGCGCCCGATCTTTGGCGCCGCGCTGTTTGACAGCCTCCGAGATTTACAGGGTGAACCATGGCAGTTCCAAAGAAGAAGACTTCCAAATCCAAGAGCCGATCACGCAAAGCATCGGCATGGCGCGTTCGCGCAGGGGGCCGTTCGACGTGCCCTCGTTGTGGCGCCGCTAAGCGCCCCCACGTGGTCTGCCACTCATGTGGCCACTACGGCGGTCGCCAGGCCATCGAAGTCGACTGATTTAGAGGCGTAGGACATGTTGCCCGTTGCCGTTGATGCAATGGGGGGCGACAACGCCCCAAGCGCAGTAGTCGAGGGAGCTCGGCGGGCCATTGAAGAGCGCGGTATTCCCGTCGTTCTCGTCGGTCAACCAGAGGTCATAGGCGACACTGGCGGCATCGAAGTAATCCCCGCGTCCGAAGTGATCGCGATGGATGCCGACCCCGGCAGCAGCGTTCGCACCATGAAAGACTCGTCGCTCGTGCGCGCCGCCGAAGCTGTCCGCGATGGGCGAGCCTCGGCAATGGTCAGCGCCGGCAACACCGGGGCCACGATGGCCTCTGCACTGTTGCGGACTGGACGCATCAAGGGCGTGGCACGCCCCGCAATCGCCACCGCAATCCCGAGCCCCGCTGGCACACCGACGGTCCTGTTGGACTCCGGAGCGAACGCCGAGTGCCGTCCTGAGTGGATGGTCCAGTTCGGCCAAATGGGTGCCCTGTTTGCCCGAACCCGGTTCGACGTCGACGAGCCACGAGTTGGGCTGCTCTCAATCGGTGAGGAAGCCGGCAAAGGCTCTCCATTTGTCAAAGAAGCCTTCGAACACCTCGAAAAGGTCAACTGGGCAGCCCAGGGAGCAACCTTCATTGGCAATGTCGAGGGCCGTGACCTGATGGGCGCCGACGTCGATGTCGTTGTCACCGATGGGTTTACCGGAAACGTTGCGCTCAAAACACTTGAGGGCGGGGCTCGCCAGATTATCAATGCGCTGGTCGAAGCCTTCGGTTCCACTCCCGAAGCCCAAGCAGCATCTGAACAATTACTTCCCGCGCTGCTGCCCCTCTACAAGCGATTCGATGCCGATACCTACGGCGGAGCAATGCTTCTCGGGACCAAAGGCGTGTGCATCATCAGCCACGGCAGCTCGGGCGATGAGGCCATGGTGAACGCAATTTCCGTGGCGGCAGAGATGGTCGAATGCGACCTGGTCGGAAAGATCACCGCAGCGGTTAATGCCTAATCCGGAGTTTCTGGATACAGTCAGGCTCGATCGCAAAGGGAGTATCCGTGTCTGCATCTATCACTCGCGATGAAGTTCTTGAGATTATTCGGAACCGACTCGCAGAAATCCTTGAGCTTGAGCCTTCCGGAATTTCCGAAGGCGATTCGTTCCAAGACGACCTTGACGCCGATTCGTTGGCACTGATTGAGCTCGTCGAGGCGATCGAAGAAGAACTCGGCGAGCGAGGGATTGAGATGCGCATCGAAGATGATGACCTCGAAGATCTCAAGACCGTTCGCGATGCCGTTGACTACGTCGTAGGACGCCTTGGGTGATAGCCCCGACGCTGGATCGGGATACGACGATCTTTGCCGTGCGGTCGGCTATCGCTTTGACGACGACACGTTGCTGACGCATGCACTCACGCACCGGTCATGGTGCGCCGAGCATGTCGGAGAGCCATCGAATGAGCGCCTCGAGTTCCTCGGGGATGCGATTCTTGGGGTAACGATTACCGAGAAGCTGTTCCAAGATGCCCCCGACATGAGCGAAGGTGGCCTCGCTATGGCACGCGCCGAAGTCGTGAGTACGACCAGTTTGGCCAATGCCGCGCGCAAGATCGGGGTCGGCAACCATGTGCGCCTCGGGCGCGGTGAAGCGTCCTCCGGGGGTGCCGAGAAAGAGTCGATTCTGGCCGACGCCATGGAAGCGATCATCGCTGCGGTGTACCTCGACGGCGGATCTGATGTGGCGGCGATGATGATCTCGGACCTATTGGGAGATACTGTCGAGAATGCACTGCTTGCTCCCGGGGAAAAAGACTTCAAAACCCGGTTGCAAGAACGTGCATCAGAGCTCGGATTTGCCGGGCCAGAATACGAAATATCTTCGTCGGGTCCCGATCATGGGCGACGTTTCAACGCTACGGTCACGGTGGGAGCTACGGTCGGGCGTGGAAGTGGCAGTTCGAAGAAGCAGGCCGAGCAAAACGCGGCCGAAGAAGCGTTCACTGCACTTGAGCCCGGAGGGAAATCATGAAAGCTGAATTACCTGAGTTGGAGCTCATCCGACGCGACCTCGAACGAGAGGTCGTAGGGCGCAAGGTCAAAGACACCTCCGCGGCGGGAATGTCGATGCTGCCCCGATACAAGAACCGGAAGTCCTTCGGCGCACAGCTCGAAGGGACAAAGCTCACCGCGGTTATCCGCCAAGGCGAGCATCTTCTGTTCCCCCTCGACTCCGAAGACATCTTGGTCGCCCGCATGGGCACCGGAGTCTTTCGGC
Organism: uncultured Acidimicrobiales bacterium; assembly: GCA_964441145.1. Taxonomy (GTDB): domain Bacteria; phylum Actinomycetota; class Acidimicrobiia; order Acidimicrobiales; family SHLQ01; genus SHLQ01. Next base: position 5,171 of record CAYTUB010000140.1, read on the forward strand.
GCAACGCCAACAAAGACAAAGAAGAACCCGGCACCGAGATCACGATCACGTTCACCCAAGGCGGACAACTCCGCTATGTGAACCCCGACGGTGACGGCGAGTTCGCGGTCGTCCCCAAAGACGACGTCATGACCGAGTTCCCAAGCCTGAACGACCCTGCGATCGACCCCATCGACACCCCGTTGTCGTGGATCGCGTTCCGCGATCTCATCGAAGGGCACCCAACAACGCTCAAAGAGCTCCTGATCGACGGCAAAGCACTGCTGGGCATCGGTTCGATTTACGCCGACGAAGTGCTCTTCGACGCTGGCCTGCGCTACGACCGTTCCTCGACCTCCCTGTCGACACAAGAGGTACGACGCCTGTACCGCTCCCTTGTGGAGACCCTGCACAACGTCATCAAATACCGCGGCACCACACTCGAAGATCGCCCATGGGCCGATGTCTTTGGTGAAGCTGGAGTATTCGACCAACACATTCAGGTCTTCCAACGCGAAGGTGAGCTCAGCCCCCGCTCACGCACGCCGATCCAACGAGCCAAGTTCAAAGGCGACTGGACCTACTTCTGCGAAACGCAGGTTTGAGCTAATGCGAAAGCGGCTCCGCCGCTGATTTTTTCGCATTAGGTCAAACCTTCCGTCTTCCCTTTCAGGGGGATCGTTCAGGCGCCACGAAGGCTGTAACGCCTTCGGCGCCCCGCCGGAGGC
>CAYTUB010000141.1:0-5818 GCA_964441145.1 uncultured Acidimicrobiales bacterium
GTAATCGACACTTACTGGCGCATGGTTCCCTTCGCCGCTAAGTCCCAGATTGTTCTGGCTCACGACAGTTGAGGACGGGAACTCATCGACGAGGGCCCCCTCCGTTCCGGTATCGATCAGCGTGTTGTGCAGGATCGTAGCGATGCCTCCCTCTCCGCGCAGGTAAATGCCGCGATGCTCGCATCCATGGATGATGTTGTTAACGATCGTGACCGTGGTCGCTGCCACGATGCAGTTGCCATCTAGGTAGGGCGACGTCCTCGTGACATCGCGAATGATGTTGCGCTCGAGAATGATGTTTGGATCGACAGCATTCGATGGGGCGTTCAGGTGTATCACGATCGCTCCTGATGTCGCCGTAGCCACATCGGAGATTCGGTTGTCGGCAATACGCACATCAGAGACCGCCAACTTGATATCGATCGCTTCGTCAGCGACTCCAAAGATGTTGTTGCGAAGGATGTCGATCTCTGTGACGACGTCGACTCCGCTAGGTGTGCCTGTCCCGATGTAAATGCCTTCACCGTTCGGAGTGGCGATATCGGTTCGGCGACCGGTACTCGAAATCGTGTTTTCGATGATCTGGATGTGAGACGAACCATCGCGGACTCGAATGGCCTCTTGCCCGATGTCTTGGATCACGTTCTGCACGATCTCGATGTTTTGTGAAGACTCAACCATGATCCCCCAGAGCGCATGTTCTGCACGCACATCGCGAATTTCTAGGTGAGTCGACCCCGTGATCAGAAGGGCTGCATCAGCGCTGTGGCTCTCGCCGCGCACGACCGCGCCCTCGGCGCCGACAATTCTTAGAGGACGAGTCGGGTCCCCTGCGACGCCGTCCAGGTGTATCGGCGGGTGCACCCCCGGTCCGAGAACAATGGTTCCGCCAGGGGCAAGAATGTCGAGTGCGGCGTCGACCCCGAACACGACGTTGCTGTCAGTAGAAGTTGCTTCGGAGCCGGGCGCAGCCACAATTACCTCATCGAATTCCGGAATTGTGGTCGTCGTACTGGATGTCGACGTGGTCACCGTCGTTGTGCTCGAAGTGGTGGCTTCGCTGGGTGCTGGAGCGGCCCTGGTGGTCGGGACGACGCTGTCACTGGAGGCGAGCCGTTGGGCTGGAGCGGTCTCGTTGGAACTGCATCCGAGTAGCAATAGGGCGCCCCAAAAGGCCATGATGCCAAGCGTCTTGTTCCGCCATGCATGAGCGCCAAATCGCGCGAAGAGTAAGCGAACAGCCATGCACCCTCGACGGTACCGGTGATAGAAGCGATTGTGTAGTCGGGGGGCTGGGCTTAATTAATGCGGTTATTCGACTGGATCACGTTTGCTTTTGTCCCGGAGCGCCAGATGGCGTTTACACCGCTACGCGACAGCGTGTTGTTACGAATCTCCGCACGGATGTTTCCACCCTGTGAGCCGTCGTCATCAATTCGGATGGCGTAGTGCTGAGTGTCGGTGATTGTGTTTCCGCTGACCGTCGCGGACGAGCCGAGCAGAATGCCTACACCATCTCGATATGGCGAAGTAGTCGTGACGTTCGAGATCGTATTGTTTGCGATCGTGATGTTCGGATTGGAAGCACTCCAGTTCTTTTGAACGTGGAGAACTACCGCACCGCTAGTGGCAGTGCGGATGTCGCTGATCGTATTGTTCGCGACCGTAACGTTGTGGACCGGCTGCTTGATATCAATTGCTTCTGATGTGGTCCGCGAGATGCGGTTGTTGCGAATCTCGATGTGGTGCACCTCGTCGTTCACGTTGTTGCCGCTTCCAAGGTAAATGCCTTCACCGAAGAGTGAGAAGGGTTCTCCCGATGAGTGGTTGCCTTGTCGTTGGCCGGTGTTCCGGATCGTCGAACCGGTGATCGAGACGTGGGCGGACCGTTCGGTGACCCGGATTCCTTCTTGACCAACATCGTCGATCAACACGCCGATGATGTCCACATTGTTCGAAGCTTCCACGCGGATTCCCCATAGCGTCCGTCGGGTCGACAAGTTTCGAAGTTCCACATGCGATGAGTTCTTGATGAGCACGCCTGCGGCCGATGAATGGCTGCCATTGCTGAAGACAGCGGGGTTTGCCGGGTCCGCAGACCGTAGAACGATTGGTTGGCTGGACGAACCGTTGACGCCTGTCAGGTCGAGTGGGCGGTGCTGGCCAGGGGCGAAGGCGAAGGTAGTCCCAGGCGCTGCATTGAGCAGCGCCTGTCTAATGTCGGTGCCGGAGAAAGGGCCGCCGGTAGCGCGTCCATTTGTCGACACCGTGACCGTTGCGCTAGCTACTTGGTTCGATTCCTCCCGTGGGGAGCGCGTAGTGGTAGTTGCCGGTTGGGTAGTGGTCGGCCGTTGGGTGGTGCTAGTTCGCGGGGGAGCCGTCGAACTAGGTGATCTTCGCTGCGTCGTTGTCTCCGGCGCTGTGGCAACAACCGAGTCGGTTGTTCGTTGGGCTCGACTAGCTGTGGTTGGCGGGGAAGTACTGGATGAACTACGTGCTGGTGTTGACGTGTCTGTCGTGGCGGCAGTTCGGTTCGGTGACGTAAGAGGCCTAGGGGTCGTCGCGATAATCGTGTTTGTTGTTGCCTGGGCGCGAGTCGTGGTTGCGGCAGACGTCGTTGATGTCGAGGATTGCGGGGCCGCCTCACCCTCGCTGGCCTCCAAGCCTGTTTGGTCGCCAATCTGGTCAAGTTCTGGCGATGCGGGTGCAGAATCCTCGTCGATGAACGCGAGCGCCCCTGGTGGCGCTCCTTGTGGCTCTTCCACTGGCTCGAGGGTGCCGGTGATGCTGCTCAATTCGCGGCCGGGTCGGGGCGCGCCGACCTGGCGGGACGCTGTATCTTCTGCCAGCGACACCTCTAGAGACTGGGGTCGCAGCGCAAAAACAGCACCAATTGACACTGCCAGAATGCACAGCGCCACAAGAGCGTGCAAATGTTTCGGTTCGATGACAATAGACTTCGACCGAAAAGGGGGAGCCCTTGAGGCTCAGCTTTGTCAGCGAGTGATGGCTCGTTCGGTTGCGCGGACTCGCATGGATTCGACGTACGAGATGCGTTTTCCCTTGTTCTTCGCAGCGGTCACGATCGCCAGGACGAAGAGGACGAACGAGATATCGCGGCGGACTACGCCAGCCTCGGTGAGGCTGAAGATGAATCCGTAAGCGATAAGAATCACCGGCACTAAACCCGCAGCGGTCGGCTGGGTTCGAATGTTTCGGGCCCCCCAAACCAAGCCTCTAACGTAGATCGCTAGGAGAATTGCAGCAGCGATCGGCCCGGCGTACAACCACGCATCGATGAACGCGTTATGCGCGTGCGGCGTCAGGAAGTTGGCGCGAATGCGGACCGGGAAGGAGACGTCCTCATTCCAGAACGCGAGCCAGCCATGACCCAACCAAAACCGATCCAGCACCCCGAAGTTCCAGGAATCGATCCACAAGGGCAAGCGTCCGGTAAAGGTCGAGTTCTTCCCAAGCAGCCCAGTTGCGACCACGATGTTGGTTGCGGCCAGGGCGGTCAGTACAGAAAAAATCGACGTCATCGTGACGGCGGTTGCCCCATAAAGAGTCTTTCTCCCGCGGAAACCAAGAAACACGATGGTGAGGGCGATAATCCCGAATGTGGCGCCGAGCGAAGTTGCAGAGTCACTAGCAACCACCTGGACGCCAGCGAGCACAGCCAGAAGCGGCCAAACGAAGAAGCTGCGCCGGATCCGAGCCAAGAAAGAGAAGACGATCAGACTGAGCGACGCGATTCGGCCCAGCTCATTCTTTGTCACAAAGACCCCGCTCCACTTGCTTCCGCCATCAGTGCCTACGTTGATCGTGTCCAGCCCAAAGTCCTGGAAGAAGAAGATGAAGCCATAGTTGGCAAACAGCCCGAAAGCGAAGGCCACACCAGCGAGGTACATGCTTTCTTCGAGGTGATAGCGAATCGACAAGTAGTAGCCGGCCATCATCGTGATCATGATGACCACGAACGTGGTCACTGTCTCGCCCGAGTTGTTCGACCACAGCGACGACAACCCGATGAGGCCGACCAAGGCTGGCACCAGTGGTTCTCGCCCAAGCGCCGCCCGCAAGATATGCCAGTTGCCGTTGAGGCCGATAACCGCGAAGGCCAAGAAGGACAGGAACACCAACGTTGTCAACGGTGAGCCGCCCTGAATCGTGTTTGCTGAGCTGTTGCCGACCCGGACAAACCACTCTGTTGGGAGCGAGAATGAAAACACAAATATCATCAGGCCGGTAATGACCCGCTCAACGACGCCCGGTCGCCGAAGGAACGGCTGTTGTGCCGGTGCTTCGGTGATGTCCTGAACGGTCGAAATCTGTGGCGCTGCTGTCATCGGTGCTTCTACCGGCTAGCGCGTGCCGCGGTGACTTTCTCATAGGCATAGCGGTCTTTGCGCAGGATCGAGCCGCCAGACTCGCTGTTGTCGCGGTTGAGGATGGCGCCCACAACCTTGCCGCCAGAGCGGTCGATCTCGGATCGGACACGAAGCAAGGTGTCGGTGTCGGTACGCGAGCTGTCGACAACGACAATCGTGCCATCCACGGTCCGCGAGATTGAGGACGCGTCTGCCGTGCTCAAGACCGGGGGTGCGTCGATCAGGATAATGTCGAACTGCTCGCTTAGCTCTTCGACCAATGAGGCGAAGCGGTTCGTCGTCAGAAGCTCGCCGGGGTTAGGCGGTGGTGGTCCTGCTGGAACTACCACGAGTCCTGGAGTTCCTGGAACTGCGACCATGATGTTGGTGATCTCGGGGTTTGCTAGCCAATCGCTGAGCCCCTGGTGGCTTGTCGGGATACCGAGAATCTTTTCGATCGTTGGCCGGCGAAGGTCGGCGTTAACAAGGCACACACTGGTTTCTCCCTGGGTGAGGGCCACGGCAAGGTTGGCTGAAGTCGTTGACTTGCCTTCAGCAGGTCGCGCGCTCGTAACCAGGAATGTCTTGGATTCTTGGGTGACGCCCAAGAACTGCACCGAGGATCGCAATCGCCGGAATGCTTCGCGAGCTCGTTGAACTCGGGCGGAACGACCGCCGGTAAGCATGACAACCGCTGACGAACCAGAGCGGTTTGATAGGCCGAACGAAGGAATCGATGCCAGGACGCTGGTGCCGAGTGCCAACTCGACATCGCCCGACTCACGTGCGGTCCTATCGAGGCGCTGGAGGACAAAGGCGAGGGCTGCGCCTCCGCCAAGACCCAGCACCAAGCCGAGCGCTCGAACGATATTGTCGGAGAAACCGGTCGGTACCTCCGGCAGCGCGGCTTGCTGCAAGAAGACCGCGGGCGGTGTTCGCGTGTTTGCCGAGATTTGAGCATCGGAGAAGTCTCGGTTAACCGACCGGAGGTCAGCTCGTAACTGGGTGCGTTCTCGGACCTCTTCGTTGATCTGCGTGTTCAGAGACGCGATGACCGTCGGGTCAGCGGTGGAGCGTTGGCGTTCCAGGGTGAGAATCTCGGCATCTATCTCTTCGAGGATGTCCATCAAGGTGTTGGCCTCAACCCGGAACTCGCTGATCCTTGCCTCGTCAAGTGTGGCAGCCTCGGCGTTACGGAGAGCTACATACTGTTGAGCGAAGCTGTTCACTACATCTTGGGCCAACTGTGGGTCAGGGTCGACGAAGTTCAGCTCCAACGTGTCGGAGTCAGCGACAAAGACGACGTCCAGTTCGCGGAGAAGGTCGTTCGGCGTTACGACGAGTTGCAGTTGGGTGACGACCTCGCGCTCAACCTGGATGGAATCGACCACCTCGCGTTCGCGCTCGAGGCTTGGGTTTACCAGTCGACCGTCGGTAGAACCTACCGG
>CAYTUB010000142.1:0-5783 GCA_964441145.1 uncultured Acidimicrobiales bacterium
TCGACTCGGCGACTCGGGTGCCCCGCCCGACCCGGGAGGTCACGACTCCCTCGTCCGCGAGTTGTCGATAGGCCCGCTGGACGGTTTCGAGGCTTACGTCGAGCGCAGCAGCAAGCTCACGTCCGGGGGGCAGTGACTCTCCCGGCTCGAGTTGGCCGTCGACGAGAGAACGTTTCACACCATCGACGATCTGGTTGAACAGCGGGCGATCTGATGCAAGGTCAAGTGCGAGGATCATGCTTGCGCCCTCCGGTCGAGCAATGTGGAGATGAGCGCCGCGGGCTTCTCGGGGTCGTCGATGGTGATGTGCAGCATGGCTCCATCGGTTCGTGTGACGGTGAGCGCCGGGCCCGAGCGAGTGAGCACTGCTGTGGATCCCTTCTTTATCCGCCATCCCCATCCGCCATACTCACGGGCCTTCACTCGTCCCGGGGATGCCTGGGCGATCTGGGAGAGCGGCACGGTGATACGAGGGAACCCGAGCAGTCCGCTCACTCGAACGCCAGCCGGGCCCGCAGTCACGCTGAAACTCGACATCGTCAATACGACGAGCAAGACGGCGGCAACGATGGCGACCAACCACCACGAGGTGAGAGCCGACACCACCACGCTCACCAAGAGCAGACCAACAGGGGCGATCGTAAGTGCCTTTCCGGTTGGCGTGCGCCCAGCCCAAACCGCGGTTTGCCCCGGTGACAAATCGTGGCGATTGGCATGCGCGGGAGCGGGGGCATCGGAGTGCGGTGACGAAGGCGGGGATCCAGCCACGCCAGCGGCTATGGCTCCACCGAAGATGGCGATTGCAGCTGCGACCGGGATCACCCAAAGCCGGAGATCGGGAGCCGTGGTCATATCGAGTTGTGGTGTGACCCCCAGAATCACCAGCGACCCGACGAACAACGCCAGCCCGGCGGCGAGCCCGTTGATGGCCTTTGGCATAAAGGCGGTGGCGCCGTCGAGGAACAGTGCAAGGATCGTCACCGGAAGTGTCGTCACCGCCAGCACGGCTGCTACCTGCCAGGGCAATGATGACCGTGACGTGAACCCATCGGGCGTGCCTTCAGGGCCCCAGTGGATGGCCACCTCTGCGGGAAGTCGGTCGTTGACGATAGCCACGTAGAAAACCACCGCCCCGACAATGAGCGCAGGAAGTGTCGCTACTGCGATGAGCTGTCGTGTCTTGTAGTTCGATGTCGGCGTTGTCATTGTTTTCCTTTCCGGCCAGCGCCCAATTGATTGGTTCGTACCAGGTCAATAGTATTGAATGGGTTGAAGCATGTCAATGCCAGATTTGCCAAGCCACTCATCCCCTGCATCGCCGAGCCGCCTAGCAAAACTAACGAGCATTTCCGTTCTCAATAAAGGTGTGGTTTTCCTATGCCGATTGGCGACTGTGCGCGAAGGTACAGAACCAGATGGGTCGACATCTCAACCCCAACAGATCAGCTACCCCCGCGACGTACCAGCTCCCCTTTTTGGTGAGGGAGTGGACTTTGACCTCCACGACGAGGTTCGGATGTATCGCGAACTACTGCGATCGATGCCCGTCGCTGTCTATTTCAAGGATGTCGACACGAACTTCGTCGATGTCAACACCTTCCACGCCGAGGCAATAGGGCGCCCAAGCAACGAATTGATTGGATTGTCCGACCAGGACATCTACCCCGAGACAGAAGCCGAGTTGTACTACGGCGCCGATCGTCGCGTGATCGACGAAGGCGCAACAATCGATGGGTTGATCGAAAACAACAGCGGCTTTCAGGGCACGGTTGTTCAGAACGCCACGTCCAAGTTTCCGGTACGGAACGCGAGCGGTGACATCGTTGGAATGATGGGATTCGCCATCGACGTTGCGAGCTCATCGGGCGCCCTCGAAAAGCTCAAAGAGAGCGAGCTCCGCTACGCACTCGCGATGCGGGCCACAAGCGAGGGAATTTGGGACTACGACGTCGCGGCCGACTCGTCGAGCATCTCACCACGGGCAGCCCAACTACTGAACCTGCCGATCACCGCGGACTCGATTCCTACGCGCGTCGTTGCCAACATTCTCGATCCGGACGATTTCGCGATGCTTCGCAGCGGGCTCGTCGCGCTGGTTCGCGAGCGCCAGGAAACCTTCGAATGTGTCATCACCATCACCACCGCCGGTCGACCACGTTGGCTACGACTCAGGTTTGCCTCCTTCACTGAGAACGGCCGGGTGACGAGAGTTATTGGAGCGATGGCCGACATCACCGTGGAGCGAGAACGACTTGACCAGCTCGAGCACAACGCCTACCACGATGCGCTCACCGGACTGGGAAATCGCCGGGCACTAGCGCGCTCGCTCTCGGCATATCTCTCGGATTGCCAGAGCCCGACCGGCGAAGCGGCTTCCGGCCTCAGCCTGATGAGCATCGACCTTGATTCGTTCAAGGTGATCAACGATTCGCTCGGCCATCAAGCCGGGGACAAGATGCTGTGCGCCATAGCTGACCGACTACGAGCCCTCACCGCAACAACACGAGGGCGCTGCACCGTCGCCCGGATGGGTGGAGATGAGTTCGCCTTCGCCATTGCTGGGATTGAACCGCTGCTCGTCGAGGATCTTGCAAACTCGCTGCTCGAGAACATTGGACGGTCAACGATCCTGTCCGGTGTCGAGATTTACCCTTCAACAAGCATTGGCCTCGTTCACGCCACCGACCAGACCGAAGCGACTGACATGTTGCGCGATGGCGATATTGCCTTGTACAAGGCCAAGGCGTCAGGCAAGGGTCGGGTCGTACTCTTCGATGAAACAATGCGCGAAGAAGCTCAGAACGAGCTGAACGCACAGATGCGAATTCGTCGAGCCGTCGACAAGCGAAACTTCTCCCTCGTCTACCAACCCATACTCAGGAGCGGCACGCGCCACGTTGCTGGCTTCGAAGCGCTTCTACGTCTCGATAGCGATGACGGCGAGACGATCTTGCCGGCCAAGTTTCTCGACTACCTCGAGAAGAGCGATCTGATCGTCGAGGTCGGTCGTTGGGTTCTCGACCAGGCACTCGGCGATCTCGCAAAGTGGCGCGAACAGTTCCCGGAAAACCCATCCCTCGCCGTAGCCGTCAATGTCTCTCGCCGGCAATTCTCTGATCCGGATCTCTTTACGGCTATCGGCGACCTACTCGACAAGCACGCAATCCCGCCGGAGTCCCTCGTACTCGAGATCACCGAAACTGCAGCCTTTAGCGATGACGTCGACCTCGACGTGCTCGCGGAGTTCCGACGAACCGGCGGATCGGTCGCCATGGATGATTTCGGTACCGGATACTCATCGCTGTTCGCGTTGAACGAATTGCCGGTGGATGTCCTAAAGCTCGATCGTTCGTTCACTGCAAGAATCAATAGCGAATCGATCGACCCGGTCTTGCAAGCCACCTTCGATTTCGTACGCTCCCTCGACCTCATTCTCGTGACAGAGGGCGTCGAGGAGGAGCACCAAGCAGCCTGGGTGGAAAGCCAAGGATCCGATCTTCTCCAGGGCTATCTCTTTGCTCGACCAATGCGATTTGATGCCGCAGTGAACTATCTCACCGAGCAACGTCGTGCTCGGGACAGTGCCCCACCCATCGACCGAGCCGCCTAATAGTGGGACTGAGCGATCGAGACATTCGCGCTCTCCCTTTTTTGACAGCTTCTGTAAGGTATGTCGGTGATCAAAGCGCGGAACCCACTCATTGCCATATTCGCAGCACTGCTATTACTCGCAACTGCGTGCTCCAGCAGCGGCGAGGAAAACGCGGTAACAGCGAGCAGCGATACAAACAGCGAAAGCTCATCGATATCGAGCGCAGACCTGGCCGATGCCTTCGGTCCAACCGAGGACGAGCTCAACACCATCGCGGTCGCCGAGCGCTTTGGAGACTCCACCGCAGCGCTGTCCGTCACGGTCGGCGGACAAGCAATGCTCCCCCTCGGAGCTGAGGGAGATACCCCCGACGATCTCTTGCTTCCCGACCAGAACGTCCCGCCGGAGTTCCAGACACCGCCCCAGCAAAGTAGCGGCAGTGGTGTACTGATCGAGCTCGATGGCGAACGATTCATCATCACGAACTTTCACGTCGCCATGCCGACACTGGTCGATGGAACCAGCGACATGCTTTCAGACTCGACGATCTTTGCCACCTTTGGGGCAAACGAGCTCGACACCTTCGGCCTGCGAGTCGTCGGAGTGAATCCGTCGTTTGACCTCGCGTTACTCGAACCGATCGATGGGGTCGAGCTGCCCAATTTCGAGCCCGTACCGCTGGGCAATTCCGATCTCGCCGTCAAAGGCCAAAAGACGATCGCTCTCGGCAACCCATTCGGACTCGGCGTCACTCTCACGACAGGCAACATCTCGTCGATCAATCGTCTCGTCACCTCGATCGGCAACGTAAGCGTGCCGATGATCCAAACCGACGCAGCGATCAACCCAGGAAACTCCGGCGGAGCACTACTGACATCGTCGGGTGAACTGATCGGGATCAACACCGCCATCTTCAACCCGGAGGCCCGGGCGTTCGCCGGAATTGGTTTCGCCGTACCGTCGAACCTCGTCATCGAGACGCTCGCGAACCTCGAAACTGGCGGAGTGTCGACCTTAGAAGACAGCCGACCCGTCTTCGGTGCGAACATGGGCAACCTCAGCGGACTCCCCGCAGACATACGTGACGAGGCCGGCCTACCCGCCACGGGCCTTGCCGTACTGGCTGTCGCACCCGGAAGTAACGCCGAAGATGCCGGCTTCTCGGACCCCGAGTTCGAACAGGTCCAGGGACTCGGCATACCGGTCAACCCCGACATCATCACCGAACTGAATGGGAATCCTGTTGCCTCTCCCGAGGACCTCAACTTGCAGATCACCTACAACACCGACTTCGGCGACACGGTGACACTGACCGTCATTCGCGACGGTGATGAGATTGAAGTACCCGTCGAGCTCAGCTAACAGGCAGGTCACCTTGCCGTGTGACACGGCACGCGGACAACTCGTCGCGCACGCTCAGCGGTAGCCTTCAATGCTGTGACTGAGCAACCAAGAACTCTGAGCCAAAAGGTGTGGGACGAACACGTCGTTCATAGTGAAGACGGACAGCCCGACCTGCTTTACGTCGACCTTCACCTCGTCCACGAGGTCACCTCTCCGCAGGCCTTCGATGGCCTTCGCCAAAACGGCCGCGGTGTACGTCGACCTGACCTAACCATTGCCACCGATGACCACAACGTTCCGACCAAGGACATCGACAAGCCAATCGCCGATGAGATCTCGGCCAAGCAACTCGACACCCTTCGAGCGAACACCGAAGCGTTTGGCATCACCCACTATCCAATGGGCGACGTCAACCAGGGCATCGTGCATGTCATCGGCCCCGAGCAAGGCCTTACCCAGCCGGGCATGACCATCGTCTGCGGCGATAGCCACACCAGCACCCACGGCGCGTTCGGGGCACTGGCCTTTGGCATCGGAACCAGCGAGGTCGAGCACGTTCTCGCCACCCAAACGCTGCAACAGCCAGCCCAAGAAACTATGTCGATCACCGTCAATGGCGAGCTTCCCGCTGGGTCGACGGCCAAAGACGTGGTCCTCGCGATTCTGGCCGAGTGCGACACGGGCGGAGGCATCGGCGCGATCGCTGAGTTCCGTGGCCCGGTCATTGAAGCCCTTTCGATGGAAGGCCGCATGACGGTGTGCAACATGTCGATCGAGTTCGGCGCCAAGGCCGGCATGATCGCTCCCGACGACATCACCTTCGACTATCTCAAAGGCCTTCCGAACG
>CAYTUB010000143.1:0-5633 GCA_964441145.1 uncultured Acidimicrobiales bacterium
GCGAGGCTCTTCGTGCGTTCTTTGAGATAGATGCGGCCCATATCGTTGTCGCCGTCTTGTCGGCTCTCGCCGACGACGGACGCATCGAACGTAGCGTGGTCACCGAGGCAATCGTTCGCTACGGCGTCAACCCCGACAGCCCAGATCCGGCCCAGGCGCACTAGCCTCGGCCAATACAGGCCAAATAGCTCAGGACGCAAAATTGCTCGAGACATACTCTGGCGAGGTGGCTCTACCTAACGCTGCCCCGCCGCGGGAACAAGTAGATGACATCAGGATTTTTTCGGACCATCCTGTGGCGCGTCAGCGGCGTAGACCCCAACTGCTGTGGCTCATCGCACTGGTCCCATGGCTATGGTTTCTGGTTGAGGATTTTCACTCTTCACTTGAACTGATCGCCATCCTTCTGCCGATTCTGACAGTCGGAGCTGCGGTGCTTTCACTTCTGCTCGCTGCGTATTTTCGAAGCTTGCCATTTTTCGGGCTTGTCATCTCTCTGACTGCTTTCTACGTCGTAGCCATCCTGCTGCCCGGTCAGCCTCTCGATACAACCACGCCGACAGAGACTTCTCGAATCGCCTCGATAAACCTCGCTCAGCAGTTCTTCACCGACAACGAACTCGGCTTCTTCGTATTTGACCGCGAACCAGACATCTTCTTCGGGGTCGAGTTACGAGAGACCCACGATGATGAACTACGTACTCGCTATGAATACTTCGCCACAGACCTCACCGGTCTAGACCCGGATCCTCCTTTCGTCGGCCCGGCGAGTCTCGAGTCTTCGTATCGCGGTGCAGACGCGCCAAGCATCGGGCTGTACTCAAACTTCGTAATCGAGCGTCTCGATGACCCGATGTCCAACGAGGTAGAAGGTGGACTGCCGGGAATACGGGCCCGGGTGCAAACCGACCATGGGCCCTTGATCGTGTACGCACTTCACATTCCGCGGCCCGGGACCGGTGACGGGGTGTACGAAGTAGGTCTTGGGTTACAAGACGAGATTGTTCAAGCAATTACCCGGTCAATCGAAGCTGAAGAAGACCCCGTGGTCGTGGTTGGCGACTTAAACATCGTCGATCGAGGACCAGCCTTTGCAGACCTGACCTCGAGCTTGACCGACGCCATGCGCACAAATCGGTGGGCTGGCCCAACCAGAGGCCGCGACTTTTGGCACACGCTTCTGCAGTTACGAATCGATCACATTCTCGTGAGCGAAGGCCTGTGTGTGGCGGATGCCCAAGCGCCCGAAGTTCTGTTCTCCGACCACACACCCGTTCAAGCCGATTTCGGTCCATGCCCGTCGAGCTGACGACGAAGGCAATGACAGTTACAATTAGCCCGACAAAGGAACCAGGCGAGCAATGATGTTTGAAAAAGAATCGAAAGGGCGCGAGACGCCCGGACTCGAGGATTACCTTGCAGCAATTCGCCAGCGGAAGTGGTTGATTGCAGTCTCCGGACTCGCGTTTCTCATCCTGGCGATTCTGTTCACCTCCACTAGGACCGCAACCTTTACTGCTGAAGCGCGAGTCCTTGTGAACCCCACCTCGGTTGGATCGATCGATGGTCGCCTGGTCGCCCCGTCACTGGAACGAGAACGCGAAGTCATCGACTCGAACACCGTCGCTAACCGGGTCGCAGCAGCATCGTCTGGACTTCAAACCGGGAGGGACCTGTTAGAAGATGTCGAAGTTGTGTTCGTGGACGACAGCGACACTCTTGAGGTCCGATACAGCGATACAGATCCAGAGCAAGCCCAGTTGGTCGTCAACTCGTTCGCTCAGGAGTACGTAAGCCTTCGTGTTGAACAGGCCAGCGATCTCGATGGACGGACGGTCGACGAGTTGAGAGTGGTTGTCGAGAGCATCGACGAGCAGATCGCCGACGTGACCGAACAGCTTGACGCACTCACCACTGAGCGGGCACGAATAATTGCGCGCGGAGAGAACGCAGCCGCGCTGGGCGATGAACTCGCCAGTGCGAGAACCGTTCTGACTCAGCTCTTCAACGATCGACGAATCCCCGCGGCGGACCTCGCCGATGCCGAACTCGCGCAGCGGACGCGAATCGCCCCAGCGGAAGTACTTCAGTTCTCGTCGATCCCTGAGATGCCAGACGGGTTTGGCGATCGAATTCTTCAAGCAGTTGGCCTCATCTTTGGACTGGGTGCTGGCGTAGCCCTGGCGTTCGTATTGCACCGGCTCGACCGGACGGCTCGTGAGTCTGGTGATGTCGAACTGGCACTCGGCACAAGTGTCTTGGCCTCCATTCCGTCATTCGGAATCTCGAACCGAAGTGGATCTTCTGCGATAGTCATGTTGGCTGGCGGGCGATCGGCTCGAGTGCAACGAGCGCGAGAGTCTTTCCGCCGACTTCGCTCATCGGTTCAGTTTCTCGGGGCCACGCAGGACGCTCAAACTTTCTTGATCACGAGTGGTCGACCCGCGGAGGGCAAGTCCACGACCTCAGCCAACCTCGCCGTTGCGTTGACGCAGGGCGAGACGACGGTCTGTCTTGTGAATGCGGACCTGCGACGACCAACCTTGGAACGAATTTTAGGGATTCCCACCAGCCACCGGGGGCTGAGCGACTGGCTTGCCAATCCCGAAATCTCAGACATCCTCGTTGCCGCACCTGGGACCCCTGGTCTCGTCGTTGTACCGGCCGGACCTCCGCCCGGAAACCCAGGTGAACTGCTGGCAACCAGCCGGTTCGCAAAACTGGTCGATGAGTTAAAGGACCAATTCGACATAATCCTAGTTGACGCGCCGCCTGTGCTGAGCGCTGCCGATGCATCCGCCATTGCAAGTTCGGTGGACGGAACCATCATCGTTGTGGACAGCAGTCGGACCGATACCGACACCCTGCTTCGAGTCAGAGCAGAGATCGACCGATCCGGCGGAAACGTTGTCGGCGCAATTCTGAACCGTGACAACAGCGAAGCTGGCCCACGCCTCGGACGTGACCGATACGCATATGAGCGGGTCTCCGCCGCCAGGTCCTCGCAGTGACACTTCTCGCCCAACCTCCCCAGGTCTCAGCCGAGCCAGAGTCAACGCTCGCCCACCTAAGCAGGCCTGGGTTGCGTGAACGGGTCGTTATTTTCATAACTCTGTTTGCCTACGCCTGGGGCACCCCACCGGAATGGCTGGTCTTTGCAAGAGGCGGAGAAGCCGAGTCAAGCATTATCACTCAAGCCCTCTTTCTTTTGTTGTTCGTCCACACCGTGGTCTGCCTAAACGGAAACTGGCATGTAGTCCTGAACGCATCAAAGCGAGAACCTCTAATCGCCTGGTTTGTCGGGTTGGCCTTTGTATCGACAGCTTGGTCTGCCGCAGCTGCTACGACCTTCCAAGAAGGCGTCGTCCTAATCATCACCTACATCACCGCACTTCACCTCGTAGTCCGCTTCGAACTTCGAGAAACGGTCGCGATACTGGCGGGAGTCTTCGCTGCCGGAGCGCTGATCAACCTCGCTTTCATAGCGATCTTCCAGGACCTCAGTACCTTCCAAATCAGCCTCGGTGACGGAAACGACGGAAGCTGGAACGGAATCACCGCGCAAAAGAACAGCCTTGGCCGGGCGGCGACCCTCGGCTTCGTCGTCTGCGCAACGCACGCTCGAGTTTCGAGAAGCTGGGTCATCTGGCCCGGCTTTGCTCTACTCAACCTCATACTGATCTTCGGGTCCCGATCCAGCACCTCTCTAGGTGGAGTTATCGGAGTCACCATCCTCAGTCTGGTATACCTCGGCTTCCGAGGCCGTAAGACGCTATACGGCGCCACGATGGTCTCGATGTTTGTGGTCTTCACTTTGCTCATCACGCTGTCGGCAACCAACCTCGCCGCTGCTACC
This sequence comes from uncultured Acidimicrobiales bacterium, assembly GCA_964441145.1. Classification (GTDB taxonomy): domain Bacteria; phylum Actinomycetota; class Acidimicrobiia; order Acidimicrobiales; family SHLQ01; genus SHLQ01. The sequence continues at coordinate 3,857 of CAYTUB010000143.1, forward strand.
GGCCTACTCGGAAAGGACGCTACCTTCACTGGCCGGGCACCGCTGTGGCTGCACTCGTTCACCTTCGGCGTCAGCGAACGCCCCCTACTCGGTTTCGGACGCGGCGGCTTCTGGGGTAACAACAACAATGATTTCGAAATCCTCCTGCGGGCCTTCAATACACCCCATGCTCACAATGCTTGGATCGATGCGCTTCTTGAGGTGGGGCCACTGGGCGCCCTCATTTTGACCGGCATCTATGCACGAGGTCTCTTGTGGAGTACACGCAGGATCCGAGCGGTACCTTCGGCGCTCGGAATGTTCCCGGCGGCGTTTATTTCCCTGGGCTTTGTTTTCTCTACAACGGAATCTGGATTTATCTCCCGCTCAATCCAGTTCATTATCTTCGTCGTCGCTATCACCGAGGCTGCTAGACAAAAAGGAAAGCGCCAACGTTTTCAAGACCACGCGCCCCAAGCCGGTAGAACAAAGCACTTCTCTGAAACTGAAACTGCCTATTAGTCAGCGAGTTGAGCTATGACCCTCGTGACCATCTGTATAGCGACATACAAGCGACCAGCGGGCCTGGCTGCTCTGTTAGCGAGTATCGATTGTCAACGGCTTGCGGAGTCCGTCGATGTGGAGATTGTGGTCGTTGACAATGCTCCTCCGACCGCCCAACCCGTTGTCGAAGAGTTCGAAGCGTCGAGCGGCCTTCCCGCTCGCTACTTGCAACAACCCCTACGCAATATCGCCATAACGCGAAACGCTGGCGTGGCAGCGGCGAGCGGAGCGTTTATCTGGTTCGTCGACGACGACGAGGTAGCCGAACCGAACTGTCTGCAAGGGTTGCTGGATGCTGCTGACCAATTCAATGCTGATGTCGTTTACGGCCCAGTCATACCATCGTTCGAGGGGCCCATTGCGGACTGGTTGAAGCCGTTGCACCACCGTCCGATTCATCGCACCGGGACAATTTCTACTGCACGACGCACTGGCAACACACTTGTCCGCTCAGGGATCTTGGCCGGTATCGAGGGCCCCTTCGACGAGGCCTTTGGCCTAACCGGTGGCGAGGACTCGATGATGTTTCGACAACTTGAAGCCCGTGGGCTGACATTGATCGACTGCGAAGACGCTATCGCTGTTGAAACAGTCCCAACTGAACGATCCACCTGGAAATGGATCAAGGACCGCAGGCGACGTCTCGGGCAAATCTACGGCCGCCAGACCGTGAAACTCGAGGGGTCGCTGCTTCACAAACAGGTAGCTCTGGTCTCCGTAAAGGCCGCGGCACAGGTCTTCGTATGGGGAATTGCGGCACTTGGCACTCGCAACAATCGGACGACAAGATCCCAATACTTGCTGCGCATGTGGACGAATCTCGGCAAGCTTGAAGGCATCTTCAACACGAAACAGCAAATTGCGTGAAGTGAGCCACTCAACATCGTTCAGCGCTCCCAGAACGCAGCATTCGGGCCTGGCACGCCTCGCCGAATTCGAGGGAAACGAGATCTGTCCGCCTTACGCCGAGATCTCAGCACCACGGCGTAGCACGTGAACCCAAACCCATCCCATCAACGCAATCTCAGATACGAGAGTTGTGACGACGGCGGCAGGCCAACCGAAAGAAGGGATGAAGATCAGGTTCAGGACCAGGTTTAGAATCCCAGCACCAAATGTGCCGATGATTCGGAGCCGCTGCTTGTCCGTGCCGGTGAGGACATCAGCCCCGGTAGTACTAAGCGCACGAACCAGCGGCAAGAAGGCCAGCAACCGTAGGGCGTCTACCGATTCG
>CAYTUB010000144.1:0-5487 GCA_964441145.1 uncultured Acidimicrobiales bacterium
AATGTGGATGTCGTGGAAATACGGGTCATCTCTGCATGAATCTATTCGACTTCGATATCAAGCAGATCAGCGAGACCGACCCCCGCAATCTCGGGTCGATTCAGTGGCGCCAAAACTGGAAGCGAGCACGCCCTGACGGACGTGCCCACTTCGTACTCTCTTCCAGATCTTTGGAACGTGCCAGGCACGTTACCTTTTTACTACCAGCGGTAGTGAGCGAACGCCTTGTTGGATTCGGCCATCTTCTGGAGATCTTCGCGCTGCTTGACCGACGTTCCGATGGAGTTCGATGCATCGAGAAGTTCGTTCGCCAGGCGTTGCGCCATTGAACGCTCACGACGACTACGAGCGTTGTTCACAATCCAGCGAACTGCGAGGGTGTTCGCACGACGAGGACGAACCTCGACTGGCACCTGGTAGGTAGCACCACCGACGCGGCGGCTGCGGACCTCGAGCTGTGGACGAACATTGTCGACTGCACGCTTGAGCACTGCAAGCGGCTCGCCACCGGTCTTTTCACCGACGGTTTCGAGCGCTTCGTACATGATGCGCTCAGCGGTGGCACGCTTGCCGCGCTGGAGCACCTTGTTGACGAACTGAGTGACGAGCACTGAGTCGTATACGGGATCTGGGGTGAGCTCGCGACGTGGAGCTGCATTTTTACGCATCTGCTTCAGCCCTTCTTTGCGCCGTAACGGCTTCGGGCTTGCTTACGGTCACGTACACCAGAGGTGTCGAGCGTGCCGCGGATGACCTTGTAACGAACACCAGGAAGGTCCTTCACACGACCACCACGTACGAGCACGATGCTGTGTTCTTGGAGGTTGTGGCCTTCGCCGGGAATGTACGCGGTGACTTCAATGCCCGAGGTAAGGCGGACACGGCAGACTTTGCGAAGCGCAGAGTTCGGCTTCTTTGGCGTGGTGGTATACACCTTGGTGCATACGCCACGGCGCTGAGGAGCGCCTTTGAGCGCAGGAGTAGTTTCCTTGCGGCGCTTCGACTCTCGGCCCTTTCGGACCAGTTGGTTGATAGTTGGCATGATCTCCACTCTTGGCTCGGTGAACCGACTTCGACGGGTTTCGTCGGTGTCAGCCCCACAGATTTCGTCAAAGCGACTACGAGGCGTAGTCGCCAGGAACCCGACTGAAGTCAGGCCAGCTGCGCAGTCTATGACTTTTAGCCGTAATCACAACGCTGGTGGTTGCTTCCGGGACCTCGCGCCTTCCCGCCAACGTGTTGTTTGCTCACACCTGCACACCTCAATTGTTGACACCTTCAGACCGATAAGGCAGTTAGTGCTGCAATAGCTACCAGCGCAAGGAACGTTGCCTGTGAACTCCCAATCACCGACACAAAGTGGCATTGAAAAAGAAGAAGACGCCAGCCAACGCCGCGCCGCCGCCGCTTTCCGCGCCATTTTGCTCCTGGTTCCTGCGATCGTCGGATTTCTCGTCGCGTTTGCAATTCTCACGGTCATGAGTCCGTTCGGTAACACGTGGGAATTCCTTGCGTGGCTACTCATTGCGCTCATCGTCAGCTTTGTGACGAGCATCTTTGTTGGCGACTTCACCTTGTCCCGCCTCACCGGTGGGGCCCTCTACAACCGAGCAAACACCTTCGACACCACGGTTGAAGAACTGTTTGGGTCGACCCTTCGCGAGGGCAATCCAAAGAACATCAAGCGTCAAGCCGAAGCACGCGGCCTCGACGCGAAGTTCATCGACGACGTGATCTTGCTGTTGACGCAGCTCGGCGATCACGAACGGCTCACACGCGGGCATAGCGAGCGCGTCCGGGCGTACTCATCGATGATTGGCAAGGAGATGGGGCTCAAGCCTTCCGAACTTGAGCAGTTGAACTGGTCGGCTCTATTGCATGACATTGGCAAGCTCGATGTTCCGCCGTGGATTCTGACTTCGCCCGACCGTCCGTCGGGAGCTGACTGGGAGACGCTAAGTCGACACCCAGAAGCCGCTCGGCATCGACTCCGCCGGTTGGAGAGCACGCTCGGTCCCACGATCTACCACGGAGCCACTGAGCACCACGAGCGATGGGACGGAACCGGCTACCCACTAGGTCTCGCAGGTGGTGACATCTCACTGTTCGGACGCATAACCGCGGTCGCCGATGCGTTCGACGTCATCACCCACGCCCGCAGCTATAAGCAGGCCCAAACTATTGCTGACGCGCGTGCGGAATTGATGAAGCAGTCGGGAACACAATTTGATCCCGATGTTGTCGCGGCGTTCATTCGCATCGGCGATGAGGATCTCAAGGCAGTGCGCGGCTGGTCCGCCACGATCGCTGGGGTCGCACTGACCGGTTCACGCCTGGCTTCGGTCGGCTCTCAAGCTGTCGTGGTAGCTGCAACCGTTGTTGGCGCCGGCGCGGCGTCGCAGTCTTCGGTGACTACTATCCCGGCGGCCGTGGCCTTTGAGCGTCCAATCACCACGACGACGATCGCTCCCGCGACGACCACGACACAAGCCCCAACGACAACGACGACAACAACCACAACAATCGCCCCCACCACGACAACGACCACAACAATCCCGACTCGCCTCCTGACGGTTGTGTATGAGATTGGTTCGAACCAGATCGACGGCCTCGATGTCGAACTGACTGCCGTCGACAGCCTCGAGGTGTTCTTCGACGGAGAGCTCAACCAGACAATCGAGGTCGCCGAAGGTGAACGGATCATCTCAATCGTCTTCGACGTCACCGACATTGCATCGGGCGTCCACCCGGTCCGATTCGACCTCTATTCAGAGGGAACACTCATCTCTTCTGACGAGACGGTCGTCATCTCCTAGAAGAACCCGTTCGCAATCGAACGATCTAGCGAGTCCTAGCGTCGGGAGCGGTTGTAGGCGCTTATGACGGCCCGCATCGAACTTGTCGTGATGTCGGCGTGAACGCCGCATCCCCAGAGCTCATCGCCGTCGATCTGCATCTCCACGAAGGTCACCGCAACAGCATCGCGACCGGTGCCTTTGGCCTGCTCGTGGTAATCGAGCACTCGGAGCTCCAGCCCCACAAGTTCCTCGAGCCCTGACACGAACGCCGATAGCGAGCCGCTACCCGACCCCTGCACCACCTTGGGTTCGCCGTTCTCGGTGACTCGAGCGGTCAGCAGTGTTCGGTCCTCGCCTTGCGCGTTCTGCGCGACCTCGAAGCCATTGAGAAGCAACGGTCCGTCGAGGCCGAGGTACGTGGCATCGAACTCGTCGTAAATGTTTGACGAGGTCAGTTCTTTGCCCGTGCGATCGGTGATGCCCTGAATCACGCGGGTGAACTCGATCTGCATGCGGCGGGGGAGATCGAGACTGTGCTCAGCCTTGAGAAGGTATGCGACGCCACCCTTGCCAGATTGGCTATTCACACGCACGACGTCTTCGTACGACCGACCCACGTCCTTGGGATCGATGGGGATGTAGGGCACCTCAAAGAGTGGCGAGTCGTCGTTGCCCAACGCCTCGAAGCCCTTCTTGATGGCGTCCTGATGCGAGCCGCTGAACGCGGTGTAGACGAGGTCGCCGACGTAGGGGTGCCGCGGGTGCACGGGCAACTGGTTGCAATACTCGGCGGTCCGGCGCAATTCGTTGATGTCGGAGAGGTCGAGCTCGGGGTCGACGCCTTGACTGAACATGTTCATCGCTACGTTGACGATGTCGACGTTGCCGGTGCGTTCGCCGTTTCCAAAGAGCGTGCCCTCGACACGATCGGCGCCCGCCATCACACCGAACTCCGCTGCTGCTACACCGGTGCCGCGGTCGTTGTGTGGGTGCAGACTGAGCACGATCTCATCGCGGCGAGCAATGTTGCGATGCATCCATTCGATCATGTCGCCATAGATATTGGCCGTGCTCATTTCAACCGTGGCGGGAAGGTTGATGATGACGGTGCGTTCGTCGGTGGGGTCGAGCACATCGATCACTTCGTCGACGATGCGCTTGGCGAATGGCAGCTCTGTTCCGGTGAACGACTCGGGGCTGTACTCGTAGTGAATTTGGGTATCGGTGGTCGACTCGAGGTCTCGGCACAGTTGTGCACCCTTGAGCGCGATGTCGACAATGCCGCCCTCGTCGAGCCCGAACACGACCTTCCGCTGAAGTGTCGAGGTGGAGTTATAGATGTGCACGATTGCTTGCTTCGCGCCATCGACAGCCTCAAAGGTCCGACGGATCAGTTCTTCACGGCATTGGGTGAGCACCTGGATGGTCACGTCGTCAGGAATCTTGTCCTGCTCGATAATCTCACGAACGAAATCAAAGTCGGTTTGGCTCGCCGACGGGAACCCGACTTCGATCTCCTTGAATCCAGCGGCGACGAGCACATCGAACATCTTGTGTTTGCGCTCGGCGTCCATTGGCTCGATAAGCGCCTGATTGCCGTCACGAAGATCAACCGAACACCACAGTGGCGCTTTGGTAATGGTCTTCGTTGGCCACGTGCGGTCGGGCAGATCGACTTGGGCAAAGGCTTGGTATTTGTGCACCGGCATTGCCGATGGCTTTTGTGCTGAGCGACTGCTCATGATGAAGGTCTCCTTGAGGTGCGTAAACGTGTATGGGCAATCCCGGTCGATCTGACGGTGGTCAGTTCGCCGGGCCCATAAGTCGCAGGTCAAGGAGCAAGTTCACAAGGTTTACGCTAGCAGACGTACCCCACGCTCCGCCCCTCCAAGATTTGTCCCCCAAAAAGTACCGTATAGGTATCAAACGGGGGACAGATCCTGGAGTTGCTCGAGGAAGGCCATGGTGGCGAGGACGCCGGGTTCGTCGAAGTGACGGCCGACGACTTGTAGCCCGACGGGTAGGTCGCCGGCTGTCGTCACGGGAACCGAACCTGCGGGGTGTCTAGTCATGTTGAGCGCAAAGGTCATCTGCACCCAATCAGCGGGCCCGCGATCGCGTTCGATTTCCTCGAGTGTCGGGGGCATCTGGGCGATCGTTGGGGTCAAGAGGAATTGCGCGTCGTGCCGTTCGAGCACCGAACCCACGTCATGATTGCGGGCGAACATGCGGGTCAACGCATCTACCGAGTCCGCACCTGTTACCTCTGCAGCTTCGGCGACGATGTCTTGTAGGTGTGGCGTGATCTTCTCGAGCTCGGGGGTGTCGACATATTGTGCGAGCCGGGCACGCATATAGGTGAGCCAGTGGACCCAAAAGCCTCGCATTGGAAGCTCGGAGAAGACAGTGTCATCCACTATGACTTCCGTGCCCGCAGCGACGAGCTTGTCGACCGCTGCCTGACACGCCGACGCGATCTGCGGATCGACGTCTGCGAAACCCAACGTGGGGGACCACACCACGCGGGCGGGAGCATCGGCGCGCCGTGCTTGGTTATACCACGACCGATCGTCGGGAGGCAGTGAGAACGGGTCGGCCCAGTGAGGTCCCCGGACCGCGTCGAGCGCCCACGCCGTGTCGGCCGCGGTTCGTGCCATCGGGCCGCCGGTTGCGAGCAACATTGCTGGCG